>NZ_CP112880.1:5100833-5401666 GCF_028747205.1 Streptomyces sp. CA-278952
CTGGTGCTCAACGTGTACGCGTACCAGAAGGCGTTCGCGTCCTCGCAGTACAGCCTCGGATCCGCGATCGGCGTCGTGATGCTGGTGATCCTGCTGGCCGTCACGCTGGTCTATCTGCGCCTGGTGAGGCGCCAGGGGGAGGAACTGTGAGCGCGACGACCGACAGTCCCGTACGCGATCCCGCGAAGGGCACGCGCGGCGGCGGCATCGCCAAGCTGCTGCGCGTCAAGCGGCCCCGCAGGCTGGCCGCGGAGGCCGCCGCCCTGCTGATCGCCGTCGCGGTCGCCTTCCCTCTCTACTGGATGGTGCTCTCCGCCTTCAAACCGGCCGGGGAGATCCAGTCCACCGAAGCCCGCCCCTGGACGCTGTCCCCCTCGCTCGACTCGTTCCGCCGGGTCTTCGAACAGCAGGACTTCGGCCGCTACTTCCTCAACAGCCTGCTGGTGGCGGGCACGGTCGTCATCCTCTCCGCGCTGATCGCCTTCCTCGCCGCCACCGCGGTGACCCGGTTCCGCTTCAAGTTCCGCACCACGCTGCTGATCATGTTCCTGGTCGCGCAGATGGTGCCGGTGGAGGCGCTGACCATCCCGCTGTTCTTCCTGATGCGGGACTTCGGGCAGCTGAACACGCTCGGCTCGCTGATCCTGCCGCACCTCGCCTTCTCGCTGCCGTTCGCCATCTGGATGCTGCGCGGCTTCGTCAAGGCCGTCCCCGAAGCCCTGGAGGAGGCCGCCTACATCGACGGGGCGAGCCGCACCCGCTTCCTCTGGCAGATCCTCTTCCCGCTGGTCTTCCCGGGCCTCGTGGCGACCAGCGTCTTCTCCTTCATCACCACCTGGAACGACTTCCTGTTCGCGAAGTCGTTCATCATCAGCGACACCTCCCAGTCGACGCTGCCCATGGCGCTGCTGGTCTTCTTCAAACCGGACGAGAACGACTGGGGAGGGATCATGGCGGCCTCGACGGTGATGACCATCCCCGTACTGGTCTTCTTCGTACTCGTACAGCGACGCCTCGTCTCCGGACTGGGCGGAGCGGTAAAGGACTGATGGCATGACACCCGAGGACTCCCTCTCCACGGGCGCCGTGGACACCGCGGCTCTCGGCCTGATCCCGGCCCCGCGCACCCTGAGGGCGGCCCCCTCCGGGCAGCCGTACCCGCTGGGCCACGACACCCCGCTGAGCGCCGCCCCGGGCACGGAGGGCGTCGCCCGCTGGCTGCGCACCACGCTCGGCGCGGCCACCGGACTGTCGCTGGCCGAGGGCGCCGGCGACCGCGGCATCCTGCTCGCCCTCGACGGGGAACTGGCCCCCGAGGCCTACCGCCTCGCCGTCGGAATCGATGCCGTACGCCTCACGGGCGGCAGCGCCGCAGGCGTCTTCCGGGGTGCGCAGACCCTCCGTCAACTCCTCGGCCCGGACGCCTTCCGGCGCGCGCCCCTCGCCGCGAGCCGCCCCTGGGAGGTCCCGGCGGTCGTCGTCGAGGACGCACCCCGCTTCGGCTGGCGCGGCATGATGCTCGACGTCTCCCGGCACTTCCTGCCCAAGGACGACGTCCTGCGCTACCTGGACCTCCTGGCCGCCCACAAGCTGAACGTCTTCCACTTCCACCTCACCGACGACCAGGGCTGGCGCATCGAGATCAAGCGCTACCCGCGGCTGACCGAGGTCGGCTCCTGGCGCTCGCGCACCAAATACGGCCACCGGGCCTCCGAGCTGTGGGACGAGACCCCCTACGGCGGCTTCTACACCCAGGACGACATCCGCGAGATCGTCGCCTACGCCGCAGAACGGCACATCCGGGTCGTCCCCGAGATCGACATCCCGGGCCACTCGCAGGCGGCCATCAGCGCCTACCCCGAGCTGGGCAACACCGACGTCGTCGACACCACCGCCCTGACCGTCTGGGACACCTGGGGCGTCAACCCGAACGTACTCGCCCCCACCGACGACACCCTGCGCTTCTTCGAGGGCGTCCTGGAG
The DNA here is from genome assembly GCF_028747205.1 of Streptomyces sp. CA-278952. Lineage (NCBI taxonomy): Bacteria > Bacillati > Actinomycetota > Actinomycetes > Kitasatosporales > Streptomycetaceae > Streptomyces > Streptomyces sp. CA-278952. The sequence continues at coordinate 5,102,817 of NZ_CP112880.1, forward strand.
GAGGTGCTCGAACTCTTCCCGCCCGAGACCTCCCCCTTCGTCCACATGGGCGGCGACGAGTGCCCCAAGGACCAGTGGAAGGAGTCCCCGCTCGCCCAGGCCCGGATCGCCGAACTCGGCGTGAAGGACGAGGACGGACTCCAGTCCTGGTTCATCCGGCACTTCGACGCCTGGCTCACCGAGCGGGGGCGCCGCCTCATCGGCTGGGACGAGATCCTCGAAGGAGGCCTCGCCGAAGGGGCCGCGGTCTCCTCCTGGCGAGGCTACGGCGGCGGCATCGCGGCCGCCGAGGCCGGGCACGACGTCGTCATGTGCCCCGAGCAGCAGGTGTACCTGGACCACCGTCAGGACGGCGGCCCCGACGAGCCGATGCCCATCGGGTACGTCCGCAGCCTGGAGGACGTCTACCGCTTCGAGCCCGTCCCGCCGGGCCTGAGCGAGGAGGCGGCCCGTCACATCCTGGGCACCCAGGCCAACGTCTGGACCGAGGTCATGCAGAACCGGGCCCGCGTCGACTACCAGGTCTTCCCGCGCCTCGCCGCCTTCGCCGAGGTCGCCTGGTCCGCCCTGCCCGCCCCGGCCGACCGGGACTTCGCCGCGTTCGACGCCCGCATGACGGTCCATTACGCCCGGCTCGACGCCCTCGGCGTGGACTACCGCCCGCCGGCCGGCCCGTACCCCCGGCAGCAGCGCCCCGGCATCCTCGGCTTCCCGCGCGAGGGAGCGCCGCCCGTGGTGTGACCCCCGCACCGCACCGCCCGGCCGCGGCCGTCCCCCGGGACCGCCGCGGCCGGCGCGCGTCCGGGGCCAACAGCCCTGACGGCACGCGCCCAAGACCCCGCCCCACGCGCCGGAGCGAGGCCGCGAACCGCAATAAGTCGTACAAGCCTCGCTGAAGAGTGGCAATTCACCCTCCCCGCCGAAGAAGGACGAAACCCGGCCATCTCGCAGGTCAGGGACGGATCCACCCTTCGCGGACCCTCGCGACGGTCCGATCCGAAGATGTGCCAGAGTTGCCACGTCCGGGCTGTGAACACGTACCGTACGGCGGAACAGGCGGGACAGCCGGGAGACCGGGAAGGGGCAGCTGGGTTGACCACGCACGCACCGCAGACGATGCAGTCGGTGACGCTGCCGGCCTCGTTGGACGAGGCCGTGGCGGCACTCGGCGCCATGCCCGCGGCCGTTCCGGTCGCGGGGGGCACGGACCTGATGGCGGCCGTCAACAAGGGGCTCCTGCGCCCCTCGGGGCTCGTCGGCCTCGGCCGGATCAGCGAGCTGCGCGGCTGGCACTACCAGGACGGCCACGCGCTGCTGGGCGCCGGCCTCACCCACGCCCGCATGGGGCGGCCCGACTTCGCCGCCCTGATCCCCGCCCTCGCCGCCTCCGCCCGCGCCGCGGGACCGCCGCAGATCCGCAACGCCGGCACGCTCGGCGGCAACATCGTCACCTCCGCGCCCACCGGCGACGCCCTGCCGGTGCTGGCCGCGCTGGAGGCCGAGCTGGTCATCGCGGGCCCCGGCGGAGCCCGCCGCGAGATTCCCGTCTCCCATCTGCTGGCCGGCCGTGAACTGCTGGAGCCCGCGGAGCTGATCGGCTTCGTCCGCGTACCGCTGCTGCACGCCCCGCAGGTGTTCCTGAAGGCCACCGGCCGCACCGGCCCGGGCCGCGCCACCGCCTCGGTCGCCATCGTCCTGGACCCGGCCCGCCGGGGCGTGCGCTGCGCGGTCGGCGCCATCGCCCCGATGCCGCTGCGCCCGCTGGAGGCGGAGCGCTGGATCGCCTCGCTGATCGACTGGGACGGCGAGCGGGGCCTGGCCCCGGACGCGCTGGCCGCCTTCGGCGAGTACGTCGCCGCGGCCTGCATCCCCGACCACGCACCACCGGCCGACGGAACAGAGGCCCCGCCGCTGTCCCCGGCCGTACTGCACCTGCGGCGCACCGTCGCCGCGCTCGCCCGACGCGCGCTGGGGAGGGCACTGTCGTGAGCAATGAGGAATTCCCCGACCAGCACGGACGGCAGGGCCACTCGGAGGGCCCGGACCCCCGTTACGGCGGCTGGGAGCCGACGCCGCAGGGCGACGGGTTCGACGCCGACGCCACCGCGTTCGTCCACCTCCCGCCGGAGGACCTGGCGAACATTCCGCTGGCCGCTCCCGGCCAGGGGTACGTCCCCCCGATGATCCTGCCGCTGACCCCGGCCGCCGGGCTCGACCCGGCGGCGACGGGCAGCTGGGTGCTCCAGACGCAGACCCAGCAGGCACAGGCCGAGCAGCGCGCCCAGGAGGCCGCCGCCCAGGAGTCCAGCGCCCAGGAGTCCGGCGCGGTCCACTGGCCGGACCCGAACCAGCAGGGCGGGCAGGGCGGCTACCAGGGCCCGTACCAGGACACGTCGCACGCCACGGCCCAGTGGAACTTCACCGAGGCGTTCGGCGGGATGCCGGCCCCGGAGACGGCGGCGGCCCCGGAGGGCGGACACCCCGGCCACGCGAACCACTCGGGCGACGCGAACGACTCCGGCCACGTGAACCACTCGGGCCATGCGAACGCCTCCGGCCACACCGGCCAGTGGACGATTCCGGTGGCGGACGGGGACCTCCCGGACGAATCGGGCGAGTTCCTGGCCTCGGCGCAGACGCCTCAGTGGTACGCGGACAGCGCCCGCCCGGCCACGCTCCCCGGCGGCGCCCCCGCCCCCTGGGCCACCCCGGAGCCGGAGCCGGTGGCCGACCCCGTACCCGTGGCGGAGCAGACCCCGGAAGCGGAACCGGCGCAGGACGAACGGGCCCAGGACGAACGGGCCCAGGACGAACCGGCGCTCGACGAACCGGCAGAGCCGACAGCCCAGGCGGTGGACGCGGAGCCCGCCACCACCGCCGACATCGGGGGCCCCGCCGCCGACGAGCCCGAGGCTGCACCCGCTCCGGAGGCCGAAGCGGACCCGGCACCGGACGAAGCCCCCGAAGCAGCCCACGAGACGCCACCGGACACGGCACCTGAGGGAGCCCCGCAAGCGGCCCCGGAAACGGCACCTGACGGAGCCCCGGACGCGACACCGGAAGCAGCCCCGGATGCGGGTGCCCTCCCCGCCGCAGCCCCCGTCCCCGCCCTCCTCGACGCACCGAGCGAGCACCCGTCCGCGTCCTACCTGCTCCATGTGAACGGCGTGGACCGCCCGGTGAGCGACGCCTGGATCGGCGAGTCCCTGCTCTACGTGCTCCGCGAGCGCCTCGGTCTCGCCGGGGCCAAGGACGGCTGCTCGCAGGGCGAGTGCGGCGCCTGCAACGTCCAGGTCGACGGCCGGCTGGTCGCCTCCTGCCTGGTCCCCGCGGCCACGGCGGCGGGCAGCGAGGTGCGTACGGTCGAGGGCCTCGCCGTGGACGGCGAGCCGTCCGACGTCCAGCGCGCCCTGTCCGCCTGCGGAGCCGTCCAGTGCGGCTTCTGCATCCCCGGCATGGCGATGACCGTCCACGACCTCCTGGAGGGCAACCACGCCCCCAGCGAGCTGGAGACCCGCCAGGCACTCTGCGGCAACCTCTGCCGCTGTTCCGGCTACCGGGGCGTGCTCGACGCCGTCGCGGACGTCGTCGCGGCCCGCGAGACGAGCGCAGAGGCGGCCACCGTGGCCCACGGCGAGGCCCGCATCCCGCACCAGGCCGAACCGGGCGCCGGCGGCATGCAGCAGGGACCCCACCCGCACGAGGGAGAGGCCCTGTGAGGCACGCCCGCGGCCCCGCCGTACAGCAGCGGCACACGCGACACCAGCACCACGTGATCGACAAGGAGGCGGCGTGAGCAGCGACGCGGCCAACGCGACCAGCACGAGCCTGCCCAGGATCGACGCGCTGAGCGGCGGGCCCGGAGGCGGAGCGGACCAGGAGCTGCCCCGGATGGGCCTGGGGGCGTCGCTCCCCGCCACCGACTCCCGTGCGAAGACCGAGGGCACCTTCCCGTACGCGGCGGACCTCTGGGCCGAGGGCCTGCTGTGGGCGGCCGTGCTGCGCTCCCCGCACCCGCACGCGCGGATCCTGTCCATCGACATCTCGGGGGCCGAGGAGATGCCCGGGGTGCGCGCGGTCGTCACGCACGAGGACGTGCCGGGGGACAGCAACTACGGCCGCCACGTCGTGGACCGCCCGGTGTTCGCCTCTGACCTGGTCCGCCACCACGGCGAGCCGATCGCCGCCGTCGCCGCCGACCACCCGGACACCGCACGGCTGGCCGCCGCCGCCATCGCCGTACGGTACGAGGTGCTGGAGCCGGTCACGGACCCGGAGAAGGCGTTCGCGGCGGAGCCCCTGCACCCCGACGGCAACCTGATCCGCCACATCCCGCTGCGCTACGGCGACGCGGAGGCGACGGGCGAGGTCGTGGTGGAGGGCCTGTACCGCATCGGCCGCCAGGACCCGGCCCCGATCGGCGCGGAGGCCGGGCTCGCCGTGCCCCGCCCGGACGGCGGCGTGGAGATCTACACCGCCTCCACCGACCCGCACACCGACCGCGACCTGATCGCCGCCTGCTTCGGCCTGGAACCGGACCGGGTCAAGGTCGTCGTGACCGGGGTGCCGGGCGCGACCGGCGACCGCGAGGACCCGGGCTTCCAGATCCCCCTCGGGCTGCTCGCGCTGCGCACCGGCTGCCCGGTGAAGCTCGCCGCGAGCCGCGAGGAGTCCTTCCTCGGCCACACCCACCGCCACCCCACGCTCCTGCGCTACCGCCACCACGCGGACGCGGAGGGCCGGCTGGTCAAGGTGGAGGCCCAGATCCTCCTGGACGCGGGCGCGTACGCCGACGCCTCATCGGAGTCCCTGGCGGCCGCCGTGGCCTTCGCCTGCGGCCCGTACGTCGTCCCGCACGCCTTCATCGAGGGCTGGGCGGTCCGGACGAACAACCCGCCGTCGGGGCACGTGCGCGGCGAGGGCGCGATGCAGGTCTGCGCGGCGTACGAGGGCCAGATGGACAAGCTGGCCGCCAAACTGGGCATCGATGCGGCCGAACTGCGCCTGCGCAACACCCTGTCGACGGGCGACATCCTCCCCACGGGCCAGACGGTGACCTGCCCGGCCCCGGTGGCCGAACTGCTCCAGGCCGTACGCGACTACCCCCTCCCCGCTCTCCCCAAGGACGCCCCGGAGGACGACTGGCTGCTGCCGGGCGGACCCGAGGGCGCGGGGGAGCCCGGGGCGGTGCGCCGGGGCGTGGGCTACGGCCTGGGCATGGTCCACATGCTGGGGGCCGAGGGCGCGGACGAGGTCTCGACCGCCACGGTCCGGGTCCACGACGGCGTGGCCACGGTGATCTGCGCGGCCGTGGAGACGGGCCAGGGCTTCACCACGCTGGCCCGGCAGATCGTCCAGGAGACCCTGGGCATCGAAGAGGTCCACGTGGCCGCCGTCGACACCGACCAGCCCCCGGCGGGCCCGGCGACGCACGGCCGCCACACCTGGGTGTCGGGCGGGGCGGTGGAGCGCGCGGCGAAGATGGTCCGCACCCAGCTCCTCCAGCCGCTGGCCCACAAGTTCGGCATGTCCACGGAGCTGCTCCAGATCGCCGACGGCAAGATCACCTCGTACGACGGGGTGCTGTCCACGACGGTCACCGAGGAGCTGGACGGCAAGGAACTCTGGGCCACCGCCCAGTGCCGCCCCCACCCCACGGAACCGCTGGACGAGTCCGGCCAGGGCGACGCGTTCGTCGGCCTGGCGTTCTGCGCGGTACGTGCGGTGGTCGACGTCGACATCGAACTCGGCTCCGTCCGCGTGGTGGAGATGGCGGTCGCCCAGGACGTCGGCCGCGTCCTGAACCCCGCCCAGTTGGCGATCCGCATCGAGGCGGGGATCACCCAGGGCATCGGCGCGGCCCTCACGGAGAACCTCCGCACCGCGAGAGGCATCATCCGCCACCCCGACCTGACCGGCTACGCGCTCCCGACCTCGCTGGACGCGCCGGACATCCGCATCGTGAAGTTGGTCGAGGAACGCGACGTGGTGGCCCCCTTCGGCGCGAAGCCGGCCTCGGCCGTCCCGGTCGTCACGGCCCCCGCGGCGGTCGCCTCGGCGGTCCGCTCGGCGACCGGTCGCCCGGTGAACCGCCTGCCGATCAGGCCGCAGGCGGCGGTGGCAGCGCCTCCCAAGGGCTGACGCGTACCCCGGCGCGCTCCCGCTCCGCAGGCGCCGTCACCGACGGTGGCGGTGAGGTCGTACCCCGGGGGCCGAAGAGAGCGACGAACATGATGCCTGCGCGGCCGTAGCCCGGGAGGAATAAGCCCCTCCCCGGTAATTCCTGGCTAGTTCGGGCCTCACTCCGGCACCCCCTGTGGCCGCTACATTCACCTCTGTTCGGTCCCGGCCGTCACGACCAGGGGGAAACGGAAACTTATGCGTCCCATAGGAACCAGGAGCCTCACCGGCAGATCATTCATGGCGGTGACCGCCCCCGCGGTCGCCGTGGCGGTCGCCGCCATGGGCCTCGCCGCCTCACCGGCCGCCGCCTCACCCGCTGCCGCGGTACCCACCGCCACGGCGGCACCCCAGCTCGGCGGCGCCTGCACCGCGGCCGACCTCGGCACCCGCCACCCGTACATCAAGAACACCGAAGTGTCGCCGACGATCACCCACTTCAAGGGCTGGTACGTCACCGAGGGCACCACCGGCAACCACACCGTCGTCACCAGCACCGAGACGGTCATCACGGTCTCCGTCGGGCTCACCGGCGGCGTCGAGGGCAGTTTCGCCGTCGCGACCCTCGAAGCGGCCAAAGCGAGCCTCGGTCTGGAGGTGAAGGTCGGCTACGCCTCCACCAGCAGCGAGTCGAACACGGTTGTGTGGAGCTTCAACCAGCCCGGCTACTACGGCGTCTACAAGGGCACGAAGAAGGTCACCGGTACCTACGGAAGCCTCAACTGCAACCGCTCCCAGCAGAGCGACGGAAGCTGGGCGCTGAAGTGGGCCGAGGGGCCCGGCGGTGGCAGCTTCACCACCTACACCACCCTCGAGGAAGGCGCGGTGCGCTGCCAGGACACGGTGCCCGCGGGCAGCATCATGGCCAAGGCGCAGGGGCTCCTCGACTGCGGCTCACCCGCCGCGAAGGCCGAGCACCCGGCGGGTGCGGTGGCACCGACGGCGAAGCAGGAGCAGGAGCAGGACCGGAAGCAGGGCCAGGAGCAGGACGAGAAGCAGGGCCAGGAGCAGGACAAGGAGCAGGACCGCCTCGCACAGCCCCCCGCCCGCACCAGCGGTACGTCCGCCGCACAGCCCGGGGCCACCGGGCGCGGCGCGCGGGCCGCTCTCGACTGCCAGACCCAGGTCTACAAGATCGCCGTGCCCGGAAAGCCCCTGTCCTGGGGCGCGCCGCTCCTGGCGGACGACGGTGTCCGCCTGCGGCCCTCGACGATCTTCAGCGCCCACCTGGACCACTGGCGCCTGTGCAACGTGACGGAGAGCAACGGGGTCATCGAGGCGACCCTGTGGAACTGGGGCAACGGCGGGTGCGCGACCATCGCCGCGCCGGACGCGGCCACCGACCGGGCGGTCCTGAGGACGGCCGCCTGCGCGGAGGACGACCTCCAGCGGTTCTACGTCTACCGCGACGTACCCGGCAGTTCGAAGATCGGCGTGCAGAACAAGTACACCGGATCCATGATGGGTCACGACCGGTACGCGGACGGGGAGTTCATCCGCCAGTACTCCAGCGGCAGGCAGGACGGTACGGGGACGTACTCCCTGACCGGCGTCTGACGGCCCGAGCCCGGTGAGCGGCCCCGCGCGTGAACCTCTTGCTTCCGGTTCCGTGCGGGGCCCCTCGCGTCTCCTGCCGGAGCGAGAGGTTCCCCGGAGTGACGGGACAGCCCCGCAGACACTTCCGGGCCGGCCCGAACAGCCGGAGAATGCCGCGAAGGGCCGAACCCGGCCGAAGGTTCGTAGCGTTGCCCGATCAGGGGAGAGCCAGCACGTGATCACTGAACCGGAGCTGGTGGGCGAACCCGGACCGGATACGCCCGCGGACGTGGTGAGCGGGTTCGACCCGGGGCAGGGGCTCCCGACCGGTGGCCGGCGCCGGGCCCGGCGGCTGCTGTGGGCCGCCGCCGGAGCGGTGGTCGCGTCGGCGGTGTGGGCGTCGGCGGTCTTCGCGTACGGGATCGGCGGCGACCGGAAGCCCGACCCGCGCGGCTACCGCGTGGAGTCCGACTCCTGCGCGGCGGTGGAGCTGAGGGCGCTCGCCAGGGCGGTGGGGGAGCCGAGGGCCGAGCCGTCGACCGAACTGGACGGCATCGAGCACCCCGCCCTCCACCGCATCCGCTGCACCGTCGACTTCACGGTGGCGGCGGCCCGGGCGCCGGACGGCGAGGAGGCCTCGGGCTGGTCAACCGGCTATCAGGCGTCCCTCACGGCCGAGTTGCACAAGGAGACCGACCCGCGCCCCGAGTTCGAGGCGAGCAGCACGCTGACGGAGATCGACGGCACGGGCGTGGACCGGGTGGAGCGCGTACCGGACCTCGGCGACCTGGCATATCTGCTGATCATGGAGGACGCATCCATGCGCGTGCAGGTGGTGGAAGGCGGTTTCGTCGTGACGCTCGCCCTGTCCTCCTGGATGTCTCCTCCGGACATCGACAACGGAACGGACGGTCTGCCGGACGTGGTGGACCAGCCCGAGATGCTCGCCTACCGGGCCGATCTGATCAGCGATACGCGCGAGGTGATGAAAGCCCTGAAGACCGGCTGACCGGCCGCGAACGAGAGTGGCCGCCCCCTGTCGTGAGGACGGCCACTCCGCGATGGAGACCGTGACCGGATTCGAACCGGTGTAACTCGAGTTGCAGTCGAGCCCCTGAGCCTCTCGGGCACACGGTCGGGTGTGGCGCTGTGGTGCTGTGGTGCGCTGCTCTGTTCCCTTGCTGTCCATGACGCTAAGGGTCTCCGCCCGCCGCCTCAAGGCATCCGGCGGGCCCGCAACGCGACTGCCATACGCCGTTCACACCCGGTCCGGTGCCGGGGCTCGGGACCTACGACCAAGGGCCGAGTGCGGTGCCGCACTTGGACAGGGTTCAAACCGCTCCATGCCTCTTACGCTGGGCCCATGACCGCCCTCGAACCGCGTGACGGCACCGATGCCGCACACCTCGCGCCGCCCGCGACCGACGATCACTCCTCGGACCCGCTGTCCGCCATCCCCCTCGCAGCCGTCGAAGGGGTCCTCGGGCGCACCTACCGGGCGCTCAGCATCGGCATCGTCTCCGTGGTGTTCCTCATCGCGTTCGAGGCCACGGCGGTCGGCACGGCCATGCCGGTCGCCGCGCGTGAGCTGAACGGGATCCCGCTCTACGCCTTCGCCTTCTCCGCGTACTTCACCACCAGCCTGTTCGCCATGGTCCTCTCCGGGCAGTGGGCCGACCGGCGCGGGCCGCTCCAGCCGCTCGCCACCGGGATCACCGCGTTCGGCGTCGGCCTGCTGCTCTCCGGGGCGGCCACCAGCATGTGGGTCTTCATCGCGGGCCGGGCGGTCCAGGGACTCGGCGGCGGGATGGTGATCGTCGCCCTGTACGTGGTCATCGGGCGGGCCTACCCCGAGCACATCCGGCCCGCGATCCTGGCGGCCTTCGCCGCGAGCTGGGTGATCCCCTCCGTCGTCGGGCCGCTCGCCTCCGGGACGGTGACCGAGCACCTCGGCTGGCGCTGGGTCTTCGTCGGCATCCCGGCCCTCATAGTGATCCCGCTGGTCCTGGCCCTCCCGGCGATCCGGCGGACGGCCTCCGGGCCCGCCGACCCGGCCGCCGCCACCGAGCCGTACGACCGCCGCCGGATCCGGCTCGCGCTGGGGATCTCGGCCGGGGCGGGGCTGCTCCAGTACGCGGGGCAGGAGCTGAACTGGCTCGCCCTCCTGCCGGCCGCCCTCGGCACCGCCCTGCTGGTGCCCGCCGTACGCGGCCTGCTGCCCACCGGGACCGTACGGGCGGGGCGCGGGCTGCCCTCGGTGGTCCTGCTGCGCGGGGTCGCCGCCGGGTCGTTCATCGCCGCCGAGTCGTTCGTACCGCTGATGCTGGTCACCCAGCGCGGGCTCTCCCCGACGATGGCCGGGCTCTCGCTGGCCGTGGGCGGGGCGACCTGGGCTCTCGGTTCGTTCGTACAGTCCCGGCCGCGCATGGAGCCCCACCGTGAGCGGCTGATGGTCAGCGGAATGGTCCTGGTCGCCGCCTCGATCGCTGTCGCGCCCTCCGTGCTGATCGAGGGGGTCCCGGTCTGGACCGTCGCCGTCGCGTGGGCCTTCGGCTGCTTCGGGATGGGCATGGTGATCGCCTCCACCAGCGTGCTGCTGCTGAAGCTGTCGGCCCCGGAGGAGGCGGGCTCCAACTCCGCCGCCCTCCAGATATCCGACGGGCTCTCCAACGTGCTGCTCCTGGCCGGCGGCGGCGCGGCCTTCGCCGCGCTCGGCGGCGGGGCGGTGGGCGCGGCCGCGCACGGGGCGGCGGAGGCCGGAGCCGCCGGCTCGCACCCGGGCGCGTTCGCCGCGGTGTTCCTGCCGATGGCGGGGGTGGCGCTGGCGGGGGCCTGGGTGGCGACCCGGGTCGTCGTGCGGGAGAAGTAGCGGTACCGCTCTGGCCCCACGAGTGGTACCTTTTTGGTATGGCGATGAACCTGCGTATACGCGAGGACCAGCAAGAGGCGCTGAAGCTCCGTGCCGAGCAAGAGGGGCGGAGTATGCACGCCATAGTGCTTCAGGCCATCGACCGCTATCTGGAGGTCGAGGTCGACCGGGAGTCGGTCCGCCGACTCGGCGCGAAGTACGCCGTGCGCCACGCCGATCTGCTGCGGAGGCTGGGGGAGTAGTGAAGTACCTGACGGTCCAGGAAGTCCTGGACCTGGCGGAGCTCGCCTGCGGGGGGCAGCAGGTCGCGGTGCGCGACCTCGGATTGCTCAGCTCGGCCGTTCACCGTCCCCAGTCCCAGATGTTCGGTGTCGAGGCGTACACGGACCTGTTCCAGAAGGCCGCCGGGCTGTTGCAGTCTCTGGCCGTGAACCACCCGCTCGTCGACGGCAACAAGCGTATGGCGTGGATGTCCACGGTCGTGTTTCTCGACATCAACGGGACCGACATGGTCGAGGTCGACCAAGACGAGGCGTACAAGCTGGTCATCGAAGTGGCCATGGGCAGCGTCGAGGATGTGGACCGGATCGCGGAGCGGCTGAGAGCGCTGCACGACGCGATGTGAGCACGGTCTCGTCGACCCCCGGTACGGCTCGTCCGTACCGGGTTTCAACCGGGCCCCCGGTAGGGTGGCCCGGTTGTCGTATCGCGGGCCGGGCCGATCAAGGGCCGGGTCCGGTGCGGACAGCGCCCCACGTACCCGAGAGCCCCGAACCGGAGACCGTGACTACTACCACCGCCTCCCACCACCTCTCACCCGCCTTTCCCGGCCGCGCCCCTTGGGGCACCGCCGGCAAGCTGCGAGCCTGGCAGCAGGGCGCCATGGAGAGGTACGTCCAGGAGCAGCCGCGCGACTTCCTCGCCGTCGCGACGCCCGGCGCCGGCAAGACCACGTTCGCGCTGACCCTCGCGTCGTGGCTGCTGCACCACCATGTCGTGCAGCAGATCACCGTCGTCGCCCCGACCGAGCACCTCAAGAAGCAGTGGGCGGAGGCGGCCGCCCGGATAGGGATCAAGCTCGACCCCGATTACAGCGCCGGCCCGCTGAGCAAGGAGTACCACGGGGTCGCCGTGACGTACGCCGGTGTCGGCGTCCGTCCGATGCTGCACCGCAACCGCTGCGAGCAGCGCAAGACGCTCGTGATCCTCGACGAGATCCACCACGCCGGTGACTCGAAGTCCTGGGGCGAGGCCTGCCAGGAGGCGTTCGACCCGGCGACCCGGCGGCTCGCGCTGACCGGTACGCCGTTCCGGTCGGACACCAACCCGATCCCGTTCGTGGCGTACGAGGAGGGCAACGACGGCATCCGCCGCTCCTCCGCCGACTACACCTACGGTTACGGCAACGCGCTCGCCGACGGTGTCGTCCGCCCGGTCATCTTCCTCAGCTACAGCGGCAACATGCGCTGGCGCACCAAGGCCGGCGACGAGATCGCCGCGCGGCTCGGCGAGCCGATGACCAAGGACGCCATCGGGCAGGCCTGGCGCACCGCGCTGGCGCCCACCGGCGAGTGGATCCCCAACGTGCTCACCGCCGCCGACAAGCGGCTCACCGAGGTCCGCAAGGGCATCCCCGACGCGGGTGGCCTCGTCATCGCGACCGACCAGGAGTCGGCGCGCGCGTACGCCAAGATCCTCAAGAAGGTCACCGGCGAGACGCCGACCGTGGTCCTCTCCGACGAGAAGGCCGCGTCCAAGAAGATCGACCAGTTCAGCGGCGACGAGTCGCGCTGGATGGTCGCGGTCCGCATGGTGTCCGAGGGCGTCGACGTGCCACGTCTCGCCGTCGGCGTCTACGCGACGACGATCTCCACGCCCCTCTTCTTCGCCCAGGCCGTCGGGCGCTTCGTGCGGTCCCGCAGGCGCGGCGAGACGGCCTCCGTCTTCGTCCCGACCATCCCGATGCTCCTCGACTTCGCCAACGAGATGGAGGTCGAGCGCGACCACGTGCTCGACAAGCCGAAGAAGGGCAGCGACGAGGAGAACCCGTTCTCGGAGGAGGACAAGCTCCTCGCCGACGCGGAGAGGCTGGAGGACGAGGAGACCGAGGAGCAGCTGCCCTTCGAGGCGCTGGAGTCCGACGCCGTCTTCGACCGGGTGCTGTACGACGGGGCCGAGTTCGGCATGCAGGCCCACCCCGGTTCCGAGGAGGAGCAGGACTACCTCGGCATCCCCGGGCTCCTGGAGCCGGACCAGGTCCAGCTCCTCCTCCAGAAGCGGCAGACCCGGCAGATCGCGCACAGCCGCCAGAAGCCGGCCGAGGAGGCCGACCTCCTGGAGAAGCCGGCCGACGCCCGGCCCGTGGTCACCCACAAGCAGCTGCTGAGCCTGCGCAAGCAGCTCAACACCACGGTCTCCGCCTACACGCACCAGAGCGGCAAGCCCCACGGTGTGATCCACAACGAACTGCGCCGCGTCTGCGGCGGCCCGCCGAGCGCGGAGGCCACGGCGCACCAGATCCAGCAGCGGATCGCGAAGGTCCAGGAGTGGGCGACGCGGATGACGTGACCGGGAGAACGGGCCCGAGGAAGGAGGGCGGGACGCGTATCCGTACGCGTCCCGCCCTCCTTTGCGTCCTCGTCGAGGCCGTCAGCCGTTCACGGGCTCGGGGACCTGGTCGGGCAGCGCGGCCTCGTCGGCGCAGCCGAGCTGCTCGGCCAGGGCGCGGGACACGTCGTTGAGGATGGCCATGCGGTCCTTGGCGGTGGAGGCGGGGTCCACACCGGCGACGGTGAACATGCTGGCCTTCACGTACGACGCCTTCCCCTGCTTGCCCTCTGTGGAGCAGGAGAAGTACAGGTAAGCGCCGCCGTCACCCTTCACGTAGGCGTGCACGCCGAGGGCGAACGGGAGGTGCTCGTCGTCCTTGCTCATGTCAGGGCGGTCCGCTCGCGGTTCGAATTCGACTTCCAGCTGGGGATGCCCGCTGTCGTCGTCAGCACGGTAGACGTTGCAGTCCAGGCGCTCACCGATTTTCCCGTGCAGGTGCTTCGCAGCGAGCTCGAGAGAGAACGTGCCCGGTTCACCCGATGCGTCTCGCCCGGTCAGTTCGGTGAACCGGTCCGTCCCGCTGACCCGCCGCAGCGCCTGCTGCGCCGATGCTCGGAGCGTCCCGTCGCACACCTGCTCGGCGGAAATCACGTCCTGCTTGCCGGTGTCCTCGTCCCCGCCGCAGGCGGTCGCCGCCGCGAGCAGCAGCACCCCGTAAGCGGCGCGGAGCCAGGCTGTCGCGGCCCGTTTCTGTCGGGAGGTTCGGTCCGATGGCCATGGCATGTTCAGTCCTTGTGCGGAGCGCGTCCGCGATAGTCGTTCTGTCCGGAGCCTGTGCCGAGGTAACTCTCCTTGATTTCCTGGTTCCACTCCTGGTCATCACCGATCCCGGCGACCTCTGGATTGTCCTTCACATAGGCGAGATAGGCCTTGCCGAGATCGTCCACCCCCTGGTCGTAGAATTCCTGACTGGTCATCTGGGCCTGCTGCAAGGGGTCTTTCTGGGCACCGTCGATCCCCTTGTCGATCTCGTGCCCGATGAACGTGTTGACCGCGTTGCCGACCGTCTCCGCGGCCAGTGGTGCCACCACCAGCGCCGCCGCCGTGGAACCGGGCACCGGAATCGCGGCGATACCGCCTCCCACCACGACTCCGGCACCCAGCTTGGCCCAGTCGCCGGAACGGCCGAGCGACTTGTTCTGTTGCTCCGCCTCGTCCTCGTACGTCTTCTCCGCCTGCTGTACGCGGGAGTGGTCGAGGATGCCGCGCGCTTCGGCACCTGTCGTCAGAGCATCGTGCGCGTTGTCGATGTTCGCTTTGCTCGTTGCGGGGTTGGCGTCGAGCACGCTCAGTGTGTACAGGTGCTCTGCCGCCGTGACGACACCGTGCGAGGTCTCATTCTGGCCGAGCACGCTCAGGAAGCTGACGGCACCCTGGTTGCCGAGGTCCGCACGACCGGCGTACTTCGCCGGAAAGGCCCCCTCGTCCTTCATATGGTCCCCAACCCCCGTCAGGCTGTAGTTGATGTCGTCGATGTACGCCGCCCCCATCTTGCCGAGACTATCGGCCAACTGGGACTGCTCATGGAGCATCTTCGGCCCGTCCTCGCTCCCGTACAGGAACGCGACCTGTTCCATGACCCCCGCCGTCTCCGCGGTGCGCAGATCGCGGTTGCCGGGGATCAGCGGATCCTTGGCGGTCATCGGGTCGCCGTCGTAGACGTATCCGGTGGTGGCGGCCTCCAGCGCGTGGCCGAGGGAGTCGTGACCCGCGATGACCTTGTTGTCACCGCCCATGATGGAGGCGTCGGACAGCCAGATGCGTTCCTTCGTCAGGTACGTGAGGTTCTCGTTCACCTCGGATTCCTTGTCGACCCCCGCTCCAGCGCCTTCCGGCTGGGCGAAGAACTGCGTCGCGGCACCGGGGTTGTGGCCGAGGGCCTCCAGGAAGCCGGTCATCGGGTCGCGGCCCCGGTCGTCCTTGCTGTAAAAGTTCAGGTCGCCGTTGTTCCAGTTGTTGATCCACGGACTCATGTGCTCGACGTTGCGTTCCTTGTCGAACGCCACGAGCTTCTCGCCGTAGTCGTTGAGGAACTGGTCGTCGTAGTCGCCGAACCGCATGAGATTGCTCATGACGGCGAATCCACGGGGATTGTTCGCGTGGTCGGTGCCGAGTTCCTCCGGGCCCAGCTGGACCATCTTCTGCTCCCAGGACCGCATGGCCGCGCTGTCGGAGAGCGTGGCGGTGCCCAGCGCGACACCCAGATTCTTCTGGAGGAGTTTGGCCTGTTCCAGCCGCTTCGGGTCGGCCCCATAGCCCTGGTACGGGTCGGCGATGCCGGCGTAGAACTTCAGCAGCCCGTCGGGCGTCGTGGAGGTGGCGAGCTTCTCCGCGAACAAGGGGTCCTTGCCGTACTTGGCGAGTGCGGCGTTGACCGTGTTCAGCTCGGTCGTCGTGAGGTCGGTCGGGTCTTTCTTGAGGGTCTTGGCGAGCGCCGCTGCCTCGGCGACGGCCTTGGCCGCGGAGTCCCGGTCCGTGTAGTCGGCGCCGGAGAACCCGTGCTCGGCCTGGTTCACGATGAGCCGCAGCGCCTCGGACGCGGTGGTGTCGCTGCGCGTGGCCTTCTGCAAAATTGCCTGGACCCGGTCGCGCAGGCCGTCCACGTCGCTCTGGCTGTGCTCGGGAAGCGTGGTGCCCTGGGCGGCGCGGTCCGGGTGGATGTTCATCGTGACGGTGAACGACCCGTCGCCCGTGTCCCTGACCGTCAGGTTCTTCTTCCCGCTCTGCGAGATCACCTCGTTGAGCTCGTCGCGGAAGGCGACCAGCTCGTCCCGGGTGTCTCCGAGGATGCGGGCGACCGTGCGGGCCTGGGTGTGGGCGTCGGCGAACTCGCCTGCGGTCTTGTCCACGAAGGACCGGGTGACGGTGGCGTTCTCCCCGGCCCACCGGGCCTTCGCCGCCTTGCCGCCCAGGTTGTCCTTGGCGTCGCTCTTGAGGGTCGCCAACTTCTTGACCATCTGCTCCCAGTCGGTGATCGCCTCACCGAGCTGCGAGAAGTTGCCGAAGCGGAGGGCGTCGAGGTCCATCAGGCGCCCTTCCTCTCGTTGAAGCCCGCGTCGAGCGTGGCGATGCTGCTGACGGTTCCCGCGATGTGGACCTCGTCGCCCGCGTGGGCGCCCTTGGTGAAGTCGAGGTGGTTGGAGATGTGCGCGGTGGCGTCCAACAACGACCTGGACTGGTCGATCCAGCGCGATGCCACGTCGTCCAGCGCGCCGCCGAGTGCGAACCCCTGCGTCTTCAGCCCTCCGGCCGCCTTCTGAGAAGCGGCGCGGGCGTGTTCGCTCACCCGGCCGAAGTTCTGATGCAGTTCGAAAGCCGCGTCCCCGATCGCGGCCAGGTCCGTCTGGTTGACCGCGAGGTCCCCTTGCCGGCTGCCGCCCCCACCACTCGGTTCCGGCGGTAACTGGTTCAACTGCATCCGCTGCGACCGCTGGTCGGCCGCGTCGGCCTTCAGCTGCTCCCACTCGTCCCACACCATGGATCTGAACGCCTCCCGCGAGCCCGGCCGCCCGTTGCCGGCGGCTGTGTGTCAGGGAAGCTACCCATCAGGCGCGTCGCGCGGCCGGTCGTTCCGTTGTTCGTCACACATTCCGAACAGACGGTGCTTCCGGCATGCGGTGATCAAGGGAGAGGCACAAGGAATCGTGTACCAATACTTTACGCAGTGTTAACGCCTGTTCACCCCTGAGTGTGCTCTGTCACGCACCAGTCGTGACACGTGAACGCGCGTAGATGTTCGCTTTCCGGACGCCGCCCCGCTGACCGGCCCTTATGCGCGGGCCGTTGCGGAGCTCCGTGTCCGGAGACCGGATTCTGGACGAGGACTTCCGCTGAGCGGACTGGATCGCTACTGTCCCCGCCATATGAACGCCCCGTGGCAACGCCGCCGCGGAGCGCAGCCGGTGCCTTGCCAGGCCGGCGGCCTCTCCGTGCGTCGCCGCTGGGACCGGCGTCGCAACCCCGCCGGAGCAGGACCGTCGTCGCTCACCCCGAAGAGGAGAGGGCGTCGTGACAGCGGAGACCTCCCAGACGCTCGACCGAGGACTGCGCGTCCTCAAACTGCTCGCCGACACCGATCACGGCCTGACCGTCACGGAGTTGTCCAACAAGCTCGGTGTCAACCGGACCGTCGTCTACCGATTGCTCGCCACCCTGGAACAGCACGCCCTGGTCCGCCGTGACCTGGGCGGCCGCGCCCGGGTCGGTCTCGGTGTGCTGCGGCTCGGCCGCCAGGTGCATCCGCTCGTCCGGGAAGCCGCGCTGCCCGCGCTGCGCTCCCTGGCCGAGGACATAGGGGCCACCGCCCATCTCACACTCGTCGACGGCAGCGACGCCCTCGCGGTCGCCGTCGTCGAGCCCACCTGGACCGACTACCACGTCGCCTACCGGGCCGGCTTCCGGCATCCGCTGGACCGGGGCGCGGCGGGCCGGGCCATCCTGTCCGCCCGGCATACCACGGAGGCCGGGCACCCCGGGTACACCCTCACCCACGGCGAGCTCGAGGCCGGGGCCAGCGGGGCGGCCGCGCCCCTGGTCGGGGTCTCGGGCGTGGAGGGCAGCGTCGGTGTCGTCATGCTCGCCGACGCCGTACCGGAACGGGTCGGGCCCCGCGTGCTCGACGCCGCCCGGGAGGTGGCCGACGCGCTGCGGTAGGCGCGTACGGGCGGGGGAGTGGCCGACGCGCTGCGGTTGGCCCGTACCGGCCGGGGGTGGCCGACGCGCTGCGGTTGGCCCGTACCGGCCGGGGAACGCCCGGGTCCGCCCTCGCGGAGACGTCGGGGGCGGCGTACGCCTGGCGCGTTCCGGCCGGGGGGCGGCGGTTAGATTGGGTGCGTGCTCACTCGTCTCACGCGCCCCCGCGTTCTCGCCCTCTGCGCGCTGCCCGTCCTCGCCCTCTTCGGTACGGCGGCCCTCGCACCGCTGCCGTTCACCCTGGCCCGGCCCGGGCTGACCGCGGACGTGCTCGGCGAGGACGACGGGCGGCCGGTGATCACCATCACCGGCACCGAGACCCGGCCCACCGACGGGCAGCTGAGGATGACGACGATCCTCGCCACCGGGCCGAAGACGGACGTCCGTATCGGCGAGGTGATCGACGGCTGGTTCCGGACCGACCGGGCGGTCATGCCGCGCGACTCCGTCTACCCCACCGGCGGCTCCGAGAAGGAGATCGAGAAGCACAACCTCGACGACATGAAGCAGTCGCAGAACGTCGCCGTCGACGCCGCCCTGAACTACCTGGACCGCGAGCCCGGTTCGATGCGCGTGGAGGTGGACCTCGGCGACGTCGGCGGCCCGAGCGCCGGTCTCTTCCTCTCCCTCGGCATCATCGACAAGCTCGACGGCAACGGCTCCGGCGGCGACCTCACCGGCGGCCGCACCATCGCCGGTACGGGGACGATCGACGCGGACGGCACGGTCGGCGCGGTCGGCGGCGTGTCGATGAAGGCCCAGGGCGCCCACCGCGACGGGGCGAGCGTCTTCCTCGTGCCGAAGGCCGAGTGCGCTCAGGCGGAGGCCGAGGCGCCCGACGGGTTGCGGATCGTGCCCGTCTCCACGCTGAAGGACGCGGTCGGCTCGCTCAGGGCCCTGGAGTCGGGCGGGAAGGTGCCGAGCTGCTGACCTGCACCGACGGCACCGACGGCACCGACGGTACGACGGGTGGCGCCGGCTGTACGGGCTCCGTCACCGGCCCGTCGTCCAGCGTCCGCCAGGACGGGAACACCAGCGGGCTCAGCGTGGCCAGGAAGTAGACCCCGCCCATCAGCAGCAGCGCCCCCGTCGCCCCCGCGCCCTCCACCAGCAGCCCGGCCGCCAGCCCGCCCAGCGGCATCGCGAACTCGCAACCCGCCGTCAGCGCCCCCGACACCCGGCTGCGCAGCCGGTCCGGCACCCGTTCGTAGGTCACCGTCGTCAGGATCGGGTTCAGCACGCCGCCCGCGATCCCGCCGAGCAGCATCGTCACCGCGAGGGGCAGCGTCGTCCCGGTCACCGCGGCGACCAGGAACCTCGGCGCCCCGCACAGGATCACGCACACCGTGAACACCGTCCGCCGTGAGAACCGGTGCCCCACCGCCCCGTACAGCAGGGCCCCCGCCAGCCCGCCCGCCCCGAACAGCGCGGTGAGCAGGCCGATGGCGGTCGCGCCGCCCAGCTCGGCCTCGGCGTGCACCGGGAGCAGCACGGCATACCAGCCCTGGTCGGTGCCGTTCATGAACATCACCATGACCACGATCGCCAGCAGCAGCCGGTTACCCAGCACGTGGGTGTATCCCTCGCGGAGTTCGGAGCCGTACGTGCGCAGCGATACCGGGGCTTCGGCCTTCCTCGGTTCGGCCGCGCGCATTCCGCGTACCCCCGTGGCGATCAGCAGGGCGGACAGGCCGAACGTCGCCGCGTCCAGCAGCAGGACCGTCTCCGCGCCGGCGAAGGCGATGAGGACTCCGGCGAGCGCCGCGCCGACCATCCGGGCCCCGCGCGTGACCGCGTCGAAGAGGCTGGCGGCCCGGGGGAGCGTGGTGCCGGCGTGCTCGGCCAGGTCCGGGATCAGGACGTAGCGCGCGGTGTTGCCCGGGGTGTGGGCGAACCCGTTGACCGCCATCAGCGCGCACAGCATCCAGAAGTCGAGGACGCCGGCGAAGTGCAGCAGCGGGATCGTCGCGATGGCCGCAGCACACACCGCGTCGGAGGCGATGGCGACCCGGCGGCGGCCGATCCGGTCGATGACCGGTCCGCCGATCAGTGCGGCGACGACGATCGGCAGGGTGGCGCAGAAGGCGACGAACCCGGCCCGGCCGGCGCTGCCGGTGGTCTCCAGGACGAACCAGGGGACGCCGATCAGGGTCAGTGAAGTACCTGCGGTGGAAATGGCGTTGGCCGCGAGCGTGGCGGCGAGCGGTGTGCGGTTTCCGCGATGCCCCATGGTGCTGTCTCCCCCGAGTCGATGGTCAGGCCGGATGGAAGGCGGCGGTGCGGGGCGCGGTCGCCTCCCGGCTCCGGGTCGTCAGGCGCAGTCCCACCTCGACCAGGGTCCAGCCGACCCGGGTGCGCAGGCTGGTGCGGGGGAGGCGGAACGCCGTGGCCGTGTGGTGCAGTTCGGCGGCTCGGGTGGTGTGCAGGAGGTGGTGGACGTCGGCGTGCATAACGGGATTCCCTTCAGATGGTGGGGAGTTGCGGTGTGCGGTGGCTTCATTCGGAGGCGCGCGGGAAGGTGTGCAGGTGCGTCCGGACGACGGCCGATCCCTCGGTGTCGTCGGGGACGCGGCCCCGGTAGCTCTCCACAAGCTCCTGGGCCTTCTGGGACAGCTCCAGAGCGAGCTCCGGGGTGAGGCGGATCGTGAAGTCGCTCATGTCCCAGCTCCGCTGCCACTCGTCCGGCCAGTCGTCCATCGTGCCCAGCCAGGTGTTCAGCTCCTGGGCGTGACCGGTGGCCGTCTCGTGGAGGACGAAGTCGATGGCCCCGCGTACCTCCGGGTCGGCGTGCGTCCGGAACTCGGCGCTCTCGACGGTCGAGCCGTCGTGGGCCGCCCGCCACCAGCGTTCGCGGCCCTTGCCCAGCTCCGGGGCGTCCTCGACCATGCCGGACTCGGCCAGCTGGCGCAGGTGGTAGCTGGTCGCGCCGCTGGACTCGCCCAGCCGCTCGCCGAGCTGG
Organism: Streptomyces sp. CA-278952; assembly: GCF_028747205.1. Classification (NCBI taxonomy): domain Bacteria; kingdom Bacillati; phylum Actinomycetota; class Actinomycetes; order Kitasatosporales; family Streptomycetaceae; genus Streptomyces; species Streptomyces sp. CA-278952. The sequence goes on from NZ_CP112880.1 coordinate 5,123,663, forward strand.
GAGGCGGTGGCGGGGCCGAAATCGCGCAGCGCCTTCAGCAGTCGCATCCGGAGGGGGTGCGCGATGGCCCGCAAGGTGCGGGCGTCGACGTTGTGGATCTTCCGGTCGGTGCCGTCGTAGCGGTAGGGGCGGACGTCCTCGTTCTCTGCCATGGTTCGAAGGTAGAGATGCAAAGCAACCTTTGCAAGCCTTTTTTGCAAGGAAATGTTTGCAACGGTCCTCTGTAACTCACCCCTCCTCGATGAACCCCTCCGCCACCAGCCAGTCCTTCGCCACCTCGTGCGGGTCCTCGCCCTCCACGTCCACCTTGGCGTTCAGCGTCTGCGCCACCTCGGTCGTCAGCTTCCTCGCCAGCGGGTCCAGCAGTTCCGCGATCACCGGGTACTTCTCGAAGGTCGCCTCGTGGATCACCGGGGAGGCGTTGTAGTTGGGGAAGAAGTTCTCGTCGTCCTCCAGGACGTCCAGGTTCATGGCCTTGATCCGGCCGTCGGTGGTGAACACCTCGCCCAGCAGGCAGGAGTCGGACTCGGAGACCTGGGTGTAGATGATCCCGGCGTCCATCTTCCGGATGTTGCCTGCCGGGATGTTCATCCCGTATTTCTTCTCCATGCCGGGCAGCCCGTCGTCGCGGGAGGCGAACTCGTTCTCCACGCAGATCGTCACCGCACCCGGGTCCTTCTTCGACAGGGCCGCCACGTCCGAGAGGGTCTCCAGCTGGTACCTGGCGTTGTTCTTCTTGCTGACAGCGAGCGCGTACGTGTTGTCGAGCGGCGCCGGCGGCAGCCAGACCACCCCGTTGCCCCGGTCCTCGTCCCGCACCGCCTCGTACTGCTTCTCCGGGTCGACGATGGGGTCCGCGTGGCCGAGGAAGGTGATCCAGCCCGTGCCGGTGTAGTCCCACATCGCGTCGGCGTCGCCGTTGATGATGGCCTCGCGCGCGCTGATCGAACCCGGCAGGTTCGTCCGGTCCAGGACCTCCGCCCCGGCCGCCTTGAACACCAGGCCGGTCATCTGGCCCAGGATGATGTTCTCGCTGAAGTTCTTCGACGTCACGGTCAGCGTCGCGCCCTTGAGCGGCTCGCCCTGCCCGACCGACCCCGGCGACACGTCGTCCACCATCGGCGAACCGCTCTTGAGCCCGCAGCCGCCCAGCGCCACCGCCAGGGCCAGGCCACCGATCGCCACGGCCCCGCGCCGGGGAACGTACGCCGTCCTCCTCATCGCTCCTCCAACCCGCGCGGCGTCAGCGCCAACTCGGCCAGCGAGGCCAGCCAGTCCACCAGCAGGGCCAGCACCACCGTCAGCACCGAGCCGATGACCAGCACCGGCATCCGCTGCGTCTGGATCCCCGACGTGATCAGGTCGCCCAGTCCGCCGCCCCCGCCGAACGTCGCCAGCGTCGCCGTGCCGACGTTCAGGACGAGTGCCGTACGCACCCCGGCCAGGATCAGCGGGACCGCGAGCGGCAGCTCCACCTTCATCAGGACGCCCCGGCCGGACATCCCCATCCCGCGCGCCGCCTCGATCATGTTCGGCTCGATCCCCCGCAGGCCCGCCACCGTGTTGGAGAGCACCGGCAGCACCGCATAGATCACGATGCCGATGATCGCGGTCCGCGGGCCGATGCCCAGCCAGATCACCAGCAGCGCCAGCAGACCGATCGCGGGCGTCGCCTGCCCGATGTTGGCCAGGGCGGTGAACGCCGGGGCCGCCTTCCGCAGCCGCCGCCGGGTCAGGGCGATGCCCAGCGGGATCGCGATGATCAGCACCCAGAACGTGGAGATCGCCGTCAACCGCACGTGCTGCCACCAGCGCAGCTGCACATTGCCGCCGGTCAGCGAGTTCTCCGCGATCGAGTCCAGGTGGATGTTGGTGATCCAGACGTAGGTGACGACCAGGACGACCACCAGCACCACCGGCAGGACCACCAGCTTCCGCCAGGTGAACCGGCGCTCCGGCACGGCCGGGGCGGGGGAGGGGGAGGGGTCGCTCTCCTCGTCGTGGAACGCGTGGCCCTTGACGTCGTGCTCACCCGGCGGACGGGTGGGGGCGGCCGGGTTCTTGCCGGAGCCGGACGGATGGCTGGGACTCATCGGCCGCCGCCACCCCCCTCCAGCTCCTGCTCCGTCTGGTGGACCCGCAGCTCCTCCAGCTCGTGCTGGTGCTCCATCGCGGTCAGCCGGTCGGCCTCCAGCAGCTCCTGCACGTTGTCCATCAGCGTCTTCATGTCGACGACCCCGATGAACTCGCCGCGCCGCCCGGTCACCGCGACCCGGCCCCCGCTGTCGGTGAGGACCGCCTCCAGCGCGTCGTGCAGCGTGGCGTCCCGGGTCACCGTGTCGTGCACCAGCTGCCCGGCCCGCGCCAGCGAACCGCGCGCCCGCATCAGATCGCCGCGCCGCAGCCACTTGTACGGGCGGTTGCGGCGGTCCAGCATCAGCAGTTCGTTGTACGGGCCGCTGCGCAGCTTGTTGAAGATCGACTGGAGCGGGTCCTCGACCGTCACCGTCGGGAAGTCCGCGATGCCCACATCCCGTACGCGGGTCAGATTCAGCCGCTTCAGGGCCGCGCCCGCGCCGACGAAGCCGGAGACGAAGTCATCCGTCGGGTTGGTCAGGATGGCCTCGGGGGTGTCGAACTGCGCGATGTGCGAGCGCTCCCGCAGCACCGCGATCCGGTCGCCGAGCTTGATCGCCTCGTCGAAGTCGTGGGTGACGAACACGATCGTCTTGTGCAGCTCGTGCTGGAGCCGGATCAGCTCGTCCTGGAGGTGGTCGCGGGTGATCGGGTCGACCGCCCCGAACGGCTCGTCCATCAGCAGTACGGGAGGGTCGGCGGCCAGCGCCCGCGCCACCCCCACCCGCTGCTGCTGCCCGCCGGAGAGCTGGCGCGGATAGCGGCCGTGGAACTCGCGCGGGTCCAGGCCCACCAGGTCGAGCATCTCCTCCACCCGGTCCCGGACCCGCGACTTGGACCAGCCGACCATCTTCGGGACCAGGGCGATGTTGTCCGCCACCGTCATGTGCGGGAAGAGGCCGGAGGACTGGATCGCGTAGCCGATCTTGCGGCGCAGCTTCACCGGGTCGATGTCGGTGACGTCCTCGTCGTCGATCCGGATCCGGCCCGACGTCGGCTCGATCAGCCGGTTGATCATCTTCAGGGTGGTGGACTTCCCGCAGCCGGACGGCCCGACGAAGACCACCGTCTCACCCGCCCTGATCTCCATCGAGACGTTCTCGACGGCCGGGTTCGGGGTGCCCGGGTAGCTCTTGGTGAGGTTCTCCAGCTGGATGGTGGCCCCGGAGGTGGCGGTGGTCCCCTCCTCCGGGGCGACAGCGCCGGTCTCGGTCTCAGGCACGGATCCCCCTCGGGATGGTCAGCCGCCCCAGCAGGACGTACGCGGCGTCGAAGAGCAGGGCGAGGACGACGATGCCGAGCGTGCCCGCGAGGACCTGGTTGATCGCGTTGGCGCTGCCCAGCGAGGCGATGCCCCGGAAGATCTCGTTGCCGAGGCCCGGCCCGGAGGCGTACGCGGCGATGGCGGCGATGCCCATCAGCATCTGGGTGGAGACCCGGATCCCGGTCAGGATCGGCGGCCAGGCGAGCGGCAGCTCCACCCGGCACAGCCGGGCCGGCCGCGACATCCCGATGCCCGTCGCCGCGTCGACCAGCGACGGATCGACCCCCCGCAGCCCGACGATGGCGTTCCGGACGATCGGCAGCAGCCCGTACAGCGTCAGGGTGATCACGGTCGGCGCGACGCCGAGGCCGACCAGCGGGATCAGCAGACCGATCGCGGCGAGCGAGGGGATGGTGAGGATCGTGGACGTGGAGGTGACGGCGAGGGAGCCGCCCCAGCCGCTGCGGTAGCTCACCACGCCGATGACCACGCCCAGCACGGTCGCGATCACCATGCACTGGAAGACCGCGCTGACGTGCTGGAACGCGTCCGTGAGGAGCTGCTGGTGGCGGGTGTTCAGATACTCCCAGAAGCTCACACGGCGCTCCTTCGGATCGGGTGGCCTCCCGAGCCCTTGGCTCAGTCGGTGTCCTCGGCCGCCTGTTCCACCAGCGGGATGATCCGCAGCGGAACCGGATTCTCCATGACGATCGCCGTGGAGGCCCGGACAATGCCATCAAATCCGACAACCCGGTCGATCACCCGCTGGAGATCGGCGTTGGAACGGGCGACCAGGCGGCAGAACATGTCGCCGTGCCCGGTCGTGGTGTGCAGCTCCAGCACTTCCGGCACCCCGCCCAAATGGGCGCGTACGTCGGCCCCTTGGCCCTGCTTGATCTCCAGCGTGGCGAACGCGGTGACCGGGTAGCCGAGCGCCGCCGGATCCACGTCGGGACCGAATCCCCGGATGACGCCGTTCGACTGAAGGCGGTCCAGCCGCGCCTGCACGGTCCCGCGCGCCACCCCGAGCCGCCGGGATGCTTCGAGGACACCGATCCGCGGTTCGCGCGCCAGGAGCACGATGAGCCGCCCGTCCAGATGATCGATCGCCATGAGCCTGCCTCTGATGGTCACCCTGTACAGATAGTCCGGCCATCATGGCGATTGACTGGGCACATTGACCAGCCGATACGCGAACTATTGCGCACCTTGCGATGTGGGGAGAGCCTTCGAACATGACTGAGACTCTGCACACCAGCCCCGAAACCGTCCGGCAGGCCGACCCCTTCCCGGTCAAGGGAATGGACGCGGTCGTCTTCGCCGTGGGCAACGCCAAGCAGGCCGCGCACTACTACTCGACCGCCTTCGGCATGAAGCTGGTCGCCTACTCCGGACCGGAGAACGGCACCCGTGAGACCGCGAGTTACGTCCTGACCAACGGCGCCGCCCGCTTCGTGTTCACCTCCGTGATCAAACCGTCCACCGAGTGGGGCACCTTCCTCGCCGACCACGTCGCCGAGCACGGCGACGGTGTCATCGACCTCGCGATCGAGGTCCCGGACGCCCGCGCCGCGTACGCGTACGCTGTCGAGCACGGCGCCCGCGGCCTCACCGAGCCGCACGAGGTCAAGGACGAGCACGGCACCGTCGTCCTCGCCGCCATCGCCACGTACGGCCAGACCCGCCACACCCTGGTGGAGCGCTCCGGCTACGAGGGCCCCTACCTCCCCGGCTTCGCGGCGGCCTCGCCGATGGTCGAGCCGCCCGCCAAGCGCACCTTCCAGGCGATCGACCACTGCGTCGGCAACGTCGAGCTCGGCCGGATGAACGAGTGGGTCGGCTTCTACAACCAGGTCATGGGCTTCACCAACATGAAGGAGTTCGTGGGCGACGACATCGCCACCGAGTACTCCGCCCTGATGTCGAAGGTCGTCGCCGACGGCACGCTCAAGGTCAAGTTCCCGATCAACGAGCCGGCCATCGCGAAGAAGAAGTCGCAGATCGACGAGTACCTGGAGTTCTACGGCGGCGCGGGCGTCCAGCACATCGCGCTCGCCACGAACGACATCGTCGCCTCCGTCCGCGCGATGCGCGCCGCCGGGGTCCAGTTCCTGGACACCCCCGACTCGTACTACGACACCCTCGGCGAGTGGGCCGGCGAGACCCGGGTGCCGGTCGAGACCCTGCGCGAGCTGAAGATCCTCGTCGACCGCGACGAGGACGGCTACCTGCTGCAGATCTTCACCAAGCCGGTCCAGGACCGGCCGACCGTCTTCTTCGAGATGATCGAACGCCACGGCTCCATGGGCTTCGGCAAGGGCAACTTCAAGGCCCTGTTCGAGGCGATCGAGCGCGAGCAGGAGAAGCGCGGCAACCTCTGAGCCGTGCCCTGCGCACATGGCGCCGCCGCGGTCCGGGGCAGTACCCCGGACCGCGGCGGCCACGTCGTTCACGGCGTCCTGTTGAGGTCAGGGGCTCTTCGACGCCTCGGCCGCCGTTTCCGGCTTCCCGGCCGCCGCGCTGCTCGCCGCGGCGTTCGACGGTGACGGGGACGGGGACGGGGACGGGGCTGCTTTCGAGGGGGCCGGAGCCTCAGGCCTCGTCTCCGGCGCCGTCTCCCGTCCTGTCTCCCGCTTCGGCTCCGGTTTCGGCTCCGGGGCGGGCGGCGGCGGGGGCGGCCGCATGTCACCCGGCCCGCCCGGCGGCGGCTCGCCCAGCGCGTCCAGCGCCTGACGGGCCAGCGGCGCGGCGAGCGGCGAGAAGGCCGGGTCGGTGCGCACGGCCTGCTCCAGATTCCGGCGCGCCGGACCGTAGTCCTCCAGCTCCCGCTGGATCACGCCCAGGTGGTACGCGTACGAGGCGTTCCGCACGCCCGTGTCCGCGGCCCGCCGCGCGTACTCCAGGCCCTCCTCCGACTCGCCCGCCCGGTGCAGCGCCCAGCCCAGCGCGTCCGCCACCGCCGCACTGCGGTGCTGCTTCGCCCACTGGCCGCGCAGCAGCTCCACCGCCGCGTCCGGGTCCCCGTGGTCGGCCTCGAAACGGGCCAGCACCAGGGACTCGTCGACCCCTGCCTTCTTCGCCCCCGCCACCATCTTCCGCAGCCGGGCGTACTGGGTGCGGGCGTCCCCGTCCAGCCCCAGCGACTCGTACAGCTCGCCCAGCTCCAGGGCGTACTCCGGGCGCGGGAACTTCTCCAGCGCGCTCTGGTACGCGGCCAGCGCCTCGTCGGTGCGCTCCAGCGCCACCAGGGCCCGGGCCCGGCCCGCCAGCGAGGCGTGGTGACCGTCGTCCGTGCGCAGCGCCGCGTCGAACTGCGCCACCGCCTCCTCCGGTTCGCCCCGCTCCCGGGCCAGCTCGCCCAGCCGGTGCAGCGCCTCGGCCTTCTCGGCGGGCTGCGTCGCCCGGTCCGCCGCCTCCCTGGCGGTGGCCAGCGCGTCCTCGCGCCAGCCCTGGCCCCGGTACAGCTCGGCGGTGCGGGCCAGCGCCGGAACGCCCTTGCGCAGCTCGCCGAACTTCTCCGTCGCCGCGGTCGCCGCCTTCTGGTCGCCGAGCCCGGTGTACGCGTCGATGAGGACCGGGTACACGCTCCAGGCCTTCGGCTGCTGCCTCTTCACGGTCTCGCCCCACCGCTTCGCCGCGAGGAAGTCGTGCCGGGCGTTGGCCAGGGCCGCCAGGCCCACCCACGCCTCCTCGTTCCCGCGCTCGCCCGCCCGTGCCTCCAGCGAACGCTTCAGGGTCTTCTCGGCGCGTGCGTAGTACGTCGTGTCCGCCGAACGCCGCGCCCACTCCACGTACGCCGTGCCGAGCGTCGCCAGGGACGGGGCGTCCTGGGGGTGGGACTCCACCCACTTCTGCCGGTCCCCGATCAGCGCGGTGAGGTCCGACAGCGAGGCGGGGGAGCCCGCCGTCACCGCCGCCTCGGCCCGCTCGACCGGCCCCGGCTCCTTCGGCCCGTCGCCCTCCCCGTCCTCCACCGCCACCAGCGCCCCGGCCAGCAGCACCCCGGCGGCGACCGCGCCGAACGCGGCCCGGCGCAACGTCGTCCGGAGGGTGGGCGGCGGCGGGGGTACGGCGGTGGCGCCTTCGGCGGGCAGCACGTAAGGGTCCTGCGGGGCCTTCGGGGCCTGCGGGGCCTGCCGGGACGGCTCGGGCGGCTGGCGGGACTCCGGATCCTGCTGCGGCATGACATCCATGGCCATCACTGTGCGTCAGTCATACGAGCACACCGCTCCTTCGGATCGCCGCCGCCCACGGGTTCACACCATTGGCCCCGGGTGTCACGCTTGGATCATGAGCGATCTCCTCGAACGGCTGCGCGCGGGACTGCCCCCCGAGGCGCTGATCACCGATCCGGACGTCACCGCGTCCTACGCCCACGACATGGCGAGCTTCTGCGAGGCCGGCACCCCGGCCGTCGTGGTGCTCCCGCGCACGGTCGAGCAGGTCCAGCACGTCATGCGCACCGCCACCGCGCTGCGCGTCCCGGTCGTCCCGCAGGGCGCCCGTACCGGCCTGTCCGGCGCGGCCAACGCCTCGGACGGCTGCATCGTGCTGTCCCTGGTGAAGATGGACCGGATCCTGGAGATCAGCCCGGTCGACCGGATCGCCGTCGTCGAACCGGGCGTCGTCAACGCGGTGCTGTCACGCGCGGTGAACGAACACGGTCTGTACTACCCGCCGGACCCCTCCAGCTGGGAGACGTGCACCATCGGCGGCAACATCGGCACCGCGTCCGGCGGCCTGTGCTGCGTGAAGTACGGGGTCACCGCCGAGTACGTCCTGGGCCTGGACGTCGTCCTCGCCGACGGACGGCTCCTGACCACCGGCCGCCGCACCGCCAAGGGCGTCGCCGGTTACGACCTGACCCGGCTCTTCGTCGGCTCCGAGGGCAGCCTCGGAGTCGTCGTCAAGGCCGTCCTCGCGCTGCGACCGCAGCCGCCCCAGCAGCTCGTCCTCGCCGCCGAGTTCCCCTCGGCAGCCGCCGCCTGTGACGCTGTGTGCCGGATCATGGAGCGTGGTCACACCCCGTCACTCCTCGAACTGATGGACCGTACGACCGTGCGTGCCGTCAACGCGATGGCCTCCATGGGCCTGCCCGAGACCACCGAGGCCCTGCTGCTCTGCGCCTTCGACACCCCCGACCCATCGGCCGACCTCGCCGCCGTCGGAGCCCTGTGCACCGCCGCCGGGGCCACCGAGGTGGTCCCCGCCGACAATCCCGCCGAGTCCGAACTCCTCCTCCAGGCCCGCCGGATGTCGCTCACCGCCCTGGAGACCGTCAAGCCCGCCACGATGATCGACGACGTCTGCGTACCGCGCTCGCAGCTCGGCGCGATGCTCGCGGGCACGGCGGCCATCGCCGAGGAGTACGGCCTCACCATCGGCGTCTGCGCCCACGCGGGCGACGGCAACACCCACCCCGTCGTCTGCTTCGACCACCACGACCCCGACGAGTCCCGCCGGGCCCGCGAGTCCTTCGACGCGATCATGGCGCTCGGCCTCGAACTGGGCGGGACCATCACCGGCGAACACGGCGTGGGCGTCCTCAAGAAGGAGTGGCTCGCCCGCGAACTGGGTGAGACCGGCATCGCACTGCAACGCTCCATCAAGGCGGCCTTCGACCCGCTGGGCCTCCTCAACCCCGGCAAGCTCTTCTGACAGCGGCCCCGGCGAGCTCTCCTGACAGCGCCCTCCTGTCCGGCCGCCCTCACGCCTCGCCGTCCTGGGACGGCGCGTCGTCCGCCGCCCACGGGTCGCTCAGCCACAGGTCGTCGGCCGGCAGCGGGGCCAGCAGCTCCGCCAGCGCCTCGTCGATGCCGAGCCGGTCGCTCTCCGAACCCGGCGGCACCACCCGCAGGGTCCGCTCCACCCAGGCGGCCACGGCCGCCGAGTTCACTTCGAGCAGGGCGTCGCCGTCGGGGGAGGTGAGGGCCACACAGATGACGCCGCGACCCGCGACCTTCGTCGGCCAGATCCGTACGTCCCCGTGCCCGCACGGCCGGAACACGCCCTCCACCAGCAACTCCCGGGCGAACGTCCAGTGCACGGGCGACTCGGAGCCGATGTGGAAGGCGATGTGCACGGCGTACGGGTCGTCGGTGCGATACGTCAGCCGGGCGGGTACCGGAATGGACCGCTCGGGGGACAGGACCAGCTTCAGTTCCAGCTCACGTTCCACGATGCTCATCATGGGAATGCACAACCTTCCGGTGCTCGTGGGCCGGCCCCGTGACCGCCCCGCACAAGGAGAGAGCGCCCTCCCCGCCACCTATTACGCGACTTCTCCAAAAAACTTCACGCAGTCCCGAAAGTGGTCCCAAACAGGTGGACCGGCCCGGGGGTGGCCGGCGGTCTGATAGATGTGGACCCTTGTATTGAGGCCGTCCGCCCGCCCGGCGGGGACGGCCTGAGGCCTCGAAGAGATACGGGACCCGCTGATGAGCGCGCCAACTCCGGCACCCGGTGACGAAAGCCCCCGCGAGGGCTACTACCCCGACCCCTCCATCCCCGGCTACGTCCGGTACTGGAACGGCGCGTCCTGGGTTCCCGGCACGAGCCGCCCCGCGCCCCGTCAGGCGGGTCCGTCCGCCGCTCCCGCCGCCGGTGAGCAGGCCGCGCCGGTGGAGGAGACCGGGCCGATCTTCTTCGACGAGGAGGACGACGGTCCCCAGGAGGGCGTCCAGAACGGACTCCGGGCCGGCCCGGTGGCCCCGGCCGGATCCGGTGAACCCATCGCGGACCACGGGGGCTCCGCGTCCGTCTGGCAGGCGGACACCGCACGCCAGAACGGGTTCGGCGGCGAACGGGACCGCCGGGTCGACTGGGGCGGGCCGGCCCAGGAGCCCGCCGGCCATCCCTCGGCGTCGGCCGACCCGAGGGCGCCGCTGGCCCAGGACCCGGTCGGCGGCGCGCTGCCGGGGACGCGGGAGGGCGGCCGGTCCGCCGAGGAGGCCGGGGCGCGTCCGCCGACCGACGGGACGGTCACGATCCGCCCGGTGGGACCGCGCGCCGCGGGGCCCAGCGCCGCACAGTCCAACGCCGTTCAGCCGGCCGCCCCGGCACCGTCGAACGCCGGTACGCAGCAGGGGCCGCAGAACGTGGGCGCGGCACGGAACAGCCTCGCACCGGCTCCGGCGCCCCGGGCACTGCCGGCGCAGGCACAGCACGCGCAGCCACCACAGCAACCACAGCACTCACAGCACTCACAGCGGCCACTGGGACAGAACGCGCAGCCACAGCAGGCAGCGGTACAGCAGGCATCGGTACAGCAGGCACCGCTGCCGACTCCAGCGCCGGCCGCCCCGGCCCCGGCTCCCGCTCCCGCTCCCGTACCGCAGGAAGTGCGGCAGGGGCCGGTCCAGGCCCCCGCTCCCGTGCCCACGCCGTCCCCCGCCCCCGTGCAGCCGGCGGCCCCGCAGACGCCGCTGAGGCCGGGCCTCGGCGGCGGTTCGGCCTCCTGGGCGCAGCAGGTCCACCAACTGGCCCAGCCCGAACCGCAACAGCGGCAACCGAACCAGCAGCAGCAACCGCACCAGCTCCAGCACGAGCACCAGGGGCCGGGCGCGGACCAGCCCGTCGTGCCCTGGAAGCCGCCGGTCGACGACCCCTTCCAGCAACTCGCCCGCAACCAGGCCTCCGCCCGGCCAGCGGGGCTCGGCAAGCGGCTCGCCGCCCGGCTGGTCGACAGCCTCGTGCTCGGCGCGGCCGTCGGGGCCGCGGCCGTCCCGCTGGCGACCCGGGCGCTCGACCACATCGACCGGAAGATCACCGCGGCGAAGGAGACGGGGGAGACGGTCACCGTCTGGCTGCTGGACTCCACCACCGGGGCGCTGCTGGGGACGCTGCTCGCCGCCTTCCTCCTCATCGGCTTCCTCCTGGAGGCGCTGCCGACGGCCAAGTGGGGCCGGACGCTGGGCAAGAAGCTCTGCGGGCTCGACGTACGGGACATCGAGTCCCACGACGCGCCCACCCTGGGCGCGGCCCTGCGCCGCTGGCTCGTCTACGGCGTGCTGGGGCTGCTCGTCATCGGCGTGGCCAACGTCCTCTGGTGCCTGATCGACCGGCCCTGGCGCCAGTGCTGGCACGACAAGGCGGCCCGCACCTTCGTGGCGGGCTGAGCGGGCTGAGCGGGCTGAGTGGGCTGAGCGGACTGAGACGGCTGACCGGGCTGAGTCGGCCGAGCGGGCTGAGTCGGCCGAGTGGGCTGAGCGGGCCCGGGGAACACGTGCCCGAGCGCCCGGCGACATGCCCGTTTAGACTCGGATGCCGCTCCGTGTCCCCCGAACGCACCTGAGCCGTTGCGGGGCCCGGTGGAGCGGGATGCACTGCCCCCATGAGCAACGACCAGCCGACGCCCGGCCAGCCGCCCGAGGACGACGATCCGTTCCTCAAGAAGCCGCAGGAGCCCTCGCCGCCGTCCGAGGGTCAGCCGTACGGCAGTGCGCCGCCACCGCCGCCGCCTCCGCCCCCGCCGAACGATCCGTACGGCAGCGGCGGCGGCTTCGGAGCGCCCGATCCGCTGGCCGGCATGCCGCCGCTGGCCGAGCCGGGGAAGCGGATCCTGGCGCGGCTCATCGACTTCCTCGTCATCTCGATCCCGCTGTACCTGATCTCGCTGCCCTGGGGCGGCGCGGTCGATGTCAACGGGGACGGCGACGACGGGTTCGGCGACGCCGTCGCCAACGGGTACGGCGGGAGCCAGCTGCTGTGGTCGATCATCGGCCTGGTGGTCTACGTCGCCTACGACACGTACTTCACCCACAAGGACGGCCGCACGCTGGGCAAGCGGCTGCTCAAGCTGCGCGTCGCGATGCTCAACGACGGGCGGGTGCCCGACACCGGGGCCGCGCTGATGCGGGCCGTCGTGCTGTGGGCGCCGGCGCTGCTGTGCTGCCCGTGCCTGTGGTGGCTGATCAACATCGTGCTGATGTTCACCGACAAGCCCTACCGGCAGGGGTTGCAGGACAAGGCGGCCAAGACGGTCGTGGTGGTCGCCCGCTAGCGGACGGCCACCCTCCGGTCCGTCACCCGCTCAGCGGCGCAGTGAGTGGTCGTTCGCCGGTGCCGACGAGCGGCCCGCCGCGACCCGCTCCCGGGCCCCGCCGTCCATCAGGGCGTGGTGGGTTCGGGCGGCGTCGGCGGTCGCCGTCCGTCCCGCCCCCTCCGCGGCGCGGTGACGGGGGAGTGGCAGGCGCACGGCGACCAGGAGGCCGAGGGCCAGCGCGGTCGTCCCGACGGCGGCGACGCCGATGCCGGACTCCGTGCGGAACAGCAGCAGCAGGGCGAGCGTCGTGACGACGACGGTGGCCGAACCGTAGGCGAACTGTGCGGCAGTCGGACGCGGCATGGCGGTTTCCGTCCTTGGGACGTCGGATGGGCGGGTGGCGGTCGGCACGGTCGTGCGCGCCGAACGACCCTACGACGGTGAATGCCCGAGCCGGACCGGTAGTAAGCGTGACCTAACACACGGTACCGGTGCACAGGGGGCGCACGGAGTCACGCCTCTTACCAACCGGACAGGGGGACGCGCCTGTTGGGGTGTGGCGAACGGCCTGGTCCGGGCCACCGACGTTCTTTTACCGTTCCCATGCCCTCCCCATACCGTCCGCATACCGGAAGGGCACTCCGCATAGTGCACTTGGTCTGTTCAAGTCAAGGTCTGTCTTTTCTCTCACAACTCCGATCGAATGTCGTCACTTGTGACGCGTTTACGCGCGCGGCCCGCTTTCTACCCCCCTGGTCGCTGCGCGGACGCCCGGGGAGGACTGCATCAAGTGACCAATCAGAGACAGGCGCTTCGCGCCGCCGCCGTTGTCGTGGCCATGGCCGCGACCGCCGCGACGGCGTCGACCTTCGCCACCGCCCAGGCGCATGACGGCTCATCAGCTTCCGGTGTCTCCACCGTCGACCGCCGTGACCCGGCGCCGGCCAAGGGGCACGTGGAGCACAACCTGGAGGGCCCCTTCAGCGAGCAGCAGGCCGCTCAGCGCGAAGCCGCGCTGGAGCAGGTGCTGTCCGGGGACAAGAAGGTGGCGAACCGGAACGGCTCCAAGGTCGTCAAGCTCGGCGACAAGAAGTACGTGGAGCTCGGCCGGGAGAAGACCGACAAGATCTTCACCATCCTGCTGGAGTTCGGCGACCAGGTCGACGACGCCACGATGTTCGACCCGGACGGCGACGGCCCCAAGCCGCCCGTCAAGAAGTTCGGGGGCGCCCCGGGCCCGGCGCACAACAAGATCGCCGAGCCGGACCCGAAGAAGGACAACAGCACCGCCTGGAAGGCCGACTACAACCGGGCGCACTTCCAGGAGCTGTACTTCGGCGAGGGCAAGGGCGTCCACTCGCTCAAGACCTACTACGAGAAGACCTCCTCGGGTCGCTACTCGGTCGAGGGAGAGGTCTCCGACTGGGTCAAGGTCCCCTACAACGAGGCCCGTTACGGATCCAACTACTGCGGCCAGACCAACTGTGCCAACGTGTGGGACGCGGTGCGCGACGGCGTGAACGCCTGGGTCGCCGACCAGCAGGCCAAGGGCCGCACCGACGCGGAGATCAAGGCGAACCTCGCCGAGTACGACGAGTGGGACCGCTACGACTTCGACGGTGACGGCAACTTCAACGAGCCCGACGGCTACATCGACCACTTCCAGCTGGTGCACGCCGGTGAGGACGAGTCGGCCGGCGGCGGCGCCGAGGGCACCAACGCCATCTGGGCGCACCGCTGGTACGCGTACGGCACCAACGCCGGTGCGACCGGCCCCGCGGACAACAAGGCCGGTGGTGCCCAGATCGGCGACACGGGCATCTGGGTCGGCGACTACACCGTCCAGCCCGAGAACGGCGGCCTGGGCGTCTTCGCCCACGAGTACGCCCACGACCTCGGCCTCCCGGACCTGTACGACACCTCCGGCGGTGGCGAGAACTCGGTCGGCTTCTGGTCCCTGATGTCGGCGGGCTCCTGGCTCGGCACCGGCACCGGCGAGATCGGCAACCTGCCGGGCGACATGACCTCGTGGGACAAGCTCCAGCTGGGCTGGCTCGACTACGACAAGGCCAAGGCCGGCAAGACCTCGCTGCACAAGCTGGGCGTCTCGGAGTACAACACCAAGAACCCGCAGGCGCTCGTTGTCGAGCTGCCGAAGAAGGCCGTCACCACCACCGTCGTCAAGCCCGCCGAGGGCGCGAAGCAGTGGTGGAGCGACATGGGCGACGACCTGTCGAACACCCTGACCCGCTCGGTCGACCTGACCGGCAAGTCCAAGGCCACGCTGGACCTTTCGGGCTGGTACGACATCGAGGCCGACTACGACTACCTCTACACCGAGGTGTCCGACAACGGTGGCGCCAACTGGACCGCGCTCGACGGCACCGCCGACGGCAAGGCCATTCCGCGCGACGCCAGTGACAAGCCGGCCCTGACCGACGTCTCGGGCGCGTACAAGAAGCTGTCCTTCTCCCTGGACGCCTACGCGGGCAAGAAGGTCGACCTCCGCTTCCGCTACCAGACGGACGGCGGCGCGGGCGGCAAGGGCTTCGCGGCCGACGCCATCACCGTCACGGCCGACGGCGCCGCGCTCTTCTCGGACAACGCCGAGGGCGACGACAACGGCTGGACCGCGAAGGGCTTCTCGCGCATCGGCGAGTCCTTCACCCAGGACTACCCGCAGTACTACATCGCGGAGAACCGCCAGTACGTGTCGTACGACGAGACCCTCAAGGTCGGCCCGTACAACTTCGGCTTCTCCGGCACCCGTCCGGACTGGGTCGAGCACTACGCGTACCAGAACGGTCTGCTGGTCTGGCTCTGGGACACCTCCCAGAAGGACAACAACACCTCCGTCCACCCGGGCCAGGGTCTGATCCTGCCGATCGACGCGCACGCCAAGCCGCTGAAGTGGAAGGACGGCTCGCTCCTGCGCAACAAGATCCAGCCGTTCGACGCGCCGTTCAGCTGGTACCCGAACGAGGGCTTCACGCTCCACAACGCGGACGTCCCGCTGCACATCAAGCCCGCCCTGGGCAACCCGGTCTTCGACGACCGCAAGGGCACCTACTGGTACAAGGAGAACCCCACGGGCAGTGTCAAGGTTTCTGACACGAACACCCGCATCTCCATCGTCCACGAGCCCCGCAACGGCTCGACGATGAGCGTGCTGGTCAGCCCCTCGGGCCGCTGATCAAGTAAAGCCGCAGGTCACGCCATGATCGGCCGTCGCCCCCTAGCGGGCGGCGGCCGATCGTGTTTAGGTGCGTCTTGTTCACATCCTTATTGACACGACGTCTCACGGGGGAGCGCGGAGCATGGCAGGCGGAGGTTTCTGCAGGTTGCCGAACGGCACGGTGGTGGTCGCACTGACCCTGACCAGACCGGCCGACGGAACAGGCCCTTACGGGGGTACGGGAGCGGGGCCCGGGGGCCCGGTGCGGGTGCTGGTGCACGCGGCGAACCGGGCGCGCGCCCTGACCAGGCTGCGCAACCTGGGGCTGCGGGCGGTCTACCTGCGCGGCAACGACCGGCCGCCCACGCCGGACGAGGTCACGGCCGTGCTGCACCATCCGGACGGTCTGCTGTGGCGGGCCGCCCCGCAGGCGGACCCGGCGGGCCTGTCGGGCCTCGCACCCCCGTCGCCCTCGTCTTCCCAGTCATCCCAGTCGTGCCAGGAGCTGTGGCACCCGATCAGGGCCCTGCTGGGCCCCGCCGGGTACGCCGGACCGGCCCGCCCGGCCGCGTAGGCGGGCGAGGCCTGATCCGGGCGCGGTGGGGTTACGGCGTGACGACCGGCGTTCCGGAGAGCTTCACGCCCGCCGTGCGCATCTGGGTCAGGGCCCGTTCCGTGGTCGCCCCGGACACGCCCGCGGTCAGGTCGAGCAGCACCTGCGTGACGAAGCCCTCGCGGGCCGCGTCCAGCGCGGTGGCCCGCACGCAGTGATCGGTGGCGATGCCGACGACGTCGACCTCGGTGACGTCCCGGTCGCGCAGCCACTGGGCGAGTCCGATGCCGTTCTCGTCGGAGCCCTCGAACCCGCTGTACGCGGCCGCGTACGCCCCCTTGTCGAACACCGTGTCGATCGCGCCGGAGGCGACGGCGGGCGCGAAGTTCGGGTGGAAGCCGACCCCCTCCGTACCGGCGACGCAGTGCACCGGCCAGGAGTGCTCGAAGTCCGGGCTGGGCGAGAAGTGGTCGCCCGGGTCGATGTGGTGGTCGCGGGTGGCCACCACGTGGCGGTAGCCGGGCTGGGCGTCGCCGATCAGGTCGGTGATGGCGGCGGCGACGTCGGCACCGCCCGCCACCGCGAGGCTGCCGCCCTCGCAGAAGTCGTTCTGAACGTCCACGACGATCAATGCGCGGTGCATGGCGGGTGTCCTTCGGTGGGGGCGGGAGCGGATGGGCGGCGGGGCGGTAGCTCGTGGGGCCGGAGCGGGGTGGCGCCGAGCGGAGGGGGATGCCGGGGTGTCCGGGTGTGTCCGCGGGTTCGAGCCTAGGCACTGGACCGTCACAATCAAGCCCGTCCGCCAAACCCCCGGTTCCGGATCCGGCCGGTCCGGACGGCCGGGGCGGCCCCCGCGGGCCGCCCCGAGCCGCCCCGAGCCGTTCTCAGGCGTACTCGGTCGGGATCACCGGCTCGCCCCGGGACAGCTGGATCGCCGACATCGGCAGCCCCCCGCGCGCGGCCACGTGCCGCTCCCGAATGGCCTCCAGGGGCTCCCGCGCAAGCACCTCGCCACCGCGCACCAGCTCCACCAGCAGCTGCCGGCCGGCCAGCTCCTCGGGGACCGGACCGGTGCCGATCACCTCGGCCTCGGCGACGCCGTTCGCGTCGGTCCGGCGGGCGGCCCACTTGCGACCGCCCTTCGACGACTTCGCCCCGAGCGACTTCTTCGCCACCGGCACCAGCGGAGCGTCCGGCTCCGCCGAGCCGGCGCGGGCCACCAGCTTGTAGACCATGGAGCAGGTGGGATGCCCGCTCCCGGTGACCAGCTGGGTGCCGACCCCGTACGCGTCCACCGGCGCGGCGGCCAGCGAGGCGATGGCGTACTCGTCCAGGTCCGAGGTCACCACGATCTTCGTCTCCGTCGCCCCCAGCTCGTCCAGCTGCTGCCGCACCCGGTGCGCGACCAGGAGCAGGTCCCCGGAGTCGATCCGTACGGCGCCCAGCTCGGGCCCCGCGATCTCGACGGCCGCCCGGACCGCCTCGTTCACGTCGTACGTGTCGACCAGCAGCGTCGTCCCCCGTCCCAGCGAGTCCACCTGCGCCCGGAACGCGTCGCGCTCGGTGTCGTGCAGCAGGGTGAAGGAGTGCGCGCTCGTGCCGACGGTCGGGATCGCCCAGCGGAAGCCGGCCGCCAGGTCGGAGGTGGCGTCGAAGCCGCCGACGTACGCGGCGCGGGCCGAGGCGACCGCGGAGAGCTCGTGGGTGCGGCGCGCGCCCATCTCGATCAGCCGGCGGCCCCCGGCGGCGGCCGACATCCGTGAGGCGGCGGCGGCGATGGCGGAGTCGTGGTTGAGGATGGAGAGGATCACCGTCTCCAGCAGCACGCACTCGGCGAAGGAGCCCTCCACCCGCAGGATCGGGGAGCCGGGGAAGTAGACCTCGCCCTCCGGGTAGCCCCAGATGTCGCCGTTGAAGCGGTAGCCGGCCAGCCATTCGAGGGTGGGCTCGTCGACGATCTTCCGCTGCCGCAGGAAGCCGATCATCTCGTCGTCGAAGTGGAAGTTCTCCACCGCGTCCAGCACCCGGCCGGTGCCCGCGACGACTCCGTAGCGCCGCCCCTCGGGCAGCCGGCGGGTGAACGCCTCGAAGACCGAGTGCCGGTCGGCGGTGCCGGCCTTGAGGGCCGCCTGCACCATGGTCAGCTCGTACTGGTCGGTGAAGAGCGCGGTCGACGGAACGCCGACCCGTCGCCCGAGGTCCGCTGAGTTCATGGCTGGGATGCTACCCCCTATTCGTCAAACTGACGAGATGTGGGGTCCGTTTATGCGTGGGACCCGCCCGGGTGGCAGCATGGGACAGGTGAGCGTTGCTACCCCGCTAGAGATCGAACGTCCCGATTCGGCCGAGGAGACCTTCGCGGTCCCCGAGCCGGACGTCCCGTGGGTGACGCTCGTCCACAATGACCCGGTCAACCTGATGAGCTACGTGACCTACGTCTTCCAGGCCTACTTCGGCTACCCGAAGGACAAGGCCCACCGGCTCATGATGGACGTGCACCAGAAGGGCCGCGCCGTCGTCTCCAGCGGGAGCCGCGAGGAGATGGAACGCGACGTCCAGGCCATGCACGGATACGGACTGTGGGCCACCCTCACCCAGGACCGCAACTAGAGCCGCCCGGGCCCGCCCGACCGCCCCGCCCTCCCCCCCCCGCCCCGTTCGACCCACCATCGGAGAATCCATGGCCGGCCATTTCGAGGCCACCCCAGGCGGCGGCGCGGCCGTCGCGCTCGACGAGGTCGAGATCTCCATCCTGCGCTCCCTCGCCGTCCAGCTGCTCGAACTGATCGGCCCCGGCGAGACGCCCGCCGACGGCGAGGACCCGCTCGCCGCTCTCTTCGCCGAGGGCCCCAGCAAGCCGCCGTCCGACCCGGCGCTCGCCCGGCTCTTCCCCGACGCCTACGGCGGCCCCGGCCGACCCGCCGAGGGCGGAAAGCCGGAGGAGGAGCTCCGCGAGCTGTCCTCCGAGTTCCGCCGCTTCACCGAGAACGACCTGCGCTCCGGCAAGCGCGAGGACGCCGTCACCGTCGTCCGCACCCTGGACGCGCTCTCGCCCTCCGGGGACGGCGGCGCCGTCCTCACCCTCACCGGCGACGAGTGCCGCAGCTGGCTGCGCTCCCTCAACGACCTGCGCCTGACCATCGGCACCCGGCTGGAGGTCTCCGACGAGGACGAGGGAGGCGAGGGCTCGCTCTACCGGCTCCCCGACGCCGATCCGCGCAAGCCGATGGTGATGGCCTACCTCTGGCTCGGCGCACTCCAGGAAACGCTCGTCGAATCGCTCATGCCGTAAGCCGTAAGCCGTAAGCCGTAAGCCGCAATGCGGTGATGCGGTGAACAGAGAGGGCGCCCCCCGCCACGCCGGGGCGGGCGCCCTCCGTTCGCTCAACGGACGCTCAGATCCGCATAAAGATCACACCAAATGATTCGGTGTTTTCGTGCCGGACAGAACCCCTTGCCCGCTTTTTCCTGTGTCGTGCGCCACAGAATGTCCCACCGTGTCCCCTGACGGCCGTGATAAATCTTCACGACCGCCCGGGGACGCCACCCCTGTTCCCGGGGGCGCCACGAACCGGCCGAACGCCGGCGGCACTCCATCCATATCCGGGGGGATCAGGACCTGGTCCGCTGCCTTGTGAGGCGCGGATCGGCGTGGAGAAAGGCGCACCACCATGACATCGGCGCAGGTCGACGAGGGACAGGCCGACAAGGGCCGGCCCGGCGGCGACGCCGGGGATTCCGGGACCAGTGGCGAGGGATACCAGCGCGGGCTGGGCGCTCGTCAGATTCAGATGATCGCCATCGGCGGAGCCATCGGCACCGGGCTCTTCCTCGGCGCGGGCAAAGCCATCGACCGGGCCGGACCGAGCCTCATCCTGGCCTACGCCATCGCGGGCCTGGTCATCTTCTTCATCATGCGGGCCCTGGGCGAACTCCTCATGTACCGCCCGGTCTCCGGCTCCTTCTCGGAGTACGCCCGGGAATTCCTCGGCCCGTTCTTCGGATTCGTCACCGGCTGGACCTACTGGCTCTTCTGGGTCGTCACCGGAATCACCGAAGTCACCGCCGCCGCCACCTATATGACGTACTGGTGGAACATTCCGCAGTGGCTGTCCGCCCTGGTCTTCACCGTCATTCTGTACGGCGCCAACCTGATCTCCGTGAAGCTCTTCGGTGAGCTGGAGTTCTGGTTCTCCATGGTCAAGGTCACCGCGATCATCGGCATGATCCTGATCTGCGCGGGCGTCCTCACCGTCGGATTCTCCGACGCCGGCGACACCGCCACCGTCGCCAACCTCTGGAACGACGGCGGCTTCTTCCCCAGCGGCATCACCGGCACGCTCATGACGCTCCAGATCGTCATGTTCGCCTTCCTCGCCGTGGAACTCGTCGGTGTCACCGCAGGGGAGTCCAAGGACCCCGAGACCGTGCTGCCCAAGGCCATCAACACCGTGCCCTGGCGCATCGCCGTCTTCTACGTCGGCGCGCTGATCATGATCCTCTCGGTCGTGCCGTGGTCCACCTTCAAGCCCGGCGTCTCCCCGTTCGTGAAGGCCTTCGAGGAGATGGGGTTCAGCGTCGGCGCAGCCATCGTCAACTTCGTCGTCCTCACCGCCGCGCTCTCCTCCTGCAACTCCGGCATGTACTCCACCGGCCGCATGCTCCGCGACCTCGCCCTCAACGGCCAGGGCCCCCGCGCCTTCACCAAGCTGACGAAGAACGGCCTGCCGCTGGTCGGCACCACGTTCTCCGCCGCCCTGATGCTCGTCGGTGTGGGGATCAACTACCAGTGGCCGGGCGAGGCGTTCAACTACGTCGTCTCCTTCGCCACCATCTCCGGCATGTGGGCCTGGATCATGATCCTGTGCAGCCAGATCCGCTACCGCCGCATGGCCGACGCCGGTCTGCTCCCGCAGTCCTCGTTCAAGGCCCCCGGAGCCCCGTACACGAGCTGGTTCGCGCTCCTGTTCATCGGGATGGTCATCGTGATGATGGCGATCGACAAGGACGCCAGGATCTCGCTCTACTGCGCACCGCTGTGGGCGCTCATCCTCTTCGTCTCCTACCGGGTGCTCCAGTCGCGCACCCCGGAGAGGACCACCGCCGGCACCCCCTGACCCCGGGGGCGGGCCCCACACCGCCCCCCTCCCGGACCGCTCCGGCCGCCCCAACGGCCGACGTGTCCAGCATGCGGCCCCTTCCGTACCACCCACCGGTACAGAAGGGGCCGCCTGCATATCCTGGCGCCATGCTGACCATCACCCAGACGCTCTACGACCAGATCGTCGCCCACTCCCGCGCCGACCACCCCGACGAGGCGTGCGGAGTGGTCGCGGGCCCGGCCGGGACGGACCGCCCCGAGCGCTTCATCCCGATGCTCAACGCCGCCCGCTCGCCCACGTTCTACGAGTTCGACTCGGCCGACCTCCTCAAGCTCTACCGCGAGATGGACGACCGCGACGAGGAGCCCGTGATCGTCTACCACTCGCACACGGCGACCGAGGCCTACCCCTCCCGCACCGACGTCACCTACGCCAACGAACCCGGCGCCCACTACGTCCTGGTCTCCACCGCCGACACCGACGACGCCGGACCCTTCCAGTTCCGCTCGTACCGCATCGTGGACGGCGAGATCACCGAGGAAGACGTGCGGATCGTCGAGGCGTACTGACCCACCAGGGACCCACCAGGACCCATCAAGCCCACCAGGGACCCACCAGGGTGCCCCCGCAGGGCCCCCGCACGGGTCTGGCACACTGCCCCCAGACCCATCAAGGCAGCAGGAAACCAGGAAGCCGGTGCGAATCCGGCACGGTCCCGCCACTGTGACCGGGCCCCCTCCCACGCGGACGACTCCCCAGCGGACGACGTCGCACCGGAGGGCGGCCCGGAAGTCAGGAACTGGCCCGCCGCCTTCTCGCATCGACCAGGGGACGCGGAAATCCCCCGGAGAGGCCTCGCCATGTCCCGGCGCACCCCCGCGCTCATAGCCGCCGCCGTGCTGCTCCCGCTCGCTCTCACCGCCTGCTCCACCACCCCGGACGGCGACGCCGCCACCGGGGACAAGGCCGCGGCCAAGAGCGACGGATTCCCGTACACCGTGAAGAACTGCGGTGTCACCACCACGTTCAAGGCCCCGCCGAAACGCGTCGTCACCATGAACCAGCACGTCACCGAGATCATGCTGGAACTGGGCCTGAAGAAGTCCCTCGTCGGCACCGCCTACCTCGACGACCAGGTCCTGCCGAAGTACAAAGAGGACTACGCGTCCGTCCCGGTCATCGCCAAGGAGTACCCCTCCTACGAGCAGGTCCTCGCCGCCAACCCCGACTTCGTCTACGGCGGCTACAGCAGCGCCTTCGCCGCCGGCGACGGCCGCAGCCGGCAGGCCCTGGAGAAGTCCGGCATCGAGAGCCGGCTCAACACCGAGAGCTGCACCAAGGGCGACCAGCCCATGGACACCCTCTACGAGGAGATCCGCCAGGTCGGCCGCACCTTCGGCGTCCCCGACCGCGCCGAGGCCTGGATCAAGCAGGCCGAGGCCGACAACGCCGCCACCGCCGAGAAGCTCGCCGGCCTGAAGCCCCTCTCCGTCTTCGTCTACGACAGCGGCGACAAGACCGCCTTCACCGCGGGCGGCGAAGGCATCGGCAACGAACTGATCGAGCGGGCCGGCGGCACCAACGTCTTCGCCGACCTCGACAAGCCCTTCGGCGACGCCTCCTGGGAGAACGTCGTCGCCCGCAAGCCCGAAGCCATCGTGATCTACGACTACGGGGCCACCACCGTCGAACAGAAGAAGAAGCGACTCCTCACCGACCCGGCCCTCGCCGACGTCCCCGCCGTCAAGAACCAGCGCTTCGCCGTCATGCCGCTCTCCGACGCCGTCCTCGGCGTCCGCGCCCCCGCCGCCATCGACAAACTCGCCGCCCAGCTCCACCCGGGGGCCACCACCCCGTGAGCTGCCGCACCCCCGCACCGCGGCGGCTCCTCCGCTACACCCTGGTGCTCGGCGCCCTCGCCGCGCTCCTCGCCGCCGCCGTGCTCGCCGCACTCGCCCTCGGCTCCGTCCGCATCCCGCCCGGCCAGGTCCTCTCCATCCTGACCGGGCGGGCGGACGCGAGCCCCTTCCGCACGATCGTCCTGGACGTCCGGCTGCCCCGGGTCCTGCTCGGCATCGTCGTCGGCGCCGGACTCGCCGTCATCGGCACCGTCCTCCAGGCCCTCGTACGCAACCAACTCGCCGACCCGTTCCTCCTCGGCGTCTCCTCCGGAGCCTCCACCGGCGCCGTCCTCGTCATCGTCCTCGGCATCGGAGCCACCCTCACCACCACCGTCACCATCCCCGCCGCGGCCTTCGCGGGCGCGCTGCTCTCGCTGCTCCTCGTCTACACCCTGGCGCGCGGAGGAGGCGGCCTCACCACCAACCGGCTCGTCCTCGCCGGAGTCGCCGTCTCGTACGTCCTCTCCGCCCTGACCAGCCTGATCCTGGTCACCTCCGCCCGCGCCGACCACCTCCAGGAAGTCCTCTACTGGACCCTCGGCGGCCTCGGCGCGGCCCGCTGGGACATGCTCGCGCTCCCCACGGTCACCCTGGCCGCCGGCACCGCCGTACTCCTCACCCTGGCCCGCCCGCTCGACCTCCTCCTGATGGGCGAGGAGGGCGCGACCGTCCTCGGCCTCGACACCGCCCGCTTCCGGGCCGCCGTCTTCGTCCTCGCCTCCCTCATGACCGGGGCGCTCGTCGCGTACAGCGGAGCGATCGGCTTCGTCGGGCTGATGGTCCCGCACATGGCCCGGATGGCCGTCGGCGCCGCGCACCGCGCCCTGCTCCCGGTCGTCGCCCTCGGCGGGGCGGTGTTCCTGGTCCTCGCCGACCTGGCCGCCCGGACGCTCGCCGCCCCGCAGGACATCCCGGTCGGCGTCCTCACCGCGCTGACCGGCGGCCCGTTCTTCCTCTGGATGCTCCGCCGCCGCCCCGAAGCAGCGCCCGCATGAAGGCGTCACCTTCCGAGGAAGCCCGCCCGACCACTCCGTACGCCCGAGGAGCCCGCCCGTGACCACCCTGCGCACCGAGGGCCTCTCGTACGGCGTCGGCGAGGGCCGCCACCTCGTCGACGCCGTCGACCTCACCGCCGCCGACGGCGAGACCGTCGGCCTCGTCGGCCCCAACGGCAGCGGCAAGACCACCCTCCTGCGCTGCGTCTACGGCACCCTGCGCCCCACCCACGGCCGGGTCCTCCTCGACGGCGACGACCTCGCCACCCTCCCCGTGAAGGTCCGCGCCCAGCGCATCGCCACCGTCCCGCAGGACGGCCACGCCGGCTTCGAGCTGACCGTCGGCCAGGTCGTCGCGATGGGCCGCGCCCCGCACAAACGGTTCTGGGAGGCGGACACCGCCGCCGACACCGCCCTGGTCACCGAGGCCCTCGCCCGGGTCGGCATCGCCGCCCTCGAACCCCGTACGTTCGCCTCCCTCTCCGGCGGCGAACGCCAGCGGGCCCTGGTCGCCCGCGCCCTGGTCCAGCAGCCGTCTCTCGTCGTCCTGGACGAGCCGACCAACCACCTGGACATCCGCTACCAGCTGGAGGTCCTCTCCCTGGTCCGCGACCTCGGCACCACCAACCTCCTCGCCCTGCACGACCTCAACCTCGCCGCGTACTACTGCGACCGCCTCTACGTCCTCAAGGACGGCGGCGTCGTCGCCTCCGGCACCCCGGAAGAGGTCCTCACGGCCGAACTGCTGGGCGACGTGTACGGCGTCGCCGCCGAGGTCAGCACCCACCCCAAGACCGGCGCACCCACGGTCGTCTACCTGCCGGAGGGGCTCACCAAGCCCTCCATTTCCACATAGTGGTCACTCGCCATCCACCATCTGATACGACACTCGGGTTTCCGCACAGGGAATCGATACGATGCCCGCATGGTTCCCCATGACGTGAGCAACAAGACGCCGGGCACGCTGCTCGTAGCGCGGCTGCACGTCGACCTGTGCAGGCTCGCCAGCGCGATCTGTCCCGCCCGCAGCCTGCCCGTGAGCCGCCCGGCCTGAGCCGCGGTACGCGCGCCCCATCCACACGCACCACCCCCTGCGCGGGGTCAGAAACGCGCGCCCCACGCCACCTCCACGCTTTCGACAGGAGCCCACGCCATGGCCATCGAGGTCCGCATCCCGACCATCCTCCGCACCTACACCGACGGCGCGAAGGCCGTCGAAGGCAACGGGGACACCCTCGCCGACCTCTTCGCCGACCTGGAGAGCCGCCACACCGGCATCCGTGAGCGACTCGTCGACGGCGCGAACGGCGACCAGCTCCGCCGCTTCGTGAACGTCTACCTCAACGACGAGGACGTCCGCTTCCTCGACGGCATCACCACCAAGCTCAGCGACGGCGACAACATCACCATCCTCCCGGCCGTCGCCGGCGGCATGCGCTGATGCGGTACGACTCCCCGCTGGCAGCCGTGGGCAACACACCTCTGGTGCGTCTGCCCCGGCTGTCCCCGTCCGAGGACGTCCGGATCTGGGCCAAACTGGAGGACCGCAACCCCACCGGCTCGATCAAGGACCGCCCCGCGCTCCACATGGTCGAGCAGGCCGAGAAGGACGGCCGGCTGACCCCCGGCTGCACCATCCTGGAGCCCACCAGCGGCAACACCGGCATCTCGCTCGCCATGGCGGCCAAGCTCAAGGGCTACCGCATCGTGTGCGTCATGCCGGAGAACACCTCCCAGGAGCGGCGCGACCTCCTCGCCATGTGGGGCGCCGAGATCATCTCCTCCCCGGCCGCGGGCGGCTCCAACACCGCCGTGCGCGTCGCGAAGGAGCTGTCGGCGGAGCACCCGGACTGGGTGATGCTCTACCAGTACGGCAACCCGGACAACGCGGGCGCCCACTACGCCACCACCGGACCCGAGATCCTCACCGACCTCCCGTCCATCACCCACTTCGTCGCGGGCCTCGGCACCACCGGCACCCTCATGGGCGTCGGCCGCTACCTCCGCGAGAACCGCCCCGGCATCCAGATCGTCGCCGCCGAACCGCGCTACGACGACCTGGTCTACGGCCTGCGCAACCTCGACGAGGGCTTCGTCCCCGAGCTCTACGACGCCTCGGTCCTCACCACCCGCTTCTCCGTGGGATCCGCCGACGCGGTCACCCGCACCCGCGAACTCCTCCAGCAGGAGGGCATCTTCGCGGGCGTCTCCACCGGCGCAGCCCTCCACGCGGCGATCGGCGTGGGCAACAAGGCGGTCAAGGCGGGGGAGAGCGCCGACATCGTCTTCGTCGTCGCGGACGGCGGCTGGAAGTACCTGTCGACGGGCGTCTACACGGCACAGACGACAGAAGCGGCGATCGAAACGCTTCAGGGCCAGCTCTGGGCGTGACCGTTCCGGGCCAACCCAGCCCGTCCGGCGCTCGAGGACATCTCTCAGCCGGTCCGGGCCGTCCCAGCCCGTCCGGCGCTTGAGGACATCTTTCAAGCCCCTCCGGCGTTTGAGGGGCGGGGCCCGGGGCGGAGCCCCGAAAAGGCCCCGCCCCTCACCCCGCCCCCAGCCCGCGCACCCGCTCCCACACCCCCGGATCCACCGTCCCCACCCGCCGCCGGAACCCGGCGATCCGGACCTCCCGCAGCTCGTCCGTCTCCAGGAAGCTCTGCCGCCCCTGCCGGTCCCCGACCGTCCCCGAGGGCAGCGCGATCACCCCGGGCCGCTCCTCGTGATGACGGCTGGTGATCTTAGCGACCAGCGCCGTGCGCCCCCGGCCCCGCCCCCGTACCGAGATCACCAGACACGGCCGGTCCTTCGACCCGGGCCCGTCCTCGTACGGCACATCGGCCCACCACACCTCGCCGGCCCGAGGGGTACGCCCGTCCCCACGGCCTTCCGGACCCGACGGGCCCGAGGGCCGGGACGGCGGCCGGGTCGACCCCACCGGCTGCCGGGGCCGGCGCGAGCGGGGCCCCCGGTCCGAGCGCCCCCGGCCGTCCACCACCGCGGCCACGAGCGCCAGCAGAACCACGGCGACCAGCGCCACCCACCAGAACGTGTTCATCCCCCGACCGTACCGGCGGCCGGGACGGGCACGGCGGGGCAGCCCGTGGGCGCGCTTCCATCGAACCGGTGACAGAGCAGGTGAGTTCCCCCACAACGGAGGGCAGCGGAGGAGCGACGCGGAGTTTCGCGCCTTACGCTCGACAAACCGCAGAACCCATTCCGCAGGCACCGTACGAAGCTCCGCAGGCCCGTACGAAGCCCCGGCGGAATCGCACGAACCCTCCCCGTTCCCGCGTACCGGAGGTTCACGCTCCATGAAGCTCACCGTCGTCGGCTGCTCCGGCTCGTTCCCCTCCACGGGTTCGGCATGCTCGAGCTACCTCGTAGAGGCCGACGGCTTCCGGCTGCTCCTCGACATGGGCAACGGCGCCCTCGGCGAGTTGCAGCGCCACGTCGGTCTCTACGACCTCGACGCGATCTTCCTCAGCCATCTGCACGCCGACCACTGCATCGACATGTGCGCGTATTTCGTCGTGCGCTACTACCGCCACGACGGCGCCCGCCCCGTCCCCCTCCCGGTCTACGGCCCCGAGGGCACCGAGCATCGTCTGACCGCCGCCCACGGGGACACCCCCTCCGACCGGGCGATGAGCGAGGTCTTCGACTTCCACACCCTCAAGTCCCAGTCCTTCGAGATCGGCCCCTTCTCGGTCCGCACGGAGAAGCTCCGCCACCCCGTCGACACCTTCGGCATCCGGGTCGAGCACGGCGGCTCCGTCCTCGCCTACTCCGGCGACACGGGAACCTGCGAGGCGCTGGAGGAGCTGGCCCGGGACGCGGACCTGTTCCTCTGCGAGGCGTCGTTCGTCGACGGCAAGGAGGACATCCCGGACCTGCACCTCAACGGCCGCGAGGCCGGTGAGGCGGCGGCCCGCGCCGGAGCACGCCGGCTCGTCCTCACCCACATCCCGCCGTGGACCGACGCCGACCGCAACGCCGCCGACGCCCGTGCGGCCTACCCGGGCCCGGTGGAACTGGCGGCCCCGGGCGCGGTGTACGAGCTCTGAAGCCCCGCGCGGGCGGCGGGCGGCCCGGTTTCGCGGGACGCGCCACCGGCCCCGGGCCGCTCTGCGAGACTGCTCGGATGATCACGATCAGACCCGCCCGGGACGCCGACCTCGACGGCTTCCTGGCCCTGGCGTCCCAGGTCGAGCACTGGTTCGGGCCGATGGTCGAGGAGCCGGGCTTCCACCGCGCGGTGGAAGCCCACATCCGTGACGGGGCGGCCCTGGTCGCCGAGTCCGCCGACGTGTCCGGCCCCGTCGGCGGCCTGCTGTTCGGCGCCGAACCGCCGACGTACCACGTGCACTGGCTCGTCGCCTCCGAACACCGCCGCGGCGCGGGCGTGGGACGGCTCCTGATGGCGGAGGCGATGCGTCGGTACGTCACCGGGCCCGGCACCGTCGAGGTGATCACCTTCGGACCCGACCACCCCGGGGCGGTGGAGAGCGGGGCCCGCGTCTTCTACGAGCGGCTCGGCTTCCGCCCCGGCGAGCCCGGGGACCCGGGACCGGAGGGCGGCTCCCGCCAGCTCTACCGGCTGGACGTGCCCGTACGCCCGATGTGACACGACCGTACATACGACAGGTACGTACGCCGAAGCCCCCGCTCCCGAAAGACGTCTTCGGGAAGCGGGGGCTCCGGCGTACGGGCGTGGCGGAGGCTACTTCGCCTCGGCCTTCTGCAGCTCGGCGAGCTCCTCGTCCGACTCCCGGCCCGGGGTCGGCAGGTTGAACTTGGTGATCGCGAAGCGGAAGACCACGTAGTAGACCGCTGCGAAGCAGAGGCCGACCAGGACCAGCAGCCAGGGCTTCGACGCGATGCCGAGGTTCAGCAGGAAGTCGACGAGGCCGGCCGAGAAGCCGAAGCCGTCCTTCATGCCGAGCGCCCAGGTCAGGGCCATCGACACACCCGTCAGCACCGCGTGGATCGCGTACAGCACCGGGGCGACGAACATGAAGGTGAACTCGATCGGCTCGGTCACACCGGTGACGAACGAGGTCAGCGCCAGCGAGAACATCATTCCGCCGACGACCTTACGGCGCTCCGGGCGGGCGCAGTGGACGATCGCGAGGCAGGCCGCCGGGAGGGCGAACATCATGATCGGGAAGAAGCCGGTCATGAACTGTCCGGCGGTCGGGTCGCCCTCCAGGAAGCGGGCGATGTCACCGTTCTTGCCGTTGTACTCGCCCGCCTGGAACCACGGGAAGGAGTTCAGCAGGTGGTGCATGCCGACCGGGATCAGCGCACGGTTGGCGACACCGAAGATGCCCGCGCCGACCGCGCCGGAGCCGACGAGCCACTCACCGAAGTTGTGCAGACCCGCGCCGAGGACCGGCCAGATCAGACCGAAGACGATACCGATGAGCAGACCCGCGAAGGCGGAGAGGATCGGGACCAGACGGCGGCCGCTGAAGAAGCCGGCCCAGTCGGGCAGCTTCGTCCGGTAGAACTTCTGGTACAGCAGGGCCACGACGATACCCATCACGACACCGCCGAGGACGCCGGCGTTGACGGGAGCGTCCACCATGACGATCTTGTCGTCGACCACGGTGGCCTTCTGCGGCAGGCTGCCGTCCGTGAAGGTCGCGAGCACCTTCTGGAAGACGAGGTAGCCGGTGACGGCGGCCAGCGCGGTGGAGCCGTCCGACTTCTTCGCGAAGCCGATCGCGATGCCGACGGCGAAGAGCAGCGCCATGTTGTCGAGGAGCGCGTTGCCGCCCGCGGACATGTAGCCGGCGAGCTTCGTTATGAACGTCGGGAACGACTCGCGGCCCAGCATGTCGCCATTGCCGAGGCGGACCAGGAGCGCGGCAGCCGGCAGCACGGCGACCGGCAGCATGAGGCTGCGGCCGATGCGCTGCATGACGGCCATCACGCCGGCGCCCTTCTTCTTCTCGGCCGCGGGTGCGGTCTCAGCCGTGGTCATCAACTTCCTCCATGGGACACGGTGCCGCCCAGGTCGTTGATGTGGGGAGGCGGCGACTCGACAGACGCCGGCAGACAGCCGTGGTCTGGACCACTCAGTGGTGTAGACCAGTTTTAGCACGGTGAGGGTTAGATAAGGAACCTGCAATTACCTGCTTATTCGCAGTAGCAGATCCGGCACTATCGGTGACATGCCGAAGACCCCCGGACCGGTGGTCCGGGGGCCTCATGCGTGCCGTGTGCACCGGGTTCGAAGACCCGGAGCACTTGCCGCGCCGCGCTACTTGGTGAGGTCCTTCTCGATCTCCCTCTCGACCTCCTCCGGTTCGCGCCCCGGTGTCTTGAGGTCGAACTTGATGATCGCGAAACGGAAGACCACGTAGTAGATCACCGCGAAGCACGCGCCGATCGGGATGATCAGCCAGGGTTTCGTATCCAGATGCCAGTTGACGACGTAGTCGATCAACCCGGCCGAGAAGCTGAACCCCGCGTGCACCCCCAGCAGCCAGGTGATGCCCATCGACGCCCCGGTGAGCACTGCGTGCACGCCGTACAGCAGCGGCGCGACGAACATGAAGGAGAACTCCAGCGGCTCGGTCACGCCCGTGACGAACGAGGTCAGCGCCACCGAGACCATCAGGCCCGCCACCTCCTTGCGGCGCTCGGGCCGCGCGCAGTGGGTGATGGCCAGGGCCGCGGCCGGCAGGCCGAACATCATGATCGGGAAGAACCCCGAGGTGAACTGACCGGCCGACGGGTCCTGGGCGAAGAACCGGGAGATGTCGCCCTGCACGGTCTGGCCGTCCGCCCCGGTGAACTCGCCCGCCTGGAACCAGAAGAACGTGTTCAGGAACTGGTGCATGCCGATCGGGATCAGCAACCTGTTTGCGAAGCCGAAGATCGCCGCGCCCCAGGAGCCGAGGTCGATCAGCTGCTTGGAGAACCAGGTCAGCCCGTCGCCCACCGGCTGCCACAGCAGTCCGAACAGCACGCCGAGGATCACGCAGAGGAACGCCATCAGGATCGGCACCAGGCGTCGCCCGTTGAAGAAGCCGAGCCAGTCGACCAGCTTGGTGCGGTGGTAGCGCTGCCAGACGACCGCGGTCAGCAGCCCGATCAGGATGCCGCCGAGCACGCCGGGATTCTGCGGCTCGCCGTCGGGCAGGGCCTCCGTCACGGTGCCGTCCATGGGGAAGGCGGTCAGCACCCCCCGGTAGACCAGGAAGCCGACGACGGCCGCCAGCGCGGTGGAGCCGTCCGCCTTCTTCGCGAAGCCGATGGCGACGCCGATGCAGAACAACAGGGGCAGGCCCAGCTCGCCGTCGAGGATCGCGCCGCCGCCGTTGAGCAGGACCTTGGAGGTCTTGTCCCAGAAGGCGCCGTCCAGGTACGAGCTGAAGAGGTTGCCGAGACTGACGAGCAGGCCGGCGGCGGGGAGGACGGCCACCGGGAGCTGAAGGCTCCGCCCGACCTTCTGCAGGCCCTGGACCGGTCCGTTCCACCCTTTTCGCTGCGGTACCGCAGCGGCGCTCGAACTCATGGGCGTCCTCCCGGGAACACTTCACGTTTGGCGGTCGTTGCAAACTGGTGTAGACCAGTTGCGTCACGGTCCGGGGTCCGTCCCGAAGGCAGGGCGCCGGTGATCGTCATCTTTCGGGATCATCCGGTTACCCGCCCGTGAAGTTGGGCCAACCGTGCGTTACCGTGACAAAACGGACCCGCAGCGGGCGGCCGTCTGCGCGCGAAACCAGGGAGAAGGACATGGCCACCAAGGCTGAGAAGATCGTCGCCGGGCTCGGCGGTATCGACAACATCGACGAGATCGAAGGCTGCATCACCCGCCTCCGCACCGAGGTCCACGACCCCAGCAAGGTCGACGAAGCCGCCCTCAAGGCCGCCGGCGCCCACGGCGTCGTCAAGATGGGCACCGCGATCCAGGTCGTCATCGGCACCGACGCGGACCCCATCGCCGCCGACATCGAAGACATGATGTGACCGGCTGACCCCACGCCGGAAACCACAGGCCCCGTCCCCCCACCGGAGGACGGGGCCTGTGCCATGCCCACGCGCCCCCGCACCCGGGGGCGTCGGGGCATGGCGGCCGCCACCGCACCCGAACGGAGCCACCCCCGCCACCGGATAAAGTCGGGCCCATGTCTCGCATCGACGGCCGCACCCCCGAACAGCTCCGCCCCGTCACCATCGAACGCGGCTGGAGCAAGCACGCCGAGGGCTCAGTCCTCATCTCCTTCGGCGACACCAAAGTCTTCTGCACCGCCTCCGTCACCGAAGGCGTCCCGCGCTGGCGCAAGGGCAGCGGCGAAGGCTGGGTCACCGCCGAGTACTCCATGCTGCCCCGCTCCACCAACACCCGCGGCGACCGCGAAGCCGTACGCGGAAAGATCGGCGGACGCACCCACGAGATCAGCCGGCTGATCGGCCGTTCCCTGCGCGCCGTCATCGACTACAAGGCCCTCGGCGAGAACACCATCGTCCTGGACTGCGACGTCCTCCAGGCCGACGGCGGCACCCGCACGGCCGCCATCACCGGCGCCTACGTCGCCCTCGCCGACGCCGTCACCTGGGCCCAGGGCAAGAAGATCGTCAAGGCCGGCCGCAAGCCGCTCACCGACACCGTCGCCGCCATCAGCGTCGGCATCGTCGACGGCACCCCGCTCCTCGACCTCTGCTACGAGGAGGACGTCCGCGCCGAGACCGACATGAACGTCGTCTGCACCGGCGACGGCCGCTTCGTCGAGGTCCAGGGCACCGCCGAGGGCGCACCCTTCGACCGCAAGGAACTCGGCGCACTCCTCGACCTCGCCACCGCCGGCTGCGTCGACCTCGCCGCTCTCCAGCGCGACGCACTCGCCCGCACCCAGGACGCGTAGCGACCCACCCTCCGCGGGTAAAGAAGCAACCAAATACGCACCACAGAGCGTCGTTACGGATACGGGCGCACGGGTCGAACCGTGCGTCCGTCCACGTAACGATCCCCGGGGAGGGACCGAACCATGGCATCGCGCCGCCACCAACGCCTCGCACTCGCCACCGCCGCCACCCTGCTGACGCTGACCACGGCCGCAGGCTGCGCCGGCCTCGACAAGGCGCTCGACTGCGTCCGCACCGCCGACGCCATCGCCACCAGCGTCGGCAACCTCCAGAAGGCCGTCTCCAACGCCTCCGAGGACATCACCCAGGCCTCCGAGTCCCTGGACGAGATCGACCGCGAGCTCAAGAAGCTCGGCGACTCCACGGACAACGCCGACCTCTCCAAGGCCGTCGACGACCTCCAGACGGGCGTCACAGACGTCCGCAAGTCCATCGAGGCCGGCGACGCCACCCCCGACATCACCCCCGTGACGGACGCGGCGACGGAGATCGGCAAGGTCTGCACCCCGTAACCACCGGGGGCGGGGCGGGCCAGGGGCGCGACCGGGCGGGGCGGGTCAGGGGCGCGACCGGGCGGTCCGGGCCGGACCGAGGGCGGCACGGCCCGCCCGGGCCGCCGCCCGGGGCGATAATCGCCCCATGAAGCGCCTGATCCTCGCCACCCGCAACGCCGGGAAAATCACCGAACTCCACGCCATCCTCGCCGACGCGGGACTCGACCTCGACCTCGTCGGCGCGGACGCGTACCCCGACATCCCCGACGTCAAGGAAACCGGCGTCACCTTCGCCGAGAACGCGCTCCTCAAGGCCCACGCCCTGGCGAGCGCCACCGGCCTCCCCGCCGT
This sequence comes from Streptomyces sp. CA-278952, assembly GCF_028747205.1. Taxonomy (NCBI): domain Bacteria; kingdom Bacillati; phylum Actinomycetota; class Actinomycetes; order Kitasatosporales; family Streptomycetaceae; genus Streptomyces; species Streptomyces sp. CA-278952. The sequence goes on from NZ_CP112880.1 coordinate 5,157,497, forward strand.
CGCCGACGACTCCGGCCTCTGCGTGGACGTCCTCGGCGGCGCCCCCGGCATCTTCTCCGCCCGCTGGTCCGGCACCCACGGCGACGACACGGCCAACCTGAACCTGCTCCTGGCCCAACTCGGCGACATCGCCGACGAACACCGCGGCGCCTACTTCGCCTGCGCCGCCGCCCTGGCCCTCCCCGACGGCACGGAACGCGTGGTCGAGGGCCGCCTGAACGGCACCTTGCGCCACACCCCGTCCGGCACGGGCGGCTTCGGCTACGACCCGATCCTCCAGCCGGAGGGCGAGACCCGCACGTGCGCGGAGCTGACCCCGGCGGAGAAGAACGCGATCAGCCACCGGGGGAAGGCGTTCCGGGCGCTGGTGCCGGTGGTGCGGGAGTTGGCGGGGTAGCGAAGAGTACGAGCGGCTGCTTCCTTCGAAACGAAGGTCGCAGCCGCCCTGCACCTGTGGGCCCGGTGGGACTCGAACCCACGACACACCGGACCTAAACCGGCGCCCTCTTGGCCAGCTGGGGTACGGACCCGCGCGGCCCACTCTACTGTGCGACCTGGCGCGGCTTCGAGAGGGTTTGCGTCTGGCTATGACACGAGGGGCACAGGTAACGGAGGTTCTCGCGGCGGTTGTCGAGCCGATCGCCGTCGATGTGGTCGATCTCCAGGACGAGCCGCCTGCCACGCCAAGTGTCACCGGTTCCGCACTTCGCGCAGACGTGCGGAACTCCGAGGTCGTCCAGGGCTCGTCGTAGCTGAGCCGTTTTCGTCCGGGAGGCTCCGGTGTCCAGGCGCCGAAGTATCTCCGTCGCGGGCTTACGGTTCGGAGAGCGCGTCCCGCGACCATGACCCTGTCCGGTGAAGTGATCCATGGACAACCCGTACGTTTCGATGTCCCGCTTCACGCGAGCGCGAGCAGTGCCGTTGTTGCCCAGTCCCAAGGTCCTCAGAACGCCGGCCAGACTGCGGGACGCGGCGACCGCTTCGACCAGTGCGGTACGGGGTGTGGAGGGCGTTCCGTACCGGCGGCCGCTGGTGAAGTGTGAGGTGTCGATGCCGAGCCGATCCAACCTCTTGCGCAGGTAGCCGTACGGGCTGTCGCTCGGCGGCAGGCCCATGTACGTGAACATTTCTCTGATGCTGTGCGAGCGAGCGGGCGGCGGCTTCGGCGAGGAGTTCGCGTGGATACTGGCAGCGCTCTCTTGGCGGGAGACTCTCCTCGACAAAGTGAGTCGTGTCGATGCCGTAGTGCGCTAGCCGGTCGCGTACGTAGCGGAGCGATCGGCTGCCCAGGGGTGCCCCGAGGTGGCGCAGGACGTCAACGAGGCTGCTCGATGTTGCTGCGCTGCGCTCCAGCAGGTCATAGGGGTACTTGGTGATCACGCCGCCCTCCTGCGCCTGCGGCCACGATAAGTGTCCGTCGCCGCGTGACAGTTGGGGCAGAGGAGGCGAAGGTTCTCCAGTCGGTTGTCCCACCAGTCGCCGTTGACGTGGTCCACCTTGAGCCGAAGCGGTTGCCCCTGCCATTTCCCGACGTTGCCGCATTCGGAGCACGCGTGCTCGACCCCCGTGCGGACGAGATCTCGACGCAGTCGCTCACCGGGGATTCTGCCGTCCGACGGGGCGCGGAGCGTCAAGGAAGTCGTTTGCGAGGTCTTCGTTCTGCGGCTGCCGGGACCCACCGGAGTGAAGTGGGAGGTATCGATCCGCAGGGCGGCGATGCGGCGGCCGATGTGCGCCTGGTTGCCGCCGACCGGGCTGATGCCCAACCGGCGCACGACCTCGGCCACGCTCGTGGAGAGGGCAGCCAGTTCGCGGAGCGTCTCCTCCGTGTGGCGAACCCATGTGGTGGCGAAGTGCGAGATGTCTATGCCCGCATCCGACATCTTCTTGCGTAGATAGCGCCGACTGCCGGGCGTTGGTTTACCACCGCACCACCGCACGGCGTCCGACGCGTTCTTCGTCATACGCGCCGCTTCTTCCAGAAGCTCACGCGTGTAGCGAACCGACCCCATGCCCCCTCCGTCCCGGCCGCGCGTTCGCGGCCTCGTACGGAGTAACAAACCGTTTATCGGACAGTCACGCCCGAAATCCGGTGAGAACGAGGAACGGCCCGCACCGCTCGACGCGAGCAGTGCGGGCCGTTCCTCCGAGAGAAGGCCGGAAGGGAGCGGGTCAGAACTTCGGGTCCGGTGCCTGCGCCTGGACCAGTTCCGCCGCCTCCTCGTCCGTCTCGACCGACGGCGGGGAGCCGATCAGCGGCTGCTGGGCCGTCTCCTTCATGCAGGCGACCGCGATCAGGCCGACCAGGGCCGCCGCCATCGCGTAGTACGCGGGCATCAGGTTGGAGCCGCTCCAGCTGATCAGGGCCGTGATCACCAGTGGGGTCGTGCCGCCGAAGATCGACGCGGAGAGGTTGTAGCCGACCGACAGGGACCCGTAGCGGACGTTCGTCGGGAACAGGGCCGGGAGCGCGGCCGACATCGTGCCGAGCATGCAGACCAGGGAGAGGCCCAGCATCAGCATGCCGATGGTGATCGGGAGGATGCCGTCCACCCGGATGAGGAGGAACGCGGGCAGGGAGAGGACGAGGAAGCCCAGCATCCCGGTCATCAGCAGCGGTTTGCGGCCGAAGCGGTCGGACAGCTTGCCGATCTGGCTGATGATCGTCATCAGGAACACCATCACCGCCAGCAGGATCAACAGCCCGTGCGTCTCGCTGTAGCCGAGCTCGTCGGAGAGGTACGTCGGCATGTACGACAGCAGCATGTAGTCGGTGATGTTGTACGCGCCGACCAGGCAGATGCAAAGGACCAGCGTCCGCCAGTGCTGCCGGAAGATCTTCGCCAGGTCGCCCTTGGCCGTGGACTCGACGCCGTCCGCCGCCTCGCTCGCGTGCGCCGTGCCGCCCTCCAGCTTCTGGAAGGCGGGAGTCTCGTCCAGGCGCAGTCGCAGGTAGAGGCCGACCAGGCCCAGCGGGCCCGCGACGAGGAACGGGATCCTCCACCCCCAGGTTTCCATCTGCGCGTCGTTCAGGAGGGCGTACAGGGCCGTCACGAGGCCGGCGGCGCCGACGTAGCCGGCCAGGGTGCCGAACTCCAGGAAGCTGCCGAAGAAGCCGCGTCGTTTGTCGGGGGCGTACTCGGCGATGAACGTCGAGGCGCCGCCGTACTCGCCGCCGGTCGAGAAGCCCTGGAGCATCCGGAAGAAGATCAGCAGGACCGCGGCCCAGACGCCGATCGTGTCGTGCGAGGGGATCAGGCCGATCGCGAACGTGCCGACGGCCATCAGGATCATCGTCAGCGCGAGGACCTTCTTGCGGCCGACCTTGTCGCCCATCGGCCCGAAGAACATGCCGCCGAGCGGCCGTACGAGGAAGGCCACCGCGAAGGTCGCGAAGGAGGAGAGGAGCTGCGTGGTCTCGTTCCCGGACGGGAAGAACACGTGTCCGATCGTCACGGCCAGGTAGGAGTAGATCCCGAAGTCGAACCACTCCATGGCGTTGCCCAGGGAGGCGGCCTTGACGGCCCGCTTGACCGCCGCGTCGTCCGTGACCGTGATGTCCGTCCGGCGCAGCCGCGGGTTCCGCCGTTTCCGGATGGCCCGGAAGAGCGTGGGGTGGCGTTTGACCGCTTCGGGGTCGGCCGCCTGGTGGGGGTCGGGGGCCGCCATGGCCGGGTCCTTTCCTCGGAGTGTGTTCCAGGAAAAGCTTCTGCGCAGTCATGGCGGTCGCAAACCGACTTCGTGGGCCGATGCGATCTCCCTCACATGATCTGAACACGTTCTGCGGTCGGCCGCTGGTCGGAATCGCCGTAATTGCGGGAATCGTGTGAGGGGTGGCCCGGGGCCGTCGGTGCCCCGGGCGGTGGACGTCAGATGCCCAGATCCCTGATGATCTTGGCTACGTGGCCGGTCGCCTTGACGTTGTAGAACGCGTGCTCGATCTTGCCGTCCTCGTCGACGACGACGGTGGAACGGATCACGCCCGTCACCACTTTGCCGTAGAGCTTCTTCTCGCCGAAGGCGCCGTAGGCCTCCAATGTTTCCTTGGCCGGGTCGCCCACCAGAGTGACCTTGAGGTTCTCCGTGTCGCGGAACTTCGCGAGCTTCTCCGGCTTGTCGGGGGAGACGCCGATGACGTCGTACCCGGCGCTCGTCAGGAGGTCGAGGTTGTCCGTGAAGTCGCAGGCCTGCTTGGTACATCCGGGGGTAAGCGCGGCGGGGTAGAAGTACACGATGACCTTGCGGCCCTTGTGGTCCGCGAGCGACACCTCGTTGCCGTCGGCGTCGGGAAGGGTGAAGGCGGGAGCGGGGTCGCCGGGCTTCAGTCGCTCGCTCATGTGGTTCTCCTCGGGTGGTGCGCGGGTCGGACGGGACCGAGGGTAATAGGGGTGCCGCCGGGTGTGCGGGGGTTCGAGCTGACAGACTGTCGATGAAGGTTCAGACGAAGGTTTACCGGACGACGACCACGGAGGCGGCGCAGTGTCGGATGCCAGGACCCCTGCGCAGATCGAGGCGGACATCATCAGCAGGCGCAAGCAGCTTGCCGTGGTGCTCGACGAGATCGGGGTGCGGGTACACCCGAAGACGATCATCGGTGACGCGAAGGCGAAGGCGGCCCAGTCCGTGGACCGGACGGCCGGCCGTGCCTTCGTCGCGGTGAACCGTTCGGTGTCGGAGGTGAAGGCGCAGTTCGTCGCGGAGGACGGCTCCCCGCGGTTGGAGCGGGTGATTCCCGCGGCTCTGCTGGTGGTCGGTGTGGTGGGGCTGCTCACTGTGTCCGGGCGTCGCCGCAGGTGACCGGCGGCGGTCGGTACGCGTCCGGTGGCGTTCGGCACCCGGAGGCGTACGGTCCGGGGCCCGGCAGGTAGGTTGCGGGCGTGAGCGACAACACCCACGAGGGCCATCGCGGCGCCACCGGCTCCGCCGACGACGACAAGCTGCCCATCCGGATGCTGCACGACCGGGTGCTGGTGCGGAACGACGCGTCCGAGGGGGAGCGGCGCTCCGGCGGCGGCATCCTGATTCCGGCGACGGCCGCGGTGGGCCGGCGTCTGGCCTGGGCCGTCGTCGTCGCGGTCGGGCAGAACGTGCGGACGGTGGAGCCCGGCGACCGGGTGCTGTACGACCCGGAGGACCGTGCCGAGGTCGAGGTGCGGGGTGTGGCGTACGTCCTGATGCGGGAGCGTGATCTGCACGCGGTGGCCGCCGACCGGTTCGAGGGGTCGGTGGATTCGACCGGGTTGTATCTGTAGGGATCTGTAGGGATCTGTAGGGCTCCCTGGGGGGCCGTGGCTGTTCAGGGGCTGGTGACCGGTGTCACCAGGCCCTTTCCCCGTTTTTTGCTACGGTGGTACCACCCCGACGAGACGCGCCGTACCGGGCCTGCAAAGACGACGCACCCGTTCTGTTCACGTGGTTTCGTCGTCGGAGGTGCCAGTCATGGCCTGGGTTCTGTTGATCATTGCCGGTGTGCTCGAAGTGGGCTGGTCGATCGGGATGAAGTACACCGAGGGGTTCACCCGGCTGTGGCCGAGCGTGTTCACCGGCCTCGGGATCGTGGCGAGCATGGTGTTGCTGTCCCATGCGGCGAAGACGCTGCCGATCGGTACGGCGTACGGCGTGTGGGTCGGTATCGGTGCGGCCGGTGCGGCGATCGTGGGCATGGTCGCGCTGAACGAGCCGGCGACCGCTGCCCGGATCTTCTTCGTCTGTCTGCTGCTGGTGGCCGTGGTCGGCCTGAAGGCGACCTCCGGGCACTGACGTACGGGTTTCGGTGGCTCCCGGTCATACGTACCTGGGGCCTCCGGGGCCGGTGCTGCGCACGCCCTCGGCGGACGTCTCAGCCGCCCCCGCTGTCACCGTTCTCTCCGCTGTAGCCGTCACCGCCGGTGCCGCCGGTGCTCCCTGTTTCTCGGGAGCCGCCGTTGGCGCCGGCGGTGTTGTTCGTTCCGCCGTCCGTGCCGCTCGTCCCGCCGGTGTCCGTGCCGGTCGTGGGCGGGCTGCTGCCGGCCGGGTTGGTTTCCGGGGTGCCGGAGGGGCCGGTGGTGGGTTCCGACGAGGAGGACGGGTCCGTGCTGCCGTCGGGGTTCTCGTCGAGCTGGGGCTCGTCCTCCTCGTCGGAGCCGGGTGCCGTCTCCAGGTCGAACTCCTGGGCCGGGGAGGAGCGCAGCGCCGCTTCCGTATAGGCGGCCCAGGTCTCGGCCGGGGCGCCGCCGCCGTTGACGCGGGGCAGGCCGAGGGCTCCGTACAGCGGGGTCTGGGCGCCCGTCTTCGGGTTCTGGCCCATCACGGCGACGACGGTCGCGAGGTCCGGGGTGTACCCGGCGAACCAGGCGGCCCGGTCCTCCTCGGCCGTGCCGGTCTTGCCCACGGCGGGGCGGCCCACGGCCTGGGCCGCGGTGCCGGTGCCGCCCTCCACGACGCTGCGCAGCACGGCGGTGGTGGTGTCGGCGGCCTCGCGGCTGACGGCCTGGTCGGTCGTGCGCTCGGGCAGCTCGATCTCCGTGCCGTTCTTGGTGACCTTCTCGACGAGGACGTGGCGGCCGTGCCGGCCGTGGTCGGCGAGGGTGGCGTACGCCTCGGTCATGTCCAGGACGCTGGCGTTGGCGGTGCCGAGCGCGATGGAGGGGGAGGCGATGAGGTCGGGGGTGTCGGTGGGGATGCCGAGGGCGACCGCGGTGTCCCGGACCTTTCCGGGGCCGACGTCCTGGGCCATCTGCGCGTAGACGGAGTTGACCGACTTGTCGGTGGCGGTGCGCACGGTGATGTCGCCGTAGTCGACGTCGTCCTCGTTGGCGGGAGCGTAGTCGGTGGGGCCCTGCGCGCCGACGACCATGCGTTTGTTGGCGCCCTCGTAGACGGTGTTGGGCGTGATGCGCCGGCCGTCCTGGGTGGTGGAGTCGTTGACGACGGCGGAGGTGAGGACGAACGGTTTGAAGACGGAGCCGACCTGGTAGTCGCGGCGGGTCGCGTTGCTGACGTACTGCTTCGTGTAGTCGATGCCGCCGTACAGGGCGACGACCTCGCCGGTGGCGGGGACGATCGAGGCCCCGCCGACGCGGACGTTGCGGTCGGCCTCGCGTTCGGCGCTGGTCCTGGACATCACGTTGGCGTCGACGGCCTTGACGAAGGCGTTCTGCTTGGCCTTGTCGAGAGTTGTGGTGATGCGGTAGCCGCCGGTGGCGAGGGTCTTCCCGTCGAGAATGCCGCGCTGGTCGAGGTGGTCCTCGACGGCCTGCACGATGTAGCCGCGCTGTCCCGAGAGCCCGGTCGGCGGTCTCGCCTCGCCGGGGGTGGGGAACTCCGTCGTCGCCCGTTCGGCCGCATCGAGCCAGTTCTCCTTGACCATGCCGTCCAGGACGTAGTTCCAGCGGTGCTGGGCGGCGCGCCTGCTGTCGGGGTGGGCGACGACGTCGTAGGCGCTGGGGGCGTTGAGGAGGCAGGCGAGGTAGGCGCCCTCGGCGGTGGTGAGGTCCTCGACGTTCTTGCCGTAGTACGCCTGGGCGGCGGCCTGGATGCCGTAGGCGTTGCGCCCGAAGTAGCTGGTGTTGAGGTAGCCCTCGAAGATCTGGTTCTTGGTCTCCTCGCGGTCGAGCTTGACCGCGATGAAGAACTCCTTGGCCTTGCGCAGGACGGTCCGCTCCTGGCCGAGGTAGTAGTTCTTCACGTACTGCTGGGTGATCGTCGAGCCGCCCTGCTTGCCCTTGCCGGTCACGGTGTTCCAGCCGGCCCGGACCATCGCCTTCACGTCCACGGCCCGCTCGGAGTAGAAGTCCCGGTCCTCGGCGGCCAGTACCGCGTGCTGGACGGTCGCGGGGACCTGGGAGAGCTTGACCTTCTCCCGGTTCACGTCGCCGTCCCGGGCGATGACGCTGCCGTCGCTGTAGAGGTAGACGTTGGACTGGGCGGTGGCCGCGGCGTTGGCGGCCGGGATGTCGACGAACTGGTATCCGGCGACGAACCCTCCGATGAGGAGGAGCCCGAGGCCCAGGACGGTCCCGAGGGTCATCCGCCAGGTGGGGACGGCACGCCGCCAGCCGGTGCGCCGCTTCCTGCCGTTCTTCCGGCTCTTCCCGCTGTTCGCCGGCGGCTCTCCCCGGTGGCTCCCGGGTGCGGCCGCCGCGCCCGAGGGGTCGCGGGGGGCCCAGTGCTGTGGCTCGTCGCTCATGTCCGTGGGGCTCCTCGGGCGTGGTCAGTTCTCCCATAGTGCCCGTTTTGCCGGGAAACCTTCGGTTCTCCCCGGGGCGTTCCCTCCACCGGTCGTCACCGTCGTCCCGAAAACGCGGTCGCGGGGGCCGGGGCGCCTGCACTAGGCTCGGGCGCTTTGGTGTCGGGAGCCGGTGGTGCCGGGGGAGAGGGGACGACGTGCGGCTCTACGCGGTGGTGGCGGGGGGTGCGTTCCGGCGCTACGCCACCTACCGGACGGCCACGGCCGCGGGGGTGTTCACCAACACGGTCTTCGGCTTCATCGTGGCGTACACCTACATCGCCCTGTGGGACGCACGTCCGCAGCTCGGCGGGTACGACACGTCCGAGGCGCTGACCTACGTCTGGCTCGGGCAGGCCCTGCTGATGGCCTGCGCCATGATGGGCGGCGGCTTCGAGGACGAGCTGACGGAGCGTATCCGTACGGGGGACATCGCCGTCGACCTGTACCGTCCCGTCGACCTCCAGCTGTGGTGGCTGGCGTCGGACCTGGGCCGGGCGGCGTTCCATCTGCTGGGGCGCGGTGTGGTGCCGATGTTCCTCGGGGCGCTCGCGTTCGATCTGGCGCTCCCGGGATCGCCGTGGACCTGGCCGGCGTTCTTCGTCTCGGTGTTTCTGGGCGTGGTGGTCAGCTTCGCGGTGCGCTTCCTGGTCGCGATGTCGGCGTTCTGGCTGATGGACGGGGCGGGCGCGATGCGGATCGTGTCGTTGGCCGGGCTGTTCTTCTCCGGGATGCTGCTGCCGCTGAACCTGTTCCCCGGCCTGCTGGGAGAGGTGGCGCGGGCGTTGCCGTGGTCCTCGCTGCTCCAGGTCCCGGCCGATGTGTTCCTCGGCAAGCACACGGGGTGGGGGCTGGTGGAGGCGTACGCGTTCCAGGGCGGCTGGGCGGTGGTGCTGCTGCTGGCGGGCCGTCTGCTGCAGACCGCGGCGACCAGGAGGGTGGTGGTGCAGGGTGGCTGAGAGCGTGGTGCGGACGGAGAAGAAGGCCGGGGTGCCGGGGGCACGGGGGGCGCCGGAGGCGTTCCCCTTCCCGGAGCGGCCCCGGCTGCTGGAGGGCGTGCGGGCCTACGGGCTGATCATGGCGATGTGGGTGCGTTCGACGATGGCGTACCGGGCCTCGTTCGCCATGACGGTGTTCGGGGACTTCGCGGTGACGGCCTTCGACTTCGTGACGATCCTGCTGATGTTCTCGCACGTCGACGCCCTGGGCGGCTACACGTTGCAGGAGATCGCCCTGCTGTACGGGGTGTCGGCCACCGCGTTCGGGCTGTGCGACCTGCTGCTGGGTTCGATGGACCGGGTGGGCCGCCGGGTCCGTGACGGGACGCTCGACACCCTGCTGGTGCGGCCGGTCCCGGTGCTGGCGCAGGTCGCGGCGGACCGGTTCGCGCTGCGCCGGCTGGGGCGGATCACGCAGGGGCTGCTGGTCCTCGGCTACGCGCTGGTCTCGCTGGACATCGCGTGGACGCCGCTGAAGGTGCTGATGCTGCCGATGATGGTGGTGAGCGGTGCGGCGATCTTCGGGGCGATCTTCGTCGCGGGGGCGGCGTTCCAGTTCGTCGCGCAGGACGCCTCGGAGGTGCAGAACTCCTTCACGTACGGCGGGACGACGCTGCTCCAGTACCCGCCCACGATCTTCGGAGCGGACCTCGTGCGCGGGGTGACGTTCGTGGTGCCGCTGGCCTTCGTCAGCTGGCTGCCCGCGCTGTACGTGCTGGACCGGGAGTACCCGGTCGACCTGCCGGAGTGGGTGGCGTTCCTGCCGCCGTTGGTGGCGGTGGCCTGCTGGGGGCTGGCGGGGATCGCGTGGCGGGCGGGGTTGCGGGCGTACCGGAGCACGGGCAGTTGAGCGGGAACGATCACGGAGGAGGGTACGGGCATGGGTGACGGCACGGGCACAGGCACAGGCACAGGCACAGGCACAGGCACAGGCACGGGCACGGGCACGGGCACAGGAGTGGGCACAGGCGCGGGCACGACCACAGCCACGAGTACGGCCACGACTACGACCACGGGCATCGGCGGCGACGGCGACGGCTTCATCACTCTCGACGGCGTCGAGAAGGTCTTCCAGGTCCGCCGCCGCGCCGGACTGCTGCGCCGCGAGCGCCGCGAGGTGCGGGCGGTGGACGGGATCAGCTTCCGGGTGTCCCGCGGCGAGATGGTCGGCTACATCGGTCCGAACGGGGCCGGGAAGTCGACCACGATCAAGATGCTGACGGGCATCCTCACCCCGAGCGGCGGCCGGCTGCGGGTCGCGGGCATCGACCCTTCCCGCGAACGTACACGCCTGGCCCACCGCATCGGTGTCGTCTTCGGCCAGCGGACCACCCTCTGGTGGGACCTGCCGCTGCGCGACTCGTACCGGCTGATGCACCGCATGTACCGGATCCCCGACCGGCGTTACCGGGAGAACCTGGACCGCTGCGTCGAACTCCTCGATCTGGGCGCGCTGTTGGAAGTTCCCGTACGGCAGCTCTCGCTGGGGCAGCGGATGCGCGGCGACATCGCGGCGGCGTTGCTGCACGATCCGGAGGTGCTCTATCTGGACGAGCCGACGATCGGCCTCGATGTGACCTCCAAGGCCAAGGTGCGGCAGTTCCTCAAGGAGTTGAACACCGAGCGAGGGACGACGGTCCTGCTGACGACGCACGACCTCACCGACATCGAGCAGTTGTGCAACCGGGTGATGGTGATCGACCACGGGCGTCTGATGTACGACGGTTCGCTGGCGGGCCTGCACGAGGTGGGGGAGAGCGAACGCATGCTCGTGGTGGACCTGGAGAGCGAACTCCCCCCGATCGTCCTGGAGTCGGAGGAGGCGGGCGGCGCGCCGGCCCTGCGGGCGGTCAAGGTGGAGGGCCCGCGCCAGTGGCTGGCGTTCCCCGCCGCCGCGTCGGCCGCCCCGCTGGTGGCGCGGATCGCCGCGGACTACCCGCTGGTCGACCTGTCGGTACGGGAACCGGACATCGAGGCCGTGATCGCCAGGATGTACGCGTCCGCGCCGTGACGCGCACACCCACTCGGGGCGGCGCGGCGGGCACTCCACCGGAGCGGCGCGCGCAGGTCGTGGTCCTGCATGTCTGGGCCGGGAACGGGTGCGTTCAATAGGCTGCGCCGTATGACAAGTGAGAGTCCGGACATGCGTGCCTCCGATACCGAACGTGAGCGGATCGCGGAACTGCTGCGCGAGGCGGTGGCCGAGGGACGACTGGACATGGACGAGTTCGACCAGCGCCTCGAAACGGCCTACAAGGCCCGCACGCACGGCGAGTTGGAGCCGTTGGTCCAGGACCTTCCGGCGCCGGGCTCGGTGGTCGCTCCGGTCGGCTCGTCCGCGCCCGCCCCGCTGCGGGGCTCCGCGGCGAACTGGCCCGCGAGGATCGGCGGCAACGCCACCTCGAAGGGGGCGTTCGCCCTGTGGGGCGGGTTCAACCGAAAGGGCCGCTGGACGGTCGGCCGGATGTTCACCGCGTTCGCGATGTGGGGCGGCGGCGAGATCGATCTGCGCGAGGCGCACTTCGAGGACCGCGAGACCGTCATCCGCTGCATCACCATCATGGGCGGCATCCATGTGACCGCACCGCCCGAACTGAACGTCGATGTCAGGGGCGTCGGCATCATGGGCGGCTTCGGGGAGGGCTCCAACGAGGAGGGCGAGCCCGCTCCGGACGCCCCGTACGTGCGGATCACCGGCTTCGCCCTGATGGGCGGCGTCGGCGTGGACCGCAAGCGGACGAAGGCGGAGCGCCGCCGGCTGAAGGAGGCGAAGGAGGCCGAACGGGAGGCGCGCCGCCGCGAGCTGGAGGGCCCGGACGGCGGCGCGGACGGCGGTCGCCGCAAGGAACTCTGAGGGTCCGGGGGTCCGAGCGGCCCCTCAGGGCCTCACAGCGCGTCGGACCGGGGTGCGCCGGCCCGGTCCAGGACCTTCAGGTCCAGCCGGTCGCCGAGCGCGCGGTACCCGTCGTCGTTGAGGTGCAGATGGTCACCGGAGTCGTACGCGGCGAGGATCCGGTTCGGTGCGGCGGGGTCGCGTACCGCGGCGTCGAAGTCCACGTACGCGTCGAAGACCGTGCCCGCCCGGATCTGCTCGTTGACGGCCTGGCGCACGGCGTTGCGCTGGGGCGTCCAGGTGGCGAAGCCCTCGAACGGGGTCAGCGTCGCGCCGACGACCGTGAGCCCGCGCGCGTGCGCCCGGTCGGTGAGGGCGCGCAGGCTGTCCACGATGCGCTGGGGGTCGGCCTCGTGGGGGCGCTGCTGTACGTCGTTGATGCCGAGCGCCACGACGACCGTCCGGGCCCCGGCGACCGCCAGGACGTCACGGTCGAGCCGGTCGGTGCCCGACTGGCCCCCGGTGCCGCGGCCGATGCCCACGACCCGGTTGCCCGCGATGCCCGCGTTGGCGACTCCGTACCGTCCGCCCAGCCGGTCGGCGAGGACGTCGGTCCAGCGGGCGTTGGCGTCGGTGGTGGAGCCGCTGCCCGCGGTCAGGGAGTCCCCGAAGGCGACGATCGCGCCGCGCGCGCTCTCGCTGCGGACGTCCACGGCGGTCAGATAGCGCCAGTGGGTGGTGCTGAAGGTGCCGCGTTCGTCGATCAGGTACGAGGTCTGGTGCGTGTGGGGGTGGTAGGTGACCGGCCCGCCCGCCCGCGGGGTGCGGAAGCCGACCTGGAGGTCGGAGTCGGGGGCCACGGGTACCACGACCGGGTCGCTGATGGCCTGTCCGCCCGCCGCGACGGTGACGACGGCGGAGCCCTTGAAGGTCACCGGCCGGGTGTTGACGGTGGCCTGGTCGACGACCAGGGGGCCCGTGCCGAAGAGGTTCGACAGGGTTATCCGGGCGACCTCTCCGCCGATGCTGGTGTGCACGACGTTACGGATGGTGCGCCCGGGGAGCCCGTCCTCGGTGCCCGGTTCGGCGCGGACGGGCGCGGCGGCCCAGGTGGTGACCCACCTGCCGCCCGAGGTCGCGGGGGCGACCGGGTTACGGGCCGCCGCCTGGGTCTCGGCGGGCGGGAGCGGTGTCGACCGTGGGCCGGAGAGCAGCGTCGTACCGAAGGCGACGGCGGCGGCGAGCACGGCTGTGCCCGCCACTAGGGCGATGAGCAGGGCATACCCCTGGCGCCTGGGCATGTGCGGTGTTTCTCCTTGTGATGATCGTGCTGGTCCCATGATGCGACAGGCCGTCGGGAACTCGACGTGCGGCCCGGGAGTAGGGGAGGCAGGGACAATGCGTACGTCACGGGGGCGAGGCGCACGCGGACGGGTGGAGCGGATGGAACGGACCGGATCCGGCGAGCAGGAGCAGGGCGAGGACGCGGTGCAGAAGTCGGAGCGATCGGAGCGATCGGTGCTGCCGCCGGCACAGGCGACGGGGCAGGGACAGGGGTCGAGGGCGGGGGCGGGCCCGCTGGCCTCGTTCGCGTACACCGCCGCCGACGAGGAGAAGCAGCGCGGCGTACGGCGCATGAAACTCACGGCCACCGGCCTCCTTCTGCTCGTCGCGCTCGTCTACGTCCTGGCCACCTGGGCGAAGAACTCAGGCGTGGAGGGCTGGCCGGGCTACGTCGCGGCGGCTGCCGAGGCGGGGATGGTGGGCGCGTTGGCGGACTGGTTCGCCGTCACGGCGCTCTTCCGGCGCCCGCTCGGCCTGCCCATTCCGCACACAGCCATCATCCCCACCAAGAAGGATCAGCTGGGACAGTCACTCGGTTCCTTCGTTGGCGAGAACTTTCTCTCCGGGGACGTCATTCGTGACCGAATTCACGCTCTCGGGGTCGGCCGGAGGCTCGGTGTGTGGCTCGCGGAGCCGGCCCACGCCGACCGGGTCACCGCCGAGCTGGCGACGGCCCTGCGCGGCGCGCTCACGGTCCTTCGGGATTCCGATGTGCAGGCGGTGGTCGGCGAGGCCATCACCCGGCGCGCGGACGCGGCGGAGGTCGGCCCGGGCCTCGGCAAGATGCTGGAGAAGGTCGTCACGGACGGCGGTCACCGCAAGGTCGTCGACCTCGTCTGTGTCCGGGCACACGACTGGCTGGTGGAGCACGGCGACTCGGTGATGAACGCGGTTCAGGGCGGAGCCCCCGGCTGGACCCCGCGGTTCGTCGACAAGCGAGTGGGCGAGCGGGTCTACAAGGAACTGCTGCGATTCATCACGGAGATGCGGGACATGCCGGAGCACCCGGCGCGCGGCTCCATCGACACGTTCCTGACCGATTTCGCGTCCGACCTCCAGAGCGACGCCGACACCCGGGCCCGGGTGGAGCGGCTGAAGTCGGAGATCCTGGGCCGGAGTGAGGTCCAGGACGTCATCGCCTCGGCCTGGTCGTCCGTACGGACGATGATCCTCTCGGCGGCGGAGGACGAGCGCAGCGAGCTGCGGCTGCGGGCCCGTGCCTCGCTGATGTCGCTGGGTGCGCGGCTGTCGAGCGACGAACGGCTCCAGGGCAAGCTGGACGGCTGGCTGGAGGACGCCGCGGTGTACGTCGTGACGACGTACCGCGCCGAGATCACCTCGCTGATCAGCGAGACGGTGGCCGGCTGGGACGCGGACCAGACCTCGAAGAAGATCGAGGCGCACATCGGCCGCGACCTCCAGTTCATCCGGATCAACGGCACGGTGGTCGGCGCGCTGGCGGGCCTGGCGATCTACACGGTGTCGCACGCGCTGAGCGGCTGAGCGGTCCGCCGGCCCGCCCTCGGCGGTGGGGTCGGGCCGGCGAGCCGGACCGAGGGGTACGGGGAGGTGTCGGGTGGGGGCGGTCACGACGACGGTGACGGTCGAGGACGGCGAAGCGACGGGCGGATCCGGCCCCGTACGCCTCTCCTGCACCGACCACGGCGGCGAGGGCCCGCCCCTCCTCCTGCTGCACGGCCTGGCCGGTCATTCCGGCGAGTGGGAGGCGCTGGCCGCCCGGTTCGCGTCCACGCACCGGGTGATCGCCTTCGACGCCCGGGGCAGCGGGGCGAGCACCCGCCGCCCCGGGGACGTGACGCGGGCGGCGCACGTCCGCGATGTCCTCGCGGTCGCGCACCGGTTCGGACTGGCAGGGGAGGACACGGTGCTGGCCGGCCAGTCGATGGGCGGCCTCACCGCGCTGCTGACGGCGGCGGCCCACCCGGAGGTGTGCCGCGCGCTGGTCCTGATCGAGGCGGGCCCGGCGGGGCCGAGTCCCCAACTGCCGGACCGGATCGGTGACTGGCTCGACTCGTGGCCGGTGCCGTTCCCGGACGCGGGGGCGGCCGAGGCGTTCTTCGGCGGCGGGCCGGCGGGCCGGGCCTGGGCGGCGGGGCTCGTGCCGGGCCCCGGCGGGCTGCACCCCCGGGTCGACCGGGACGTGATGGTCGCCACCGTGCAGGAGAACGCGCACCGGCACTACTGGGACGACTGGGACGAGTTGCGCTGCCCGGCGCTCGTGGTGCGCGGCGAGCACGGCACGATGAAGCCGGACGAGGCGGACCGGATGCGGTCCCGGCACCCCGGGACGCGGATCGGCGTGATCCCGGGAGCCGGCCACGACGCCCACCTGGACAACACGGCTGCGGTGTACGGGGAGATGGCGGCCTTCCTCGCGGCCGTGTGTGACCCCCTTCACACCGGTCACCGTCCTGGCTCCGTCGGTCCGGGTGGCGGGAAATGAACTCCGAGGGGCCCTCGAGACCGTTGGGATACGGCCCCAAGGGCACCCAGCGGGACAATACGGGCTGTTCATCTTCCGGCCATCTGGAGCCATAGGGGCAGCTCAGGCCGGTGAACGGACGGGAGTGGCCGAGTCCGCACCCCTGGTCCGGAGGGGTGTTTTGCCGCGCTTTTCATGTAGTTGCAGCCATCTGGGCAATACGTCACCGATGTCGGACCTGTTAACCGGAGTCGTCACTGTCCGAAATCGATTGTTGACGGAAAGAATCGGCACGGGATACCTTTCCCACCGTAATGATCAATCCTGCACGCGGATATCGGTGAGGAATCATGGGAATGGTTACCCAGGCTCTGAACGACTACCGATTGAGCGAGTCGGAGGCGGAGAAATTGGGCGAGTTATCCTCACTCGCCGCACGCTTATCGGACTCGATACCCATCGTCGTCTCGGGGCTCCTCATGGACCTCCCCGGCGGAATGCGAAGAAGGGTCCTGGATTTCGCCTCGGACGTGGAATCCAACGGATACTGCATGCTGCGCGGCGTTTCGGTGGGAGAACTGCCGAAGACTCCGCAGGCACATGAGGCCCATGTCCTCGACGGCCACCCGACCAACGGAACCCTCCTGCTCGTCGCGGATCTCCTCGGCTCGCTGACCGGATATCAGGACGAGAAATCGGGCGCGCTCTTCCACGACGTGCATCCCGTACGCGGCGAGGAAAGCCGAATAGAGAACAGTGGATCGGTCGCCTTCGACTTCCACACCGAGAACGTGCACCACCCGCTCCGTCCCGACTACCTGGGCCTGCTCTGCCTGCGCCAGGACCACGAGCAGATCGCCGCGACCCGTGTCTCCTCCGTGCGCGACGCGCTGCCGCTGCTGACGGACGGCGAGGTGGCGGAGCTGCGGAAGCCGCAGTTCCACAGCCTCTACCCGACCTCGTTCACCCGGAACATCCCCGGCCCCCGCCCCTCGGCAGGCCCACACCCGGTGATCTTCGGCCCGGCCGGCCGCCCGTTCATGCGCTTCAACTCGCACAACACCGCGGGCGATCACCCGCGGGCGCGGGCCGCGCTGCGGGCCCTGGCCGCTGCGCTGGAGCGGGTCTGCCACGACCTGGTGCTCGCGCCGGGCGACCTCGTCGTCCTGGACAACCACGTCGTGGTCCACGGCCGCACCGCGTTCACCCCCCGCTACGACGGCCAGGACCGCTGGCTGCGCCGGTTCTACTCCCTGCGCAGCGCCCCGCTGTGGGCCCAGCGCATGATGCGGCACCCGCGCGTGCTGCCGGCGATGACGGACATCCGCGGGGTCGTCTGACCCCGGCGGCGACAGGACCCGGCCCCGGGAGCCGGGGCCACGTCACGTGAATGAGGAAGAGTGGAACTGTACGAAGTGCTTGGCCTGCTCGTGGCCGCGACAGCGGCCGGCTGGGTGGACGCGGTGGTCGGCGGTGGCGGGGTGCTGCTCATCCCGGTGCTCCTGCTGGCCTTTCCCGGGTATTCGCCCGCGGTGGCGCTGGGCACGAACAAGATCGCGGCGGTCATGGGCACCGCGACCGCCGCGTACATGTACCAGCGGCGCACCAAGCTCGACCGCTCGGTCCTGCTGCCCGCCGCCGGGCTCGCGGTCCCCTTCGGCGCACTCGGCGCGCTGTCCGCGTCGAGCGTTCCCACGAGCTATTTCCGGCCCGTCATCATGGGGCTGCTCATCACGGTGGCGCTCTTCGTGGCCTTCCGGCCGAGTTTCGGGGTTCAGCAGAGAGACATCGTGGTCACCCCGCGCCGCCGCAATGCGGCCATCCTCATCGCGGGAGTCGGCATCGGTTTCTACGACGGGGTATTCGGGCCCGGCGTCGGCACCTTCCTCATCATCTCCTTCACCACGCTCCTCGCGACACAGTTCCTGGAGAGCGCGGCCATGGCGAAGGTGATCAACGCCTCCTCCAACCTGGGGGCCCTCGCGATCTTCGCCTGGCAGGGAAACGTCCTGTGGGCCCTCGGCCTGGGAATGGCCGTGGGTAACATCGCCGGCGCGATGATCGGGTCGCGCACCGCGATGAAAAGAGGATCCGGATTCGTCCGGGTCGTTTTGGTCCTCGTGGTCACCGGGATGGTGGCCAAGATGGGATTCGATCAGTTCGCCTGACGGAAATTCATCCGACTACGGAAGAGGTTCCATGGCAAGGGAATTATCCGGGCTGTTGACGCTGACCGATTACGAGCAGGCCGCAGCGTCCGTTCTCGACGCCGCTACCTGGGCGTACGTGGCGGGCGGCGCCGACACCCAGCTCACGGTCCGTGCCAACGCGGAGGCCTTCGACCGGGTCTGGCTGCGCCCCCGTGCCCTCGGCGGGACGGGCGTCAAACCCGACACCTCGGTGACCGTCCTCGGGCAGCGGCTGGCCCTGCCCGTCCTGCTCGCCCCGACCAGCCCGCAGCGCCTCCTCCACGAGGACGCCGAGATCGCGACCGCCCGCGCGGCCGAGTCGACGGGCACCGTATCGATCGTCAGCACCGACAGCCACTACGCCTTCCCCCAAGTGACCGGCGCGGTCGGCAGCGACAGCTGGTTCCAGCTCTACGCCTACCGGTCCCGCGACGACGTCGTCGCGACGATCGCCCTGGCGGAGGACGCCGGCGCGACCGCGCTCGTGGTCACGGTCGACGCCAACTACGCGGCCCGCCGCATCAGCACCCGGCGCGCGGGCTTCCGCACCCCCGCGAACGTCGACTTCGGCAACCTGCGCGCGCTGGGCGTGCTCACCGGCGACATCCCGGACGGCGCGCGCATCGAGCGCCTGCCGCTGACCTGGGACGACCTGGAATGGATCCGGTCCCGTACGCGGTTGCCGATCGTGGTCAAGGGCATCCTGCGGGCCGAGGACGCCGAACGCTGCGTCGCCCTGGGCCTCGACGGCGTCATCGTCTCCAACCACGGCGGCCGCCAACTCGACGGCGCGGTCCCCAGCCTGTTCGCCCTGGAGCAGGTGGCGGCCGCGGTCGACGGCCGCGCCCTGGTCCTCATGGACGGCGGCATCCGCTCCGGCGTCCACGTCGTCAAGGCTCTCGCGTACGGCGCGGACGCGGTGTGCGTCGGCCGCCCCTACCTCTGGGGCCTCGGCCTGGCCGGACAGCAGGGAGTGGAAGCGGTCCTCGACCTCCTCAGGGGCGAGATCGAGGACACGCTGCTCCAGCTCGGCGCGGACTCCGTCGCCGACATCGACGCCGGCTTCGCCGTCGACGCCCGCGGAACCACGAGCACGGCCGCACGCTGAGGCCCCCGGCCTCCCGAACCAGCCCTCCATACACGTCACTTGGCAAGGAGCTCTCTCAGTGACCGCTGCTGCTTCCGCGCCCTCCGCGACCGTCCACTTCTCGCGTGGCATCCCTCCGCTCGAAGCGATCCCATCCGCCGCCATCGCGGAGCTGACCGGTTCGATCCTCGCCTCCGAACCGGACCGGGTCTTCCAGTACGCGCCCATCGGCCACCACACCGGTGACCGTGAACTCCGCGTCCAGCTTGGTGCGTTCCACGCCGTCGACCCCGACCGAGTGTTCGTCACCAACGGCTCGCTCCAGGCCCTCGACCTGCTCGCCGCCCATCTCCTCAAGAACGCACCCGGCAGGAAGGTCCTCGCGGAGGCGCCGACGTACGACCGCGCCGTCCAGATCTTCGAGCGGCACGGGGGGCAGGTGTCCGGGATACCGCTGCGGCACGACGGCCTCGACCTGGACGTCCTGCGCGAGCGCGTGCGTACGGAGGTGCCCGCGTTCGTCTATGTCATCCCGGACTTCCAGAACCCCGCCGGGGTGACGACGAGCGAGGAGAAGCGGCGCGAACTGGTGCGGCTGTCAGCGGAGTTCGGATTCACGATTCTGGAGGACATCCCGTACCGGGAACTCCGCTTCGCCGGCACGGCCCCCACGCTCCTCGGTGAGCTCGCCGACTCCGTCGACGGTGCCCGGGTGCTCACCATCGGCTCGCTGAGCAAGGTCCTCAGCCCGGGACTGCGCGTCGGTTACGTCATCGGCGCACCCGGCACCCCGAGGGCCCTGGCGGCGCTCGCGGAGAGCACCTACCTCTCGCCCGCCCCGCTGCTCCAGGCGGTCGCGGCGCGGGCCTTCGCGAGCGGCCTGGTCCGGCGGAACATCGACGAGGTCCGGAACCTGCTGCGGCCGCGGCACGACACGGCGGTCGAGGCGGTGCGGAAGTCGCTCGGCGACGTCGCGCTGTGCGTGCCCGAGGGCGGCTACTACATCAGCGTGCATCTGCCGGTACGGACCGCGGAGGAGAAGTTCCTCGCGGCGGCGGGCGCCGAGGGCATCGCCCTCACCCGCGGCTCGGCGTTCTACCCGGCGGACTCGGCACCGCCGTCCGGAACGGTGTTCCTCCGGCTGCCGTTCCAGACCCTGAGCGGCGAGGAGTTCGCCGAGGGCGTCGCACGGCTCGCCACGGTGGCGCAGCGGACGGAGTAGGAGCGGCGAGGATGCCGCAACCGGGGGGACGAGGAGGGGAAAGGGACACGATGGCCACGGCCGAACAGGGCGCCGGGGACGGCACGGACGAGGCGCCCGGGCCGGATACGGGGACCCGCGCGGGGACCCGGGCCGCAGGCACCCCGGATGTGGCGACCGGGGATGCGGGGGCCCCGGGCGCAGGGGCCCCTGGCGGGGGCGCACAGGCTGTGTCCGGGCGGCGGGGGCTGCTGGCGGACGCCTCGCTCTCCGCCGTCCTCGCGGGCCTGATCACGGTCGTGGTCTCGTGCTCCGGCCCCCTCCTCGTGGTTCTCGCGGCAGCGTCCGCCGGCCACCTGACCGACGCGCAGACCGCGTCATGGGTGTGGGCGGCGTGCGTGGGCAGCGGTGTGACGTGTGCCGTTCTCAGCTGGTGGACCCGGATGCCGGTGATCACCGCGTTCTCGACGCCGGGTGCCGCGGTCCTCGTCGGCAGCCTCGGGGACTACACCTACCCGCAGGCCATCGGAGCCTTCCTGGTCAGCGGTCTCCTCATGGCGCTGGTCGGCCTGACGGGCGTCTTCGGCCGGGTCATGCGCCGCGTACCGCCCGGAATCGTGGCGGCCATGCTGGCGGGCGTGCTGTTCTCCTTCGGCGTCGACCTGTTCTCGGCGCTGGACGGCGCGCCTCTTCCGGTTCTGGCCGCCCTGGCCACCTACCTCGCGGTCAAGCAGCGATCGCCGAGATACGCGGTGGCCTGGGCCCTGCTGGCGGCCGTGGCCGCCACCTCCGTCGCCCCGGGCATCCACGCCTCGTCCGTCGACGTCGGGCTGACCCTTCCCGTCTTCACGGCACCGGAGTTCAGCGTTTCGGCGTTCGTGGGCCTGGCCGTCCCGCTGGCCGTGGTGACGATGGCCTCGCAGAACGCGCCCGGGCTCGGAGTGCTGGCGGCCTGTGGCTACCGTCCGAACGACCGGCTGCTCATCACCGTGACCGGGCTCGCCTCGACGGTGCTCGCGCCACTGGGAGGCCACGCCGTCAACCTGGCGGCGATCACGGCGGCGATCAGCACGGGCGAAGAGGCCCACCGTGACCCGCGACGCCGTTACGTGGCCGGTCTGGCGTCCGGTGTCTTCTATCTGCTGGCGGGCGTCTGCGGAGCCGCCCTAGTCGGGCTGTTCACCGTGCTGCCGCCCGAGCTCATCGCCGTCATCGCGGGGATCGCCCTGCTCGCCACGTTCTCCACGAGCCTCGCGCAGGCGGTGGCGGACGAGCAGGGCCGGGACGCGGCGGTGGTCACCTTCCTCACCACGGCCTCCGGTGTCACCCTCGGCGGCATCGGGTCCGCTTGCTGGGGACTCGTCCTGGGCCTGGTGACGCACCTGGCGCTCACCGCCAGGAGGCGGCGCGGCGCCCAGGAGGACGCGGCGTGAACGATCCGGTGGCGCGACGCCCAGGAGAGGCGGGGGCCACGGCCCGGAGGAGGTGCGGCGGTCACTCGCAGCCGACGCCGTCCCCGTCACGGTCCAAGTGCCGCCCGTAGCCCGGGTCCCCGGTCCGGATGGGCGCGGCGCCCGCGTTCCGTACGGCGGTGCAGTTCGCGTAGGAGACGCTGCCGCCACCACCCCCACCACCACGCGTACCGCTCCCGTCGGAGGAGGAGGAAGAGGAGGACTCGCCCCACGGCTCGCACCCCACGCCGTCGCCGTCGCGGTCCAGGTGGGGTGCGTAGCCGGGATCACCCTTCTCGACGGGAGCGGCCCCGGCGGCGCGTGCGGCGTCGCAGTTCTTGTAGTACGCGGGTGCCGGGTCCGTCGCCTCCGGGGCAGGGGTCGAGGCATTCGAGACGGGAGTCGGAGTCGTTTCAGGGGTGGCCGCGCCGACGGTGATGCGGACGACGGCGGTGGCGGCGGGGACCTCGGTGCCCTTCACGAGGACCTCGTACGTGAGCTCGTCCTCGCCGGCGTACCCGTCCCCGGCGGTGTAGGTGACCGTGGTCCCGGACACCGATGCGGAACCGTGCTCGGGCTCGGTGTCGATGCTCAGGGTCAGTTCGGCGGGGTCGTAGGTGTGGAGCAGCGCGGCCCGGTCCCCGTTCTCCAGGGTGACGGAGTCGTTGTCGAGGACGTCCACGTCCAGGCTGTTGCCCACGTCCGTGCTCTGCTCGTCGTCCATGAGTGCCAGCGCCCGATCCACGGAGGCCGAAGAACCGGCCGACGCGGCGGCCTTCCCGCCCTGGGCGTCCGTGTTGCCGTCGTCGCCTCCGCACCCCGTCAGGATCAGCGCGAGCGCGCCCGCTCCGGCCGATATCCGTATGCGGAGGAACCCGTGCCTGGGCCGCCGTGACTGCTTCCTCGTCTGCATGTGTTGCCCCCAAGGCCGAACTCTGTGCTGTGGAGCAGCCGATGCTCGCAGCGCGCCCGGGCTCGCATCAGGGGCATGTCGGAAGCGAAGCGGAATTGTGATGAGAGCGTGTACAAAGCGTGTAGGGGCGGTCGGAGGGAGACGTGGGAGGCGAGAGAAGAGCCGAGGTTCGGGAGCGAGAGAGCGAAGGGGCGAGGGAGCGAAGGGAGCGACGGGCAGGGTGACGGCAGCGGTCGGCGCCGACCACCCCCGGTCCTTCACGGCAAGCCACCACGGCGTCCCGTATGAAGGACCGGCCGTCCGATATCGACGAAACCGTCCTGGCCGCCACCCTCGGGGCCTGGGGCATCGAACCCGTCCTGCTCACCCACGCCCCGGTCGCCTTCGGCGACCACCACTGGGTCGCGGCCGACGCGGAAGGACGGCAGACCTTCGTCACGGTCGCCGACCTCGCGCACAAGCCGCACTGCGGACGGGATGCGGCCGGGGCGTGGACAGGTCTGAGCCGCGCCATGAACACGGCCGCGATGCTCGAATCCGCCCTCGGTGAAGCGGCGTCGGTGGCACCACTACGCACCGGCGGTGGCGGGACGCTGCTCCGCCTGACCGACCGGTACGCCGTGAGCGTCTTCCCGTACGTGGACGCGCCCGCCGGCCACTTCGGCCAAGTGCTGGACCCCGGGGCGCGAAGAATGCTGGTGGAGCGCCTGACCCAACTACACATCACGCGAGCCCCGTTGGCGACCCCAGTGCATGACCCGGCGTTGCCGGCTCGCGGGGTGATCGAAGTCGGCCTGGCCGATCCACAGCGTTTCCGCGCGGATGCGGGCCCGTACGCGCAACGGTGCCAAGCCCTGCTGGCAGCCAACTGCACAGCGCTGCACGCAGCGTTGGGCCGTTTCGACAGCAGCACGGCAAGGCTCACGTCCGAGGCGTCGACCTCTCCCGCCACCGCCGCGGTGGTCACCCACGGCGAGCCCCA
The DNA here is from genome assembly GCF_028747205.1 of Streptomyces sp. CA-278952. Lineage (NCBI taxonomy): Bacteria > Bacillati > Actinomycetota > Actinomycetes > Kitasatosporales > Streptomycetaceae > Streptomyces > Streptomyces sp. CA-278952. The sequence continues at coordinate 5,181,144 of NZ_CP112880.1, forward strand.
CCCCGGCAACGTCCTGGACCCCGGAGGCCGTACCCTCCTGGTCGACTGGGACACCGTCGCTCTCGCACCGCCGGAGCGCGACCTCTGGCTCGCCACCGACGCCCCGGAGGACCTGTCCCGTTACGCCGAACTCACCGGCCACCGCCCGGACCCGGAGCTGCTCGCGTACTACGAACTCCGCTGGGCCCTGGACGACATGGCCGCCGCGCTCGACATCTTCGGCGCCCGGCACCCGGACACGGCCGACACGCGGCAGGCGTGGGAGGGCCTGGTCGACGCGGTGACCGCGCCGGCGGACGGTCGGCGCTAGGGCGCCTCTTTCGGATCATGGTTAGGCGGCATCCCACTCTGCTTGCAGCCAGCTGAGTTGCACCCCGCTGAGCGGCGGCTCAAAACCTGCAGGGAACATGAGCGTGAATGGCTGTGGCCACATGTATTCAAGCCCGTGCTCCTCACAGTGCAGAGCGATGAGATGCGGCCCCGCCCCGCAAGCCTCGCGCTGGTAGAAGCGGTCATGCGCCTGACAGAAGTAGGAGAACACCGCGCAGTCGTCCTCGTCAGTCGGCTCGTGGAAGCCGGGGTCCCGGACGATCAGTGTCACCGGTTCCTGACGGTTGAACCGGGGAATGGGCCGAGGATCGCGCCACAGCAGTCGAGGGGGAAGCACACGATCATTCTGTGCCAAGGGCGGCTTCGAGTCAGCGCGCGGACCAGATGAAGATGCCCGCGAGGTGGAGTGCCGCCTGGTAGATGGTGGCGGTCTTGTCGTATCGGGTGGCCAGACCGCGCCACTGTTTGAGCTTGTTGATGCACCGCTCGACTGTGTTGCGCTGTTTGTAGGCGTCGCGGTCGAAGGCCGGTGGTCTGCCGCCATGGCTGCTGCGGCGTTTGCGGTTCGCGGCCTGGTCGGCGGGCTGTGGGATCACCGCCCGGACCCCGCGCCGGCGAAGATGAGCGCGGACCGCGCGGGACGAATACGCCTTGTCGGCCAGGACCACCTCCGGCGTGGTCCTGGGACGGCCGGTCGGCCGGGGCACCCGTAGCCGGGCCATTACCTGGGTGAACGCGGGTGCGTCACCTGCCTGGCCGGGCGTGAGAACGAAGGCGAGCGGCCGACAGCGGCTGTCCGCGGCAAGGTGGATCTTTGTGGTCAGCCCGCCGCGGGACCGTCCGAGGGCATGGTGGTCCGGCTCGTCGGCCGGGGCCCCTTTTGACGGGCCCCGGCAGCGTGCTGATGAGCTCGGACGACGGTGGAGTCGACCGCGACGACCCAGTCGAGGTCGCCTTCGGCGTCGGCCTGGGCCAGCAGGGCGGTGAAGACCTTCTCCCACGTGCCGTCGGTGGCCCACTTCCGCAGCCGGTTATGAGCGCCCTTCCATGATCCGAAGTGCTCGGGCAGGTCCATCCACGGCGTCCCGGTGCGGTACTTGAACGCGATCGCGTCGATCACCTGCCGGTGATCCCGCCACCGCCCGCCCCGCTTCGGAGTCCGGTCCGGCAGCAGCGGCTCGATCCTCGCCCATTGGGCGTCAGTCAACGACACACATCAACCAACGATCAGATGATCCGAAGGAAACGGCCTAGGTCCTTTCGTTCGGATCACCGGACAGACCGGAGCAGAGATGCCACGTCAGCTTGGCACTTCCTCCCGATCGCCCGTCCTCGCTGGCGGCGATGGCGGTGCCGATGGCCTGCTGGCGTTCCCGCACGGGCGGTGGACGGCCAACCGTTCAGGCGGCGGGGAAGTAGTGGCCGTTGTCCAGATCGGCGATAAGGCGGGGCTGGGCGGGTTCCCAGCCGAGGGTGCGGCGCGTGATGGCGTTGGACGCCGGGTAGCTCTGCGTGACGATGTTGGTGAGGAATCCGAAGTAGCCCGGTGTCATCAGGGAGTCGTCGGGGATGCTCACGGCGGGCAGGCCCAGACGGTCGGCGAGGGCCTCGGCGATGTCGCGGAAGGGGGTGCCCTCGTCCTCGACCGCGTGCCAGTAGCTGCCGGCCGGCCCGTTCTCCAGGGCCAGGCGGAACAGGGCGGCGGTGTCGCGGATGTGGACGGCGTTCCACACGTTGGCGCCATCGCCGGGGTAGCCGGCGAACCCCTTCTCCTTCGCGAGCGCGATCAGTGTGGGAAGGAAGCCCGCCACATCACTCGTGCTGTGCGCGATGTTGGCGATCCGCACGACCGAGGAACGCACCCCCTGCCCGGCCAGGTCGATCACGACCCGCTCCACGACGTTGCGGGCCCGCAGGGTGCCCCGGTGCTCTTCGCCGGACGGCAGGGCAGGGTCTTCCTCGGTGGCCGGCCGTCCCAGGTCACCCGGTGAGCCGATGCTTCCTGCGGTGACCAGCGGCTTTCCCGTTCCCGCGAGGGCCTCGCCGTAGGCGAGCAGGATGGGGAGCTCCGCGGCGGCCACGGCGTCCATACCGCCGGTGGGCAGGAGGTCCTGTCGGTGGGCGACGTGGATGACGCCGTCGGAGGCGGCGGCTGCTTCCTTGAGCCCGTCGAGGTCCGCCAGGTCACCACGGCGCACTTTCGCACCGAGCGCGGAGAGGGTCTCAGCGGACGCGTCCGACCGGGCCAGGCCGGTGACCTCGTGCCCTGCGGAGATGAGCTCGGGAATGATGTGAGAACCGGAATGCCCGGTCCCGCCGGCGACGAATACATGCATCTGGAATATTCCTTAAAGGGGTGGACTGGGGCTTTCCGTGACGCTCGCGAGACATTCCCGGACGACACGGAAAGAGGTGAGGAGCGCTATTCAGCGCAGCAGGGTGACGTTGAGGGAGAAATCGGTGTGTTTGACGGAGTGGCTCATCAGGCCCAGCTCCAGCAGGCCGACGTTTTCCAGCGCCCGCGCCATGAATAGGTCGCCGGTGTCCCAGGGGCGCAGCCCCAGGCTCTCGACGAAAGCCGACACGCGGGTCTTGGCCTGCGCGTCGTGGCCGGCGATGAACACGTCCACCGGGCGGCCCTCGGCGGACCCGGCGGCCACCACGTGGGAGAACACCGTGTTGAACGCCTTGACGACGTGCGCGTCGTCGGGAGCGGCCTCGGCGATCTCCTGTGCTCCGGAGCTGTCAGCGGGCACGACGAAGCCCTGCAGGTCAGGGGTGACGGGGTTGGTGACGTCGACGATGGTCTTGCCGCGCAGTGCGTCCCCGTACTCCTTCACCACCGCTACCGCGCCGGCGTAGGGCACGGCGAGGATCACGATGTCCCCGGCCGGGATCTCACCGGCCGTGCCCACGGTGGCGCCGCCGAGTGCGGCGGCCACTTCCTGCGCCTTGGCCTGGTCGCGGCCGAGGATCTCAACGGTGTTACCGCCGGCGAGCGCCCGCCCGGCCAGAGCCTGGGCCATATTGCCCAGTCCGACGATGCTGATACTGCTCATCAGTATTCCTGCTTTCCGATTTCCGGTCCTGCCGGGGGAATTTCCGCATCGATTTCACTTTCGACGCCGTGAGGCGCGTATGTGATGCTGCCACCGCCCCCAGGAAACGTCCAAGACCTCTTGAGACCCTGGTGATACCCTGAAGGTCTCACCACGTCGGAGGCCGTATGGATCTCGATCTGCGAAAACTGCGGTACTTCGTCGCCGTCGCCGACCGGCTCCACTTCGGCCGCGCCGCCGACGGACTCCACATCGCGCAGCCGGTGCTCAGCCGACAGATCCGCGCACTCGAGAAGGATCTCGGCGCGGCACTGTTCACCCGGGACCGCCACGGCGTCGAACTGACCGACGCGGGCCGGCAACTGCTGGCCGACGCCGGCCCGTTGCTCGCCTCCGCCCACGCGCTGCGCCGCCGTGTGTCCGAGGCCGCCGGCGGCCGGCGGCTCATGGTCGGCTTCCGCGCCGGCATTCCCATCACCCCGGCGGCCCGCGCGTTCGAGGGCAGGCACCCCGACGTGATCGTCGATGTGCAGCGGATCGAGGGCGACGACCAGGCCGTGATGCTGCTCGACGGGCGCATCGACGTAGCCTTCGTGCGCCTGCCCATCGACGAAACCGGCCTGCGCCTGACGCCCTTGTACACCGAGCCGCGGGTGGCGGTGCTGCCGGCCGGGCATCGCTTCGCCGGTAAGGCGGAGGTCACCGAGACCGACCTGGCCGGTGAGCTGCTGCTGTGGGACGGTGACGTGAACTCGCAGCCCACCAAGCGCCCGTTCGCCAACGCCGGATACCCGGTGCGCGGGGTCGACGAAACCCTCGAACATGTGGCGGCCGGACGCGGCATCTCCTTCCTGGCCCGGTCGGCGTCCGTCTTCTACTCGCATCCCGACATCGCCTACGTGCCCATCCCGGACCTGGCACCCGACCACGTGCACCTCGCGGTAGCGGCAACGCACACCTCACCGGTCGTCGACGACTTCATCGCCGCGGCTCACTCGGCGGCCGAGGTCACGGCAGAATGCGGCAACTACGAAATGTGGCAGCTCGGGGGCGACGCCCTCACACGGCACGCGTAAGCAGCCACTGGAGACCGCCGCCGCATGCGAGATCTTCGACCACCGCACCCCACCCCGTCGCCCTCGTCCGGGCCGGCGCCCGCTTCGAGAACGGTCACCCCGTCGAACGCCCCGAGGTACCCGCCGCAGCGAGACACCCCAACCGGCCTGCAACCGCGGCCAATTGCTCAGAGGACCCGTGCAAGTGGCGCTACGCTGCTGTGTCGTGCAGGAGACGCGTCTCAACACGGCTCGGATCCGGGCGGCCCGCCGGGTGATCGACCCGGTCTTTCTCGACACTCCGCTGTACCGCTGCGAGGCGCTGGAGCCCGGCCTCGGGTGCACGGTGAGCATCAAACTCGAAACGGCGAACCCGGTCCGCAGCTTCAAGGCCCGCGGCACGGAGGTAGTCGCGAGCCTGCTCGCCGACAGTGCCTCGTCAGCCGCGGTGTGCGCGAGCGCGGGCAACCTGGGCCAAGCCCTCGCCTGGTCCGGGCGCGGCCGGGGGCTCGACGTCACGGTCGTGGCATCCCGCTTCGCGACGCGGACCAAGCTTGATCGCATCCGCGCACTGGGCGCCGGGTTGGAGCTGGTGGACGGCGACCATGAGATGGCTCGCGAGCGGGCGGCGGACATCGCGCGGTACGACGGCATCCGGCTGGTCGAAGACAGCCTGGACATCGAGACCTGTGAGGGCGCGGCGACCATCGGCCTGGAACTCGTGGATACCGCGCCGTCGTTCGACACCGTCCTGATCGCTCTCGGCGGTGGGGCACTGGCCACCGGCGTGGGTCATGTGGTGAAGGCATGGGCACCGGAAGTCGAGGTGATCTGCGTCCAGCCGCGGGGCGCACCGGCGCTGACCCACTCGTGGCACCAGCGGCGTGTCGTCACCACCGACTCGACCGACACCATCGCTGACGGCGTCGCCGGCCGGCGTCCCCTTCCGGCCGTCCTGGACGATCTCCTCCTGGTCGCTGACGACGCCGTCCTGGTCGAGGAGTCGTCGATCATCTCCGGTATGCGGATGCTTCTCGACCACGCCGGTCTCGTCGTCGAACCTTCGGCCGCGCTCGGCATCGCGGCGATCCTCGAAGATCGCGATCGCTTCGCCGGCCGACACGTTGTCACCATCGTGTGCGGCAGCAACGTCGACGTAGACACCTACCACCGCTGGGTCGGCACAGCTCCCCTCCGCAGGTCTTGACCGTGGTCTCCCGTCGCTGACCTCTCGCAGTCGGACGACGGCAGGCGCGACGCCTGGCGTGCGCGCCTGCCGCAGTGCCGTCTCTCAGTCCTGCGGTGCGACGCGGATACGGTTGCCGTCAGGATCGGCTGCGAGGAAGGTCAGCCCGAACCCCGCGTCATGGGGTTCGCGCAGGATCGTGACCCCTTTGGACTGCCACTGGTGGAACGTCGCGTTGAGCTCGCCGGGTCCACCGTCGATGGCCAGGCAAATCTCACTGGTGCGCGGGACGTCCGGTGACAGATCCTCGAACTGGCCGGACCACAGGGCGAGGTCGGCGCCCGGCCCGAGGTCGAAGGCGATGTATCCCGGCGTCTCGAACGAGGGGCTCATACCGAGGAGGTCGCCGTAGAAACGAGCTGCGGCGGCGGAGTCGTTCACGTAGACGATGGACACGACGGATGCGGTCATGATCATTCCTTTTCCCGGGTCGTAGGTACGCATCCACCAGCCTGATCGGTATATGCGCCGCATCCTGTCGCCATTCCTGAAAAAATCGGTGCGTGACCCCAGACCGCTTCTTCGCCCTGATGCTGCTCCTCGAATCGAGGGATGCCGTGACGACACAGGAGCTTGCCTCGGCGCTCGGGGTGTCCCTTCGAACCATCAACCGGGACCTGAACTGGCTCCGTGACGCGGGTCTGCCGGTATCCGCACAGCGGGGCCGCTTCGGAGGCGTGACCATGCTGCCCGGGTCCGGGCTCGACCTCGCGCGACTCACACCGGGCGAACGCGATCATCTGTCGCTCACCGGGCTGGATGAGAGGCAACGTGCGGAGCTCGACGTGTCGGTGGAAAGCCGGCGCGCGCTTTCCAAGATCTCCGGCGCACCGTCACGTCGAGTGCGGGAGCAGCACCTGCCGCTCACCGACGTAGTGCACGTGGACAGCCGCCCCTGGCGTCAGATACGAGCTTCCGGCACGACTCCGGCTTCGCTGATCGGCGCGGTGCGGAGAGGCCGTCGGCTGCGCATCGAGTACGACAGCCCACGCGAGCCGTGCCGGCGCGACCTTGTCGTGGACCCCTACGGACTGTTCGCCAAGGCCGGCAGCTGGTACCTCGTCGCGGACTGCGACCGAGTGGCACGGATGTACCGGATCGAACGCATCACGACGTGGACGGAAGTCGACCAACCACGACGGATCCGCGAGAACCAGAGCTTGGCCACCGTCGCCGAGGCGCTCGTCGAGCAGTGGGAACACCGCCACGCGATAGAGGTCAGCGCCACCATCGACGAGAGCCAGATCGGGCGAGCGCAACGGATCTTCGGCCTACGCCTCATCCGGGGCGACCATGAAGACTCCGCCACCGGCCGCCGGGTCACGATCCGCTTCCCGCATCTGGAGGACGTGCGAGCACTCCTGCCGTTCGGCAGCGCCATCACTGTGCACGGCCCCGACGAAGTCAGGGCTCACCTCCGCGACCTCGCCACCGGCCTTGCCCACCACTACGCGCCGTCACCGGCGTCCTGACCCGGGCGTCGGTGTCCGCTGGTAGCTTCCTGCGATGAGCGAGCAACTGCCGGGCGACGGCACCGAACTGCCACCCGAGGAGATCGAAGGCCTCGCCGCCAGGTGGTCGTCCAGTTGGACTCCGGGTGAGGTCGCGCAGCGGCTCGCCGGGATCAGCACGCCCTGGTGTGTGGCCGCGGGCTGGGCGCTGAACCTGTTCCGGGGCGGGCAGACGCGCGTACACGGAGACAGGGAACGACTGGCGCAACGGCGCACGGCGGTAGTCCGGTTGCGAGCTGGGTGGTGAGCGGGGGCGCACTTTTCCCGGACGTCGTACCAGGTCGAAAGCGTGCGGTACCGTGACGGCGACATCACGCTCTGTGCGCGTACGTAGGCGGGCATAGGGCGGCCCCCGGAGGTGCGCGAACACCCACCCGAGGGCCTAACACCCCCAGTGGCAGGAGCCCACTAGAAATGCTGCGTCATGTTATCGCGCCCTCTTCGGGCTGGACCAAAGCCCCGCACACGGTCGTACGCGACCGGCGGATGAACAGCGATGCGAAAATCCTCCTCCTGTACGTCCAGGGCCTCCCCGACTCCGCCACGAACCGCCCGCTCGGCGAGCTGGCACGGAAGCTGGAGATCAAGGGCCGCCCGTACCAACTGGCCAAGAAACAACTGATGGAGCACGGTTTCGTCCACGAGTGGCGGGCCCAGGCCGATGGCGGACGCTGGGCGACGGACCAGTTGTTCACGAACACGCCGCTGACGAGCGCCGAGGCGAGGATCGTACGGGCGACGCTGGAGGGGGGCGGCAGGCGCTCGCCGGAAGAGGCGCCTGCCGCACCGCCACCGCCACCGGGTAAGCGGTATCCGACGGTCGGTGGACCGACTCCCCGGACGGCCGGTGGCTATGAACCGGAGGAAGACCACAGTGATAAGACCACTCCCCACCCACCCTCCGAAGCGGAACAACCGGAACAGCGCCGAGCGCAACCGGAACCGAGGCCGGAACCGCAACCCGGGCCGGAACCGGAACCGGAACTGACACGGGAGCCGACACCGGAACCAGAACCGGAGCCGACACCGCTACCGGAACCGGAGCCGACACGGGAGCCGGAGCCGACACCGGAACTCCCACCCTCTGCGGCCGACTCCGCCCCGGCACCCCACGCGGCCCAGACGTCGCGCCTCGACCCGGCGCCCCACCCCGCCTCCCGACTGGCCAAGGCGGAACGGCTGCTGCTGTCGCTGCGCCACACGCGCCGCGACCTGTTGCTGGGGGTTCGGGAGGCGCGCGGGCTGGCGGTGGAGGCGGTGAAGTGGCTGGAGGGCGGCTTGTCGGAAGAGGATGTGCGGCACGCGCTCCTGGCCGCCAGGCCCGAGGGAGGGGTGCACTCGGCGGTGGGCTTCCTGCGCCACCGCCTGATCGAGAAATGCCCGGTGGCCCCGCTCCCGGCGCCGCCACCCCCACCGCCCGTCAGGGAGATGATCGCCTGCGCGGGGGAGGGGGAGCAGCACGTCTTCCGCCCGCTGGGCGACGAGACGCTGTGCGTGGGCTGCCGCAGGGCGGCGGCGTACGCGAGCTGGATGGTCGACACGGACACGTACGACTTCCCCGAGGACATGAACTGGAGGCAACGCGTCGAGGCGGTACGGAGAGCCGACGCGCTCCGGGCCGCGCAGTCATCCCAGGACGACGCGGGCGGCGACGGGCAGATGGTCGCTGCCGGTGGCGGGCAGGGTGCGGAGGTGGCCGACGGTGGCGGAGCGGGCCAGGACCTGATCGATCCGGGCCAGCGGGAGGGAGGCGGGGAAGCTGAAGGCGAAGCCGCGCTCGGCCACGTTCAGGCGTGAGGTGAGAGGCTCCAGCCCCCGGTCCTCCACGGTCCCGTTGAGGTCCCCGAGCAGGATCACCGTATCGACGCTCTCGGCGGCGATGGCGCGCCCGAGCAACTCGGCACTCTCGTCTCTCCGTTCGGACGCGAGCCCACCGGCCCCGATCCGGACGGAGGGCAGATGGGCGACGTACGCCGCGACGTCCCCGTACGGCGAATCGACGACGGCACGCACACCACGGCTCCACCCTTCCGCGATGCTCGGCGGCTTGATGTCGACGACCCGCTCCCCGCTGAGCGGGTACTTGGACCAGAGCCCGACGGTGCCCCGGACGACGTGATGCGGATATTCGGCGGCGAGAGCCTTCTCGTACCCGGACAGCTGCGGAACCACCAGCTCCTCCAGCGCGACGAGGTCGCCCCCGGCCTCGATCAGCGCCCGGGCGGTCGCCGCCGGATCACGGTTCTCGTCGCTGACGTTGTGCTGCACGACGACGAGCGACCGCCCACCGCCTCCCGCACCGGGCAGGAGCAGCCCACCGAAGAGATGCACCCAGACCCCCACGGGCAGGAGCACCGCCACCAGCGCGACGGCGGACCGCCGCACCAGGGCGAGCACCAGCAGCAGAACGACGATCATGCCGGCCCACGGCAGAAAGGACTCCACCAGACTCCCGACCCGCCCGACGGCGTTGGGCACACCCCGGTGGAACGCCATCACCCCGGCCAGCACCACGGCAAGCACGGCGAGGACGCGCCCCCGCCGACCGTCGCCCGCGCCGGGGACCTCCTGCCCCGCCGCCGACTCCGTACCAGGGTCTGCCTGCTCCACCATGTCGTCCCATCCGCTTGGTCCCGCTTACAGGACGAGTGACCGGGCGAACAGGGTTCCGACCTCCCATCACGATCTGGCACAGGGAGCAGGGAGCAGGGCACAGGGAGCAGGTCCGCATTTGATTTGGCCCGCAGGCCCCGGAGATCATGTCGGCTCAACCCGAGGCACCCGGAAACGGGGCCACGGGGAACGGGGATATCGGGGACAACGGGGAGAATTCTTACGGTGGCGTGGGACGAATGGGAACAAATCAAAGCTGACGTCGCGGTGAATGGGTCGGCGCAGATGCAGCTGAACCAGGCCCCGGCGGAGGGCGGAACCACGGGCGGCTCGACTTCGGGGGATCTGAAGTCGAACAGGAAGACGTGGGTCAAGGCCGGTGAGGGAGTCACCGGCCTCAAGGACGGCGTCGGCAAGGCGCTGACGAAGCTTGCCGACGGTCAGGCGGGGCTGGGGGACACCACCGGGTCGCAGAGCGCGGCGGCACAGAAGGAGCTCTACGCCTCGTGGAAGAAGTACGTGAGCGATGTGAGCGGCCGCTGTGAAGCGTTGGGTGGACTTCTGCGGGGAGCAGGCCACGATCTGTCGAAGTCCGACGAGGAGGCCCAGGCGGAGCTGGAGAAGCTCAAGGTGACATACGGGGACACCGAGCCCGTCGGTGGCCAGGCGAAGGAGAAGTGAGCCCGGTCATGGACCTTGCGACGCTCAAGGCCTTCAAGCCGACGGAGTACGAAGAGGCCGCGGACGGCTATCGGACGACCGGTGACATGGCCTCCGAGGCCAAGGACGCGCTCGACAACCGGATCAGTGTGGAACTCCGCAACCAGCTGGAGGGCGATGCGGCGAAGGCGGCAGTCGAGGAACTGAAGAGCCTCTCGAAGAACTTCCACTACACGCAGACCGAGTGCGGTCTGGTGAGCACCGCGCTGAACGGCTTCGCCTTCGACATCGCGGTGGCCAAGCGCAAGCTGGAAGCGGCCATGGAGGACGCCCGGGCCGACGGCTGCACGGTGAACGCGAACGGCTCCGTCTCGTATCCGGCGGGCAGGAAGCCCGGCGACGAGAAGACGGCGGACGGCGGCACGGTGACCGGGAGCGCGGGAGGCAGCCCGACGTCCGACGCGCTGGAGCGCCAGGCGATGAACATCCACCCGAACCCGTACTACGGCAGGGCGATGGCCTACGCGAACCGGATCGCCGACGCTCTGGAAGAGGCCACGGACGCGGACACGAAGTGGGCGCCGAAGCTGCGCGCACTGAAGGCCGACGACGACTTGGAGGTCTCCCACCCGGACTGGGCGGACGCGCAGTCGGACACGGGCGGAGTCCGCGAGGCGGGCAAGGCCTATCTCGACTCCCTGCCGGAGCCCCCGAAGGACGGCAGCCCGAAGGACAACGCAGCCTGGTGGAAGAGCCTCAGCGCGGAGGACCAGTCGGCCCACCTCGCCTTGAACGCCGCTTCGGTCGGAGCGCTCGACGGTCTGCCCGCTGTGACCCGTGACGAGGCGAACCGTATGGTGCTGGCGCAGACCAGGGGCCATGTGGAGCAGGAGCTTGCCAAGATTCCAGAGCCTCCGAGGTATTCGCCCAACCCCAATGGCCCGTACCCGGCCGTCATCCAGAACGACAGCTGGTCCAAGTGGAACGAGAAGCACGGTGAGCGGCACGCGGAGCTCACCAAGTCGAATGAGGGCATGAAGAGCATTCAGGCACGGTTCGACTCGACGGGCACCAAGGGCCTTCCGGAGGCGTACCTACTCGGATTCAGCACTGATGGAAACGGGCGAGCGATCGTCGCGAACGGAAACCCGGACACTGCTGACCATCAGGCGGTCTATGTCCCGGGCACGACATCGAACCTGAGCAGTGTCAGCGGGGATATCAACCGGATGGCGAACGTGTGGCGTGTGGCCACTGACGAGGCGGACGGTGGCACGGTTTCCACCATTACCTGGCTCGGCTACGATGCGCCGCAGAGCATTGTGAAAGACGCGGCATTCAGCCATTACGCGGACGACGGCGCGCCGGCCTACAACCGATTCCTCGATGGCCTCGACGCCTCGCGTACCGCCGATTCGGACCCGCACCGCACGGCAATCGGCCACTCGTACGGTACGACGCTGATCGGGTCCGCGGCTCGGCAGGGCGAGCTGAACGTGGACGACGTGATCCTCGCAGGCAGCCCCGGTGTTCAAGTGAGCAAAGCTGAACATCTGGACGTATCCGAAGGGCACGTATGGAACCAGGAAGCGGACTGGGACGTGGTCCCGGACATCGGGCGATTCGGGCACGGCGGAACGGACTGGGACGGCGCTTGGGTCATCCCTAGCGACCCAATCTTCGGCGCTAACCAGATGACTACGGACACCGATGGCCACAGTGACTACTGGAAAGAGAACACCAAGAGCCTCCAGAATCAAGGCCTGGTGGTAGCGGGTCATGGCGACGAGGCCGACTTGGAACCGATGCCGCCAGCTCACCAGCGGGGCCGATAGCCATTTTTGACCGACGCCGTTGCCGGGGCCGGTCGTCAGACAGTGTGACGCCTGGTCCAATCTCCCGTACGAACCGATCGGCCTGTATTGCGGCCAGAACCACCGAGGCTCCTCGACGTGAAGAACACACTGGGCGCACAGGCGCTCCTCGTTTCCCTCACCATTACGACTCTGACCGGATGCAGCAGCATGACTGACGCCAAGGACTCTGACGAACTCCCCTCCGCCGGCACGAGTACATCGCTCTCCGCCGCCGACCAGGCAGAGAAGGTCTCCAGTGAGATTTACGATCTGATCGGCATCAAAGGAAAGGCTTCAGACACCGGCCCCGGTGTCTCGGAGTGCAGCGGGAAGGATCCGGACAAGTACTTCCAAATCTTTCATCCCTGGAGCTTCACTCCGGCATCGGCCGACCAGCTCGATGGTGTGATGGAAGGGCTCAAGGAGAAACTATCCAAGCACGGCTGGAAAGTAACGGACTACGGACCTGGCACCAGCAAGAACAAGAGCATCAGTCTCACGGCCGATAACGACGGGAAGAAGCACAGTGTAAGGATCACTCACTACGATAAGCGAAACCCGCCGAAACTGAGCTTGATGGTGGTGTCCGGCTGCTATCAGGTCCCTGCGGGTGAGAAGGTCCAGCACTTCTGAGTTCAGTACCCGAGCCCAGAGGGCAAGGCGGTTCTACGCTCCGACTTGCCCTCTGGGTCTCTGGTCCGACGATATGTGACGGGCCGGTGCGGATAGGTGGAAATTGAGGAATGGAACCTTCGGTAGCGTATTTCCGGGTGCCGCACTATTTGCCGCACTCACAGGATGCGGCGCGACCGACCAGGTAGATTACAACCCATGCTCCGGACCGGTAGACCGAGGTTGCTCGACGTGAAGACTAGACTGGGCGCGCAGGCTTTCCTCGTATCCACGGCTCTCGCTACCTTCACCGGATGCAGCATGGCTGACGACAAGAACTCCAACCCGCCCCTCTCCGCTGGGACCAGCACGTCGAGGGAAGCTGTTGAAACGACCAAGAAGGTTTCCAGTGAGCTCTACGATTTGATCGGAATCAAGGGAGAGGCGTCCAACAGTGGAGCGGGCGTCACAGAGTGTGGAAACAAGGATCCGGACAAATACTTCCAGATCTTCCACCCGTGGAGCTTCACTCCGGCATCGGTCGACCAACTTGATGGCGTGATGGAGCGGCTCAAGGAGGAACTCCCGAAGCACGGCTGGAAAGTCGTCGAGTACGGGCCCAATACGAGCAAGAACAAGAGCATGCAGCTCACAGCCGACAACGACAAGAAGAAGCACAGCGTCAAGATCACTCATTTCGCGAAGGGCAAGACGCCAAGCCTGAACCTGATGGTTGTGTCCGGCTGTTATCAGGTCCCGGACGGCGAGAAGGTCGACCGATTCTGAGGATGCCGCAGTGTTACCGGAGCGGCGTGAGGTGGCTGCCGCTCACGCCGCCCGGAGCAGTCGGCTCAGCTCTCAGCGGCTCAGGTGGTGTATTCCTTCTCCGATACGGCGGCTCGGGCCAGGAACCGAGCGAAGTCGTCCAGATCGAGACCAGTCAAGTGCTCGATCAGCGCCTGACGGACGTCCCGCACACGTTGGGGTAGGTGCTGGCCCGTGATCTCGCCGGGAAGGATGACGCGCCGGAAGACGTCCTTCTCGATCACACCGCCTACGAGCTTCTCCGCGATCCAGACCGGCGTGCGTTCCCGGATCGCGAACGTCAGGTGGATGCTGCGGTCCTGCGCGTCGAGCGTATGAGGGTGGTGCACCCACCCTCTCGGCAGGACCAGGGACTGACCCGGCCGGAGATCGACCTCCAGATCGGGGCCCGCGGCCTCCCACTGCGGGATGAAGCCGGGGTCCCAGACGCGGAAGGATTCCTGGTACTCCCGCATCGGGGAGGGAAACATCGGGCGCCAGAGCTGCCACCGTTTGGTGCCCGCGATCTGCACGATGACGGCCATCTGCTGATCCCAGTGGTGGAGCAGGCCTTGACGGCCGGGTGGGGTCACGAAGGCGTGCAGGTAGTTGCTGTAGCCGGTCTCCTGCTGAATGCCACGGGAGACGTCCGCCAGGAAGGGGACGACCCGCTGGAGGTTGCCGAGCCGGATCGTGTGGCCGTCCTCGTAGAGGCTCCGCAGCTTCGCCGGGTCGGTCCGACCCGCCGTGCGGTGGCGGTCGGGGTGCAGCGCCGTGCCGTCACTCACGACGGCGATCTCGTCCGCGGGCACGCACCCGGTGTCCAGGTAATGGTCGATGGCCTCCGCGTTGATCACACGGTCGAGCTCGCCGGCCTCGCGTTCGTACACGCATGGCTCGTCCGGCCAGGAGGTCAGGAGTGCTGTCACGCCCGGTTCGGGCAGTAAGAGGTTGAGTGACACGGATGGCTTCCTCGCTTCACGTCACCGAAGGGGTACGGAGGTCAGGCGGGCGGGAGGGGGCACGGGAGGCCGGGATGGTGGTGGTTGAGGCAGCACACCACCGAGAAGGAGAGCAGGCTCTGGGACTTGGTGTAGTGCACCCAGCAGACGTCGACCCCTCGGGGGAGGGAGTCCATCGCGTGCGCGATCTTGTGTTCCAGGGTGACGTAGGCGCGGCCGCCGTCGTCCCTCTCCGCAGGGGGATTCGCCTCGTACGTGCTCTTCAACCACGTGACGGCGGCCACCACACGGGTCCAGGTGCGGTCCGTAGCCGTCTGGTTCTGCCGCATGAGCCAATGGCCGGTCATGAGGGGCGGCAGCGTCGAGGCGACGAAGGCGCGGGTGTGTTCGTAGTTCAGTTCTGCACCCGGACGGCGTAGGGCCTCCTGGCCGTACGCGTCCCTGCTGCCGGTCCACGGACCGTATCCGTGCCAGTGCCCTGACCAGGTCATCTGCGCCCTTCGCTAGGGGAGACGGGCCGGCCCGGAACCTGTCCGGGCCGGCCCACTACGTGGTGCTTCGTGCTCAGGAAGGGAGCCAGGTTAGAGCGTCAGGCCCCTCGTCCTGACCCACCCGGTGGCGAAGTCGTCGAGCTCGGCCTCGGTGAAGCGCAGCTCCTTGCCCGCGCCCTCGGGCTTGCTGTCGCGGATGACGAAAGAGGCCTCCGCGCCGGGGATGGCGGCGAGGCTCACGCAGGTCTCGTTGGAGCCACCGGCGTTGCCGCCGCAGTAGGCGGCGAAGGCGTCGGCCGGCGGGATCGGCAGTGCGTAGAGGTTTCCGTTCATGGGAGAGTCCCTTTCGGTGCTGATGTCGCGGAGATTCGGTCTCCGCACCGTCGTGCTCCTGGCCCCGCCCGGCTGCCGACCGTCCATGGAGACAGCCGGGCGGGAGTCTGTGAGGCTGATGGGATGTGCTGTTCTGGCCTGCGGCGCGTGGAGGGGCGCGGTGCCTGGCTACCGGCCTGACCACACCGCCGCGATGATCGACGAGCCGATGGCGGCGAGGCAGACGACGTATCCGATCTGCCGGGTCCGCTCGCTCACCGCCCCGTACCTTGCCCTCGCCCCGGTACCGGCCGTACAGGAAGGGGAGGTCGGGACGAGATCGCTCCTCCCGCACCATCGGCATCGTTCATCGCAGCGAGCTTCCGGAGAACCCGGGCCAGCGCTCGGACATGGCAGTGGACCTGATGCGACAGGGCTTCCGGAGCCGGAGGGTTGTCGAGGAGGTGGGCCGCCTCCAGCAGGTAGCCACGGTCAGCCCCACTCATGGCTCGCGCTCCGACCGACAGAGTGCCGACGAGGGCTACCGCCCGGCCGCGCAAGGAAACTGCCGCGTCGTCGAGTTCCGCGCGGGTGGTCGTACCGAGACGGAAGGCGAGTACGCGCCGCACCTCGTGCTCCGTGTCAGCCTCCTCACCTGCCGCTACCGCCCTGGGGCGGCCTGCGCCTGTGGCGCTGCTTGTCTTCACTACGTCGGTCACCAGGCATCTCCGCTCATGGCCGCTTTTGATCGCGTTCTGTGTAGAGATAACTGCGCGGCGTGCTCATCCCGGTACCGTTGGAGACAGGCGTAACCGTGAAAGCCATGAATTTCCGGGGAGTTGGTGTGCCCGTGGCACCTGGGAGCGACCGCAACTCAGGCCTTGAGAACCTTCTGGAACAGGCCGGATGGTCCAGGACGCAGCTCGCGAACGCCGTGAATCGCACGGCTGCTGAAGCGGGAATGGCGTTGAGGTACGACCAGTCCGCCGTCTCCCACTGGCTGAGCGGCACGCAGCCGCGAGCACAGGTCCGGCCGGTGATCGTCGAAGTGCTCGAACGCAAGCTCGGCCGTCCGGTGACTTACGCCGAAGCGGGCCTGCGCTCGCCGAAGCCGGACCTGGCAGCAGACTCCGCGGACACCACAGACTCCCTCTTGGACCTCGGAAGGGCTGACATGGACCCCTCACGGCGCGGAGTTGTCGCAGCAGGCCTGTACTCGGCTGCCCTTGCCGTCCCCCTCTTCGCAGGTGAGGCCTACGCCGAGGAACGGGAACGTTCGGTCCGGCCGACCGGGCGCATCGGCGCGGCTGAGGTGGCGACCGTCCGTACGATGACGGACCGCATCGCGGACATCCTCGACGAGCTCGGCGCGGGACACGCGCGACCCATGGCCGCCGCGTTCCTCGTCAACACCGTCGCGCCCTACCTGCGGGCATCCGCGACCGGACCGGTGCGACGCGACATGCTCTCCGCCGCGTCCGACCTGACCTACCTCACCGGCTGGATGGCCATGTACGAGCGGGCTCACGGTCTCGGCCAGCAGTACTACGTGAAGGCATTGCGCCTCGCCCAGGAAGCGTCCGACCACGTGACGTACTGCCGTACCTTGCGCGGCATGAGCCTCCAGGCATCCCATCTGCGGTACGGCCGGAGAGCCCTGGAGCTCGCCGACTCGGCAGCCGAGGCGGCACCGGATGCAGGGCCCCGCCTGGTGGCCTTCCTCCGCGGCCAGCAGGCGCACGCCTCCTCGATGGTCGGGGACCGCCGCGCCGCCTTTGAGAGGTTGCGTGAGGCGGAGTCCGCGCTCTCCCAAGCCGATTCCAGGCGGGAGTCGATCGGAGGCTACGACCAGTCCGCTTACCAGTTCCACGTGGCCCACGTTCTGTACGAGACACGTGATCTGCCGGGCTCCATCGCAGCACTGAAGAGCTCACTCCGCGCGCAGCCCAAGCAGGAGAGGCAAGGGCGACTCCACGCCAATGCGGTCATGGCTCAGCGGCAGTTCGAGTTCGGCCATATCGAGGAGGCTTGCACCACGTGGGGCACCTTCCTGGACGACTACGTAGGGCTCTCCTCTGCACGCGGTGACGAGCACTTCACCACTATGAGCAAACGCATCGCGCCGTACGGCAAGATCCGGGCTGCACGCGAGCTCCAGGAGCGGTCGCGGCAGGTGGCGGGGATGAAGGGGTAGATCGATGACCGACTGCGGTTGTTCGGCTCGGCTTCCACGCGCACTGAATGCTTACAACCTTTGAACGGCGGGCGGAACACCCTTCGAAGTGAGAGGAGGCCGTGATGGCGCGGCAGTTGAGGCCTAGCGGCACGGGTAGCGGTGGCACGGGAAGCTCATCTGTCCATGAGGACGCGGCGAGTGGAGAGACCATCGTTCACGGACCGCCGTTGACCGCTGCCGACGATATCGCCCAGCTCCAGCGCCTGGCCGAGGGCGAGGGCGAGGTGGCGGTGGTCGTCCCGCGTGAGCTGTTGGTCGACTGGACGCCGAAGGGCGCGACCCGTCAGGCTCGGATCATCGGCCTGGACGAGTTCGAGGGCCTGTTCCGTACGTTTCGGCACTCGGCTTGGCGGTTGGAGGCCCGGCGGCGCTTCGCCAGTGACGAAGCCACGGACACGTACCGTCAGTTCGTCGAGACCGGCAGAGTCGACTGGTCCGTGGAGGATCCGTACTGCGAGCTGATCCGCTCCCAGACCGCACAGGGAAAGCGTGTCGAACGGGTGCGGATCGTTGATCAGCCGCCGACCACAGGGCAGCTTTACCTCCTCAACAACGCGAAGCGGAACAGTGGTCTGGGGGAGGATATTCGGAACGTATGGCGAGTGGATGCCGATCGTCTCCAACTCCCGTCCGAGGACTACTGGCTGTTCGACAGTCGGCTTGCCGCGAAGCTCCGATTCGACGACGAGGACCACCTCGTGGACGTCGAGTTGATCACCGAGCCGACCGAAGTCGTCCGATACTCCGTCATCCGAGATGCGGCATGGCACCACGCCGTGCCGTACGAAGAGTTCGCGGCGAAGCTAGGCGACAGCGGGTAAAGGCAGAAGGAGCAGACGCACGGAACGCGCCCGCAGCGCATCCGGAAGGGCACCCGCTGGGTCCGCAGATCAGCCGTTATGGCGTGATCAAGAACGGTTCATGCCTCAAGGTGTCCATCCTGAAGGGCCGACACGAAGGAAGCCCATGAGGTCGGCCGGAAGAGCAGAGAGCCCTCTTCGACGGCTTTCGAGTCGCGTATCGCCGTCGCCTCACTGAGGCGCGCGGCTTCGACGCACTCAGTTGTATTACCGCCGCTGTGTGAGGACTTGAACCAGATCGAGGTATCGATAGACGAGGTGGAAGGCATGCTTCAGATCTCCTTGCAGACGCGTTCGATCACAGCCGATGACGCGCCCATGTCCAGCGATTGCGCGCGCAGGTAGTCGAACGCGAGCCGGTACCGGTCGAGTTCGTGGTCCTTCTCCATGAAAACAGAGCCGACATGGAGATCTACGTAGACGACATCGAGCGAGGGTTCCGCCCCTCCCAGGATGACGAAGCTTCCCAGAGCCGCCGCGTGTGCGCCCTTGGAGAACGGGAGGACCTGGAGGGTGACGCCCGGCGACTCGTTCGCCCTGAGGAGGTGGTCGAGCTGTTCTCGCATGATCGCGGGCGAGCCGACCACACGTCGGATGACCGACTCATCCAGGATGGCCCAGAGGTGCGGAGGACGTTCCCGGGAGAGGATCTCCTGGCGCTTCATGCGGATGTCGACGAGCCGTTCGACTTTCTCTGGCGCCAGGCGCATCTCATTGGCTTGCTGAATCGCGGTGCTGTAACCCCGCGTCTGCAAGAGTCCTGGTACGTACATGCAGGAGAAGTGGTCCTCCCGCGCCGCCTCGTCTTCCAGCGAGAGGAGGAGGTTCATGTCGGCGGGGATCGAGTCGCTGAACGGCCCCCACCAGCCCTGCCGCTTCGCGTCCTTGGCGAGAGCTACGACTGTGCACCGCTCGGCCTCCGTCGCGTCGTACTGCCGGCACAGGGCGTCGACGATGGGCCACTTCACTGGGCCCTCCTGAGTCTCGTACCGACTGACGGTGGCCTTCGATACGCCCACCAGCCGGCCAGCTTCCTCAAGGGTCATGCCTTTGCTAGCTCGCAGCTTCCGCATCATCGCGCCGAGCTGACGGCGACGCGTGGTGGTCGTCCTGACGGGCATCGAAGGCTCTTTTCCTGGCTGCAAACGACGTGCTGGGCGTGCAACAAGGCTAAAGCCAGGCGAGGTTAGGCACGGTGCATTCACCCGATCGAGGCGCGTGAGAAGTTACATGGCGAGACTTCTCGCTGCCATACTCGTCATCGGAGTACTACGCAGCGTCGCCGTTCGGATGCGGTGGGCGCAGCTCCGTCATGGTGCGAGGGGAGAGTCGGCATGTGTCACTGCGAGAGCGAGGATGCCTGTCATCGCTATGTGGTGCCGTTCGAAGCGGCGCCGGCCCAGCTGTCCGAGCTGCGCCGGGCGGTGAGATCTCAGCTCGGCTCGTGGGGTGCGTCAGCCGTGACGGAGGAGGCTGAACTCGTCGCTACCGAGCTTGGAGCCAACGTCATCAAGCATGTCGGTCGGGACGTTGCCGCCTCGCTCGTTCTTGAACTGAGGGAGGGACGAGTCCGGCTTGAGGTCCATGACCGGAGTCGTGCCCTGCCCACAGCGCCTTTGGGTGAGACCTGTGCGGACAGTGCTGAGAGCGGCAGAGGTCTGCACCTCATCGCCGCGATGGCGCACGACTGGGGGGCAGCCCGCACGTCAACCGGGAAGGTCATCTGGTGTGAGCTCTCCTTGAAGCCGGCAGGGTGCGAGGCCCGCGTGGGGCGTGTGGCCGCGGTGCTGTCGGTGTACGGCCAGTGCAGCGGCACCTCAAGTCTCGACCTTGCCGCGCTCGATGAGACGGTTACTGACGTCATTACTGACCTCCTCCATTGGCTTGCTGCCCAGGGAGGAGACCCGGACGGCGCCCTTGGCCGCGCTCAGATGCACTACGAAGCTGAGGCGGCCTGAGGTGATGGAAGGCCAGTTCAGTCCTCCTGAGCGGCTGCTGCGAGCAGGAGGCCGGCGTCTGCGTACTGCTCGCTGTCGTGGAGCGCGGACGCGATATTGAGAACCGCCTGTGCGTCGCGTCGGGCCACGTTCGTGATCACTTGATCTGCCGCTTCCTCCATGCCGACCGCTCGGCAGTGGGCGACGAAAATCTGGACATCGCGGGCAGAAAGCGTGGTCGCGGCGCTCCACATCATGATGTCGGCGTCTCGCGACCGGCCATCAGACAGGCTCGCGGCGAGCGTCCTGATCTCAGGCCAGGCGGCGTCAGCAGGTGTGGTGAGGTGCCGGTCCCCCCCTCGGAGGGGGACCGGCACCTTTGTTTGTGCCGGTGCCCGCGGAATGCTGTGGCGCAGAGTGGAAAGCCGGACGCGGGGTCGGCGCGGTCGTCGGCGGACGGGCTTGGGGGCCGGCGAACCCGTCACCGTCGGCTGAGCCTCAGGGGAGCTGGCGGCGGCTGCGGGCGAACCGGCAGCGCAGCAGTCACAGTGCTTCACCAGCGCTTTGTCGCGGAGCTCCAACAGCAAGGGCAACGAGCAGGGCATAGGTCTCGATGATGTCGCCGCCTCGTCGTCGAGGATCTTGTAGAGCTTCTCGACGTGCTCGGCTTCGGGAATCCGGCCGCCGTTGAAGTGGTTCGAGAGCGATGTCGGAGCCAGGTACACGTCCCCGGCGATCTGCGCCTGAGTGCGGTCGCTGACCTCCCGGACTTTTCGCAGCATCAGAACGAAAGCGCGTTGACCGGGGGGAACCGAGCTGCGCAGCTCTTTCCACTTGTGGGATCTCTTCGGCAATCTCTGCTCCTCAAGAGTGCAGCCGGGCCGCTAGTACAGGTCAGTGCGATTGTCCGTGCCACGGTGCGGCTGGGGAAGCGGGAGGGGTTTTCCGTCTGCCCTCGAAACCTCGTCAGGGCTGGCCCTGGGGTGCCCACAACCTCCATGGTGTTTCTCACGAGGACCCTCGCGGACTTACCGCTCGGGACTTGACGCCTGTCGAAGCACCTGAAGTCTGAAGCGAGGAGACCCCGATGACTCTGCCGTCGTGGACGGACCCCAAGTTCGGCACCATGAAGCGCGCCGCCTTGTGGCTGGTCACCGTCGTAGGCGAAGGCAACGTCTTCACGAAGGAAGACGTAAAGGGTGCCTTTCCGGGGGTGAGCCAGGCCGACCGGCGGGTGCGCGATCTCCGTGACCACGGCTGGCAGATCGACACCAATCGTGAGGACGCGGGCCTGGGGCAGCACGAACAGCGCTTCGTGAAGCCGGGGCTGCCGGTCTGGGAACCCGGCAAAGCAGCGAAGTCCGGAACCGCCGTCACGCAGACGCAGCGCCGGGATGTTCTGGCGCGTGACGGACACCTGTGCCGCTCCTGCGGCATCTCCCCCGGAGAGGTGTACGCCGGCAGTTACGAGGCCGCACAGCTGGACATCGCCCGACGGGTGGTGAAGCAGCTGACCGGCGGCGAGCAAGTCGAGCTGGTCGCCGAATGCAAGCGGTGCCGTGTCGGTGGACGTGGGCAGGCAGCCGATCTGAGTGCGATTCTGGTCCGTGCGGGCCGCCTTGGATCGCTGGAACGCGGCCTTCTCCTGCGCTGGATCGATCAGGACAAGCGCGAGTTCAGCGCCGCCGAAGAACTCTGGGCCGTCTACCGGACCCTTCCGGCTGAGTCGCGGGCCAAGTTCCGTGAGGCACTGTCCTAGCCCGCTTGAACGTGACGGATGGCGAACGACCGGCGCTGCCAAGCTGGCCGGCGCCTGAGCTGCTTCCCCTCAGCACAGAGAGAGAACTGACGATGAGCAAAGACTTCGGGCGCCCGCCTCTGGCCGCCGAGAACCAGCATCTGGTGGAGAGCCGTTTGAAGGAGCTGCTCGACGCCGGCGGTGTCCAGGAAACGCTCCGCATCGAATGGCGGGGCCAGCCGACCCAGGTCGAAGTCATCGATATGCCGGTGAACATGCTGTACTACAACCCGGGTACGCACCGGATCCGTGCCCAGCGCACCCACGACCCGGTTCGCGACCGAGGACTGGACGAGGACGCGTTCAGCAGGGACAGCCAGGACTACCTCCACTTTTTGCTGAAGGCGCTGCCGTCAGACCCGTCCAAGAGGGACCCTGACTTCGACGCTCTCCTGGAGAGCCTTCGCGATTTCAAGCAGAACGACCCCGGGCTCATCACGCGGGACGGCATTCTCGTCAATGGCAACACCCGGCGGGCAGCCCTCCAGGATCTGGGCGAAGCCAACATCCGAGTCGGAGTCCTCCCTTCTTCCTGTACGTGGGACGACATCAACCGCGTAGAGCTGGCGCTTCAGCTGCGCAAGGACCACCGGCGTGACTACTCCTACATCAACCGCCTGCTGGCCATCGACGAGCAGATCGGCCTGGGCCGTACGGTTGCCGATATTGCCCGGGAGTTCCGGACGACCGCGCGCGTCTGCGAGCAGGACCGGTGGATTCTCGCGACGCTCAACGATCTGGTCGAGCGGAGCAGGACCGGCGGTGCGCAGTTGCGGCTGCTCGACTTCGAAGACCACCAGGAGAAGCTGAAAGAGCTTCACCGGCGTTGGATCAAGGAGTCGGCGTCCAGCCAGGAGAAGGCTGACCTGATGAAGGAGAGCCGGCTGACCGCGATCATCCTCGGATTCTCGAAGACTGATGTGCGGCTCATCGAACCGGACTTCAAATCGCGGTACCTCGACACCCGTCTCCCCGAAGCCGTCAGGTCTCAGGTGCCGCCCGCTGCTCCTGCCGCGACGGTGGCGATCCCGGGGCTGAACCGTACGGTTCGTGCTGCTGATCCGAAAGTAGCCGAAGCGCGTGCGCTCACCGACTCCGTTCTCAGGGTGAAGGCGGTGGAGGCGGCGGGCGACAGCGCCTCGCTGGAACAGGTTGCCGAGGCTGCCAAGACCATCACGGCAGTGACGGCGGCAGTGGAAGAGGCGCTGGAGCCTGCGGGAAAGGATGCCCGAGTCCGGAAGCGTAAGCAGGCTGCGCCTGACCGGATCGTCGATGCCTCCCACGACATCGACCAGTGCATCACCGACCTCGTTCTTTCCCGCGCCTCGCGGAGTCTCGACGAGGAGATCTTCGACGAAGCGGTACTCAAACTGCGCGAGAGCCTGGGCAAGCTGGCGGTGGAGGCGGCCCGCAGCATCAAGGAGCCCGGGGACGGGGTCACCTGGCTGCTCGATGCCGTACGCGGGGAGGGCGGGGCGTGACAGGCCAGGCAGAACCGTCTCTGCGGATCGCCTTCGACGTGACCCGCACGAGGGCGGTCCTCCGCGCGCAGGAGGGGCGTCAGTCCGACCTCGCCCAGTTGGCTGCCCGGTTCCCCGGTGGCGGGCAGCGAGGCCCGCTGTCCGCGGAAATCGACCTTGAGGCGTTTCTGGTCGGTCTTGGCGAACTCGGGACCTGGCCATCGCCCGAGGACGTTGAGTGGGATGACGAACTCGCGCAGTTGGTGGGTGGGGTCCTGGATGACGCGGACGCTGCTCAGCAACAGCTGGAGGGGGCCGGCGACGGCTCCCTCCAGACCATCACGCACGAGGAGATTCCGGCACTTCTCGGAGCTGAATGGGCCGCACCGCTCACTGATTTCCAGCAGCGTGACATCGCCCGGCTGCTGTCCCTCCGCCACGGAGCGAACTTCAGCGTGCCGGGGGCTGGCAAGACCCGCGTGGGGCTGGCGGTCTTCGCCGCGATGAGAGAGCGCGGAGAAGCCTTCAGGCTGCTCGTTGTGAGCCCTAAATCGGCCTATGAATCATGGGAGTTCGAGAACTCCGTCTGTTTCAAGGAACCGCTCCGCTTCGGCGTGATGGGCAGCAGCCCCGATGCCACCGCGGAGATCATGGTGATCAACTACGAGCGGCTGGACCGTTCGCTGGCGGCGCTGGCCTCCTGGCTGCGAGCAGCGCCGTCGATGGTGATCCTGGACGAGGCACATCGCATGAAGCTGGGAACGCGCGGCATTTACGGTTCCGCCTGCATGGCACTTGGCCCGCTCAGCAGACGCCGCCTCATCCTGACGGGTACGCCGGCTCCCAACGGCGCCCGGGACCTGGAGAACCTGCTCTCCTTCGTCTGGCCCGGGCACGGCCGCCGCGTCGTCACAGGGGCTGTGGCCGGCGGCGACCTGGCGTACGCGAGCCAGGTGCTGCGCCCGTTGTTCACTCGTACCACGAAATCGGAACTGGGCCTGCCGCCCTTCGACCCGAAGATCCGGTACGTCGACATGCCCAGCCTGCATCAGGAGATCTACGACGCACTTGTGGGGCGGTACTCAGCTCGCGCCGAGGCGGCGCGTGATGACTTCGACGCCCTGGGCAAGGCCATGCTGAGGCTTCTGATGGCGGCGACGAGTCCCGCGCTGCTCGCTGAGGGCACCAGCCGGTACGAGCCGCTGACCTATCAGGTGCCCCCGCTGGACGTGCCGCACGGGGACTCCCTCTACACCTTGATGAGGGACCTCCCCAACTACGAGTTGTCTCCGAAGTACCAGGAGGCGCTTAGCATCGTCGCGGCCAACGCTGAACAGGGGCGGAAGACGCTGGTCTGGACGACGTTCGTGCGCAGCCTCAGCACCATGGAGCGGATGTTCGCGGGTTACCAGCCGGCCGTGGTCCATGGAGGAACCCCCGACCGGGCGGAGGAGATCCGCCGTTTCCGTGAGGATCCTGACTGTTCGGTGCTGTTGTCCAATCCGGCAACCCTGGGAGAGGGAATCAGCCTTCACCATGTCTGCCACGACGCTGTCTACGTGGACCGCGACTTCATGGCGGGCCGATTCCTGCAGAGCCTGGACCGTATTCACCGGCTGGGGCTCGCGCCAGGCACGGAAACCAACGTCACGGTGCTGGCTTCGCGCGGAACGGTGGACGAGGTGGTCGCTCTGCGCCTCGAGCAGAAACTGGAGTTCATGGGCAGGATCCTTGATGATCCATCCGTCCAGCAGCTCGCTGACCTCCAGGAGGAGGCTCCGGTCGCTGGAGGGATGGACATGGCGGACGTCCGAGCGCTGCTGAGGCATGTCGATGCTGTTGCTGCCCGGTGACGGCACCCGCGAGGCGGCACTGCGCTGGCTGAGATATCTGTGGATCGCCGACGTTCCCCGGGTCCGCACGCTCTTTACCCACCACCCTCGCTATGCCGACCTCACCCCTGTCCAGTACGCCGAGGCTCTGGAATGGCTGCGCCGGACGGGCCTGATCACCGCAGCAGACCTTCCGGTCGTACAGGTCGGTGATCGCTCGCCGCTGAACAGCGCCGTTGTTCCCCGCCTTTTATGGAATGCGGCCGATGACGAAAAGAGGAGAGCGATCGGCGCCGCGGGGGAGAGGTGTCTGCTTGCGCTTCTGCGGGAAGCGGACCTGACGGCGGTGGAGCACGTTTCAGCGGTGTCAGACGCCTTTGGGTACGACATCGGTGCCACGAACCCGTCTGACGAGCGGATACATATTGAAGTGAAAGCGACGACGGATCCGACCCGACTCGTCGTCCACCTCACGCGTCATGAGAGTGAGGTGATGAACGCCGATCCGGGATGGATCATGGGCGCCGTCCTCGTAGGTGAGCAGGGGGGTGCGCTCAGCGTCGCCACCGTGAGCCGGTCGTGGCTGCTCTCAGCTGTTCCGCATGACCGGTCGTCCCGTGGCAGGTGGGAGTCAGCCCGGCTGGTCGTGCCATCTCAGGCTCTGACGCCCGGATTGATCATGGAAGGTGGGAAGAGTGTGTTGCCCGGCATATCGTCTGGCTGCCGTGGGGTCTGGGACATGCGGGATCGCGAAGCGGTGGCCGTCTGACCGAGAGCGGCAGCCAGGCTTCGGCCCACCGCTTCCGCCACGGGCGGGGGGAAGGCGTTGCCCACCTGGCGGTAGACGGAGGTCTTGTTGCCGACGAAGTACCAGTCATCTGGGAACCCCTGCAGCAGGGCCAGGTGCCGGACCGTGAGCCGGACGGGAAGGGTCGTACCCGGCTGCGGGGGTTCATCGGCGACACTGGATCCGTTCACACCGAGCTGCGCCCATGCCTTCCTGGCGCGCGACGGTCCGAGGTCGGCGCCGCCGTGCTTTCGGGAGCCTCCGCAGATCGTTGGTGCGATGGTCATCGCACCGTCGGCCCACTGCCGGGCCAGTTCCCAGCCGGCGGAAGCCATCGACTCGTAGAGGACGCTGCCCACCGCGGGCGCTGTCTCGGGGGTGCTGGTCGGGGAGGGCCAGCGGAATCGTCTGAACACCTCCGGTCGCATGGCCACCAGGACGGCACGGGGACGCAACTGCGGAACCTCGTAATCGCAGGCGCGCAGGAGCCGCCAGTCGGCCGTGTATCCCAGGCGTGTCAGTACGCTGATCACGTCCGCGCGATAGGCGGCGAACTTCGCCTGAAGGATGCCTTTGACGTTCTCCACCATCACCGCGCTCGGGCGAAGCTCGCCAGCGAGCCGGAGCAGGTCGGGGAACAGATCCCGTTCGTCCGCGGGTCCCAGCTGCTCACCCGCGAGGGAGAAGGGCGGGCATGGCACTCCTGCTGCCAGCAGTCCTACTGCCTGGCCGTTCACGGCGAGGTCTTTCGCTGAGATGCCACGGACATCGGCTTGCGTGATGTTCCAGCCAGGTCGGTTCAGCCGGAGCGTCTGGGCCGCGTCGGGGTCTAGCTCGACGAGAGCCGTGTGCTCGAAGCCCGCACGTTGCAGTCCCAGAGCCTGTCCTCCCGCTCCGGCACAGATCTCGATGCAGCTGGCCGTGGCGGGCGGCGGCCCTTGGCTAGCGGTCCTGGTGGTCATGTAGGTCCGATCTACGGGTGACGAGCGGCGCTCCGCCCAGAGCGAGCTTGCCGCCACTTGCCGCGGCAAGTGGCGGCAAGGTAGCCTCGTCACTCGAAAGGGGCACGTTTCGTTCTTGCGTTCGAATTTTATGGAGGTAGTACGTGGCATCTGATGGTCTGGACTGGCGCGACGGGTCGCTTGGGGCCAGGGTCCGGGTGGCGCTGTGGTTGCGCGACGAGGTCGGTGTCGGGAACGTCTTCTCGAAAGCGGCGCTGCGTGCCGCGATCGCTGGTACCGAACAGGTCGACCGCAGGATGCGTGATCTCCGGCCCGCTGGCTGGGTGATCAGGACGAACCTGGACAAGCCCAGCCTCCAGCCCGAGCAGCTCTTTCTTGAGAAAATCGGGGCGCCGGTCTGGGAGAAGGAGCACCGGGCGGCCGGGCAGCGCCAGATCAGTGCGAAGACCAGACGCTTCGTTCTTGAAAGGGATCTTCACCGGTGCCGCCGATGTGGGGTCGGCGCGGCCGAGGCCTATCCGGGCGAGCCGGGTTCCGTGGCCCGGCTCACGCTTGGGCATGTCAATCCGCACGCTTCAGGCAGCTCCGCGGGGGCTGAGGACCTCCTCACCGAGTGCGCGCGGTGTAACGAGCTGGTCAAGAACCTGACCGGGGTGCAGATGGACGCTGGTCAGGTGTGGACCCGGGTCAAGGCGCTGCCCCTCGCGCAGAAGCGTGAGCTGCTGGAGTGGATGGGGGCTGATGCCCGGCCGCTGCGGCCGGTGGACCGCGCCTGGGGTATGTACAGGCAGCTGCCTGCCGTGCTCAGGGACGAGATGAAGAAGGACCTGCGGGACTTGATGGAGAGCTGAACGGGTCGCAGGGGGCGGGGCTCGCCTAGGGGGACTCCTGGTGTCACTGGCGGATGCGACACTTGCGTGTCTGTATCAGTCGCACCGGGAGGCGCCTCGTGGCCCCTAAAGATCGTCCGCTGACCTCCATCGAGATCTGCGCAGGGGCCGGCGGACAGGCCATCGGCCTCCACCAGGCAGGCTTCAAGCATCTCGCGCTCGTGGAGATCGACAAGCATGCGGTGGAGACGCTGGAATGGAACATCGAGCGCCGACAGAACTGGAGCTGGGAACGAGAATACTGTGATGTCATTTCTGATGACGTCAACAATTTCCGCCCCATTCCGTCGGAGAGGCATCCTGGATCTGGCCTGAATAAGCCGGTTAATTTTCTCGGACGGCAGTTGCGGCGCGGTGACCTAGATCTTCTTGCGGGCGGCGTGCCCTGCCCGCCCTTCTCACACGCCGGTAAGCGGCTAGGGAAGGACGACGAGCGAGACTTGTTCCCGCGGATGCTGGAACTGGTTGACGAGTTGCACCCTAAAGCGGTGATGATTGAAAACGTCCGTGGGATCAAGGACGCAAAATTTGTGGACTATAGGACCTATATTGAGGCGCGCCTGGCGGGCGGCCGAGCGCAGAGGCCGGAAACTGGGCTTGAAGAAGATTTCGCTGGCATGGGTTACGAAATCTGCGAGTGGGAAGTTCTGGAAGCTAGCAATTTTGGGGTACCTCAATTGCGTCCGCGTGCAGTTCTTGTAGCCATCCGCGCGGATGTGCTCGGTGATATCAAGTTTGTTTGGCCTACTCCTGTAGGGGACGTGTGCAGCGTCTTCCATGCCCTGGAGAAGAGCATGGAAGAGCGTTATGCGCCGTACATTTCGATGGGTGGCGAAATTGGGAAACTCGCCAAGGCTTCGCGTGATCGCTGGATGGACAGGGCGCTCAAGGCTGCCCTGGAGAAGAAGGATGGGGGCATTGCTCCTACCTTGGTCGGGGGCTCGAAGAAGCACGGCGGGGCTGACCTCGGCCCCAGTAGGGCCAAGGCTGCCTGGGACACTCTCGGCGTCTCCGGTATGGGGGTGGCGAACAACCACGAGCAAGGGGAGAAGAAGAAGAGTCAGGGACGGGATCTGTTCGGCCCTGACGGCCCCATGCTGACGGTGGAGCAAGCGGCAATCATTCAGGGGTTTCCGAAGGAGTGGGAGTTCACGGGCGGAAAAACCGCTCAGTACCGGCAGATCGGAAACGCCTTCCCGCCCCCTGTCGCCGCTGCGGTAGGCCAGGCCATCGCGGACGTGTTGCGCGCGGCCGACGAGCGGGATGCCAGGGATGGTGCGCCGCAGCAGAAGTCGCTATTCGCACAGGTCGTTCCGGCGCTCGCGGACAGCGCTGATGATCGACAGGGCGCAGGCGTCTGAACTCTGGTGCTCCCAGAACCGCAGGACGAGCCAGCCGGCAGCGGAGAGCCGCTCGTCGGTGTCCCGGTCACGGGCGACGTTCCTGGCTACTTTGTCTGACCAGTAACCCGGGTTGGTCTTCGGGGAAACGTAGTGCTCCGGGCAGCCGTGCCAGTAGCAGCCATCAATGAAGACGGCCACCTTCGCCGGACGGAAGACCAGGTCAGCGGTCCGGCGAAGGTCAGGCAAGGGCCTTGCTGCTACCCGATAGCGCAGACCGTTCGCGTGAACGAGCCTGCGGATCAGACGTTCCGGTTTCGTATCCCTGCTCCGGATCGCCTGCATGTTCCGCCGCCGCGCGGCCGATGATGCCCATGAACCCTCTGGAGGGGTCCAATCGTCTGAGTGGGGCACCACGGCGCGCTCCTTACCGGTCCGTCTGGGCTGCCAGGCCTGGGGCCTGGTCTCCGTATCTCACGGTGTTGACGACAGCATCACCTGGGCGGGATGAGTCGATGGCGCGGAACCGGACGCTGGTCATCTGATTGCGCGCCGAGCCGACGGCAGGGATCAGGGCGGTTGCCATCACCACCTTCGCCGGATCGATAGCCCCATGGGCCAGCAGGTTCGCTGGGGCTCCGAGTGCGGGGTCCACCGTTGGGTAAAGGAGCAGCGCTCCGCGTCGCGGCTGGTGGAACTGGGTGGCGAACGGGTCGTCTTCACAGAGTGGCCGACGGCCGGCGATCCGCTCCGCGGACTGACGATGGGAGACGCCGGAGATGCGGTTGAACACCCCCAGCGCATTGCGCTTGCGCTGTACGAGAGTGAGCGGCTCGGTTCCAGGCAACTCAGCCCGGACGCTGGTGACCCCGGAAGTCTGGGGCAGAATCAGGACCCAGTCGTCCGTCGCGCAGCCGGCGTCGCTGGGATCGCTCAGGTACTCCATGTGCGGGGCGAGCAGATCGGGCCGGCCCCAGACCAGTTCCCGCATGACGCCGAGCAGTTGGCTGTGGCTGAGCACGGCGGTCCTGGCCGGATAGCGGATGTAGCTGCCCTGGTCTCCCTCGGACAGGGTGACGAACACCTGGGGGTCAGGATCCAGTGACGCCAGCACCGGCCGCCACACCTCCGCGTTGTGGCGCAGGTCCGCCGCTGCGGTCGGGTAGGCCGTCGGTTCGACCCACTCGCCCGGGGAGCGGATCTCCACCAGCTCCGCGTTGAACATCTTGTTGCGGGCGGAGGGCTTCAGCCAGGACAGGTGCTGGGAGACCAGGGGCGGGATCTGGGCCGGGGTCACCTGCGGCTTGCCGTCGATCAGGGTGGCGTAGCGGGTGAGCTGGGCGCGGAACGTCTCCTCGTCGCGGCAGATCGCCTCGAAGGCCTCGTACAGGTCGACCGTTCTGGTTTTGCCCGCGGGTTCCGCACGGCCGATGTAGAGGCGTACCAGGTCGCGGTAGCCGGGGCGGAAGCCGAACCAGCGGCCCATCTGCATCAGGGTGTCGGCCTGCTGGGTCCTGCGACGGTAGTACGTCACCGTCAGGCCCTCGACCGTGAAGCCGCGGGAGAGTTTCGTACCGCCGACGAGGATCTTCCACACGTGGGGGGTCCGGTCGAAGTCCAGCTCGGGCTGGTCGTAGTCGCGTTCGGTGTCGCCGTTGACGACGAGCACCGGCGTTCCGCCCGAGTTGATCAGTTGGCGGGCGCGGGAGACGTACGGCCTCAGTTCCTCGTACGAGGCGGGCGTGGGCAGCCCGTCGTCGGCGAAGGGCTGGAAGTCGGAGGTGAAGAGGGCCGCCAGGCGGGCGTGGCCTTCCTGGCTCGTGTAGGCGGCCTGGTGCCATATCGAGCTGATCCGCAGGGCCAGGGCGGCGTGCTCGGCCATGCGTACGGACTCGTGGACGAGCATCGTGTGGTGCCGGAAGTGGCTCTCCAGAGACGGGTCGTGGGCCGCGCGGTACAGCTTCAGCGCGCCGGAGAGAACGAAGGCGTCGAGGGCTTCCGGGAGCCGGTCTCCGTGGGCGTCGTCGTAGATGCCGCGTACGTGCGCCCGCTCGGCGCCCCCGACGGCCGACTCGTCGGTGCGGTCCAGGTCGTGGAAGTCCTGGACGCCCATGTAGCCCTTCGGACGCGGCAGAGAGATCAGGAAGTCGCGCGGGAAGATGTCCTCGCCGTCGCCCGGGTCGACGAAGACGTTGGCGAACGGCGTCGCGGTGTAGCCCACGTACTGGGCGCGGGGGAGGAGCCCCAGCAGTTCGGAGATCTGGCGGTTGATCGCCGTACGGGTGACCTTCCCCTCCTCCCACTTCTTCGGGTCCGTCGTGTTGACGGACGCCTGGTCCGACTCGTCGTCGATGATCAGCGTCGGGATCTCGGAGAGCAGCGGGCCGCCGATCTTCTTGAGGTCCTTGATGAGCTTGCCCAGGACGGACTTGTTCTTCTTCACGACCATCACGCGGGCGGCGGCGCGGTGGAGGTTGTCCGGCACGTGCAGGGGCTGGGTGCGGACCTGTTTGTCGAATTCGAGGGCGCGGATCCCGGTGGCGAGGCTCTGGTAGTCGTCGTCCCGGGTGGTGAGGCGCTCGATGTCGAAGGCGCCGAGCGTGGACGGACGGCCGTGGTGGCTCACGAACTTCTCCGGCCAGTCCTCGTCGTCCTGGTAGTCGACGCCGATCAGGGCCTCCGGGTCGTCGGGGTCCGCCCCGCGCAGGATGTTCTCCCGGCCGATCAGCTCCATGTCCAGGCGGCGCTGGGTCTGCCCGCGCAGCAGGTTCAGCGTGCCGCCGAGGACGATGACGAGGCGGTAGCCCGCGTCGATGGCCTTGGCCGTGACGCCCGTGAAGTTGGCGGTCTTGCCGGACTGGACGTATCCGACGACCAGGCCCCGGGCGCCGTAGGCGTCGGGGCGCATCGGGTCCGCGAGCCGCTCGACCACGGCGTGGCTCGCCTCGTCGAGGCTTGCCACGGCGGCGTCCGGCCAGCCCTTGCGGCGCAGGAGCCGTTCGTACGCGGTCCAGTAGAAGGACCGGACCGCCGCCGTGTCGCGGGAGTACCACAAGGTCGGCGTGGTGCTGATGATCGTGGGGCCGGGCTCCTTGAACACCGGGACCGCGTGGTCCAGCACCTTGCGCAGGTCGGCGTCGAAGCCGAGGCGGTCGTACGCGTCCGCACGCCGCTCGTCCGTACGGGGCGGGGCCGACGACCAGTCCGCCTGCTCCGCGAGGTCCCAGGCGGTGAGCGTCCGGTGCCACAGGGCGGTCAGCTCGTCGCCCGGGCCCGAGCCCGCGACACGGTCCCGGAACCGGCCCTGTTCCGTGTCGGCGGGCTCTTCCTCCTCGGCGAGGGCGAAGGCGAGCCTGGCGAAGTTCCTCGGCCCGCGGCGCATGGCGGCGAGGACGTCGCCATGGAGGTGGAGCAGGTGGTCGGTCATGTGGCGGATCTCTTCTCCGGCGGGAACGGGGCTGTCGTGACGGAACGGGTCAGCGCGCGAGTTCGCAGCGCGCGGCCGTCACGAGGACGCTGTTCCAGAGGGCGATGTTGTCGATGTGCGTGGCCCGGACCCGTTCCTTCTGGAAGATCTCGTTGACCATGAGGTACAGCATGCTCTTCACCACCGGGGCGTCGTTCAGACCGCCCCGACGCCCGCCGTTGAAGACCTGGCGGTACTCCTTGTTGAGCTTCACCACCCGTTCCTCGCGGTCGAGTTCGAAGAACACGTCGGAGCGCAGGCTGTCCCAGCGGAACGTGATCGGGTCCTCGCCCTCCAGCTCGGGCAGCTCGTCGCGCAACGTGCGCTTGAGCCGCGGATCGAGGCCCTTGCCCGCGGGGAGAACCGCCTTGCGCTGGGGTTCGGTGGCGCGCCGGGCCGCTTCCCGGTAGGTCGCCTCCGCCTCTTTGACGTAGGACGCGAAGTCGTTCCCCGTGCTGTCCAGGGCCTGTTCCAGGCCGCGGGCGAAGGCCGGGGTGACGCTCACGCCGTCCTTCTTGACCGTGAGGCTGAAGACGTCGTTGGCCTCGGCGGGCAGGTCGATGGCGATCCGGGCGAGGGCGAGGTGGCCCTCCGGGCTGCGCGTGCCGTTCCAGCCGCCCGCCTGGACGAGCCGGTCGTTGCGGTAGATGTAGAACCCCTGGCGCTCGGCGAGCGGGCCGATTCCCCGGAAGCTCACCAGCGGGGACTTCGGCTGCCAGATGTGGGCGGTCAGCGGGACCTCGCCGACACCCTCCACCGGGGCGGTGTAGGTGCGCGGGTAGCCGGGCCGGCCGGAGACCCGGTAGCCGAACGGGTCGATCGGCTCGACGCCGCGGTGATCGAGTTCCTCCCGCGTCGTCACGTCCTCGACGACGATGTCGACGTTGAAGTCGTCGCGGGCCAGGAAGCGGTGGAGGTGGAGGCCGAGGTGGGTCTCCAGCTTCTCGATGGCGTCGTTCAGGAAACGGTCGGCCTGGCCGGCGGTGATCGTCTCGAAGGCCCGGACCCGGTCCCAGCGCACGATCGTGCCGTGCCACTCGATCAGGCCGTCGTAGCGGTCGACGAGCGCCTGGCAGTAGCGGGGGTCCACGATGTCGCACGTGAAGTCGGCCCGGGCGCTGGCGGTCAGCCAGCGGCGGCCGGTCGACGGACTGCGTCGGGTGCGGCTGATCACGGTGAGGGAGTCGGCGTGCGAGAGCGAGGCTGCCTTGAGACCGGCGCCGAAGTGCCCGAGCGCGCTGTCCCCGTACTCCTGGCATCCGCCGACCGTCATGGCGGTGTCGAGCGTCTCGTCGTTCATGCCGGAGCCGTCGTCCACGACCAGCAGCCCCACGAGCCGCTGGTCGTCCCGGAGGAAGCTGATCACGACGTTACGGGCGCCCGCGTCGATGGAGTTGTCGACGAGGTCGGCGACGGCCGCCTCGAAGCCGTATCCCTGGTGCGTCAGCGACTCGACGTAACGGGCCGCGGGCGGCAGGCGCTTGCTTCCCGCGGTCGGGATCTCGTACTGCCAGTCCGCGGAAGGCTGATAGGGCGGCATGGAGACTTCCTCGCACACATGAACGGGGCCCGTGTGGGGACGTCGGCCCTGAGTTGATTGTTGAAATGTGATCGTATGGGAAAGGTCGGGTGTCCGGGAATCGTTGCGTCAATCGCCCGGTCCTGCCGTCGGTCGGCCCTCGCGAACCACTCGGCCCGGAACCCCGCACCCGTCGTGCGCGGTTCCGGGCCGCAGCCGTCGAACACGGGGCTCACACCCCGTGGCACCCCCCGTAGGTCTTCCCGCTCCCGCACCAGCAGGCGGCCGTGCGCGACGGGGGCCAGGGGATGGCGCGGCCCCGGGCGGCGAGGGTGGTGGCGTACTGGGGGAGGAGGCCCGGGTCGGCCGGGGACGCGGCCTCGGAGGCGGCGAACGCCTCGTACGAGGGGACCGTGCCCGTGACGATGCCCAGATTCGGGGTGCCCGTCGCGTGGAGGTCCCGGAGCGCGGTCTCCAGGCGGTCCAGGTGCGTGGCGCGGTCCACGTACTCCTCGGTCAAGGCCGGGTACGCGGTGAGCAGTTCCCGCAGTTCGTCCTCGGGCCAGTGCAGGACGGCGACCGGGAACGGGCGGGAGAGCGCCGTGCGGTAGGTGCCCAGCTCCGCGCGGAGGCGGGTGATCTCGGCCTTCAGCTCGACCGGGTCCGAGGAGCCCAGCGACCACAGGCGCTTGGGGTCGTGGAGCTCGTCCAGGGGGACCGGGGCCGTGTGCAGCTCGCCGGCCAGCTCGTCCCAGGCGTCGTGGTCCAGGCCCATCAGCCTGCGCACCCGGTGGCGGCCGGTCAGCAGGGACTGGACGGCGTACGGGACCTCCTCGCCGGGGGCCAGCAGCAGGGTCAGCGCGGTCGAGAGGAAGTCGTGGGCCGACTCCAGCTCGTCGTGCGCCTCCAGGGTCTCCGTGGCCACCTGCCACGGCGCCGCGTCCAGCGGGCCCGCGGTACGGATGCCCTCGATGATCGCCCGGGCCTCGGCCTCGTGGCCGTACTCCCAGAGGTTGGCCGCCTTCAGGGACTTGATCAGGTGCGGGTGGTCGACGGTGGCCTCGGGGGCCCCGAGCAGGTCGTCGTAGAGCGTGCTCGCGCGGGCGCGGTCGCCCGCGAGTTCCAGGTGGGCCGCGGCCTGGAGGATCAGCGGTTCGTGGTCCTCGGGGTACTGCGCCGCGGTGCGGAGCAGACGCTCGGCTTCGGTGGTGTGGTCGGCAGGCGTGTCGGGGCGCATGGATCACACGGTACTGCCGGACGGCGACGGCGTGGAGAAGAGGGCGGGGATGAGAAGGAGGGATGAGAAGGGGGAGAAGTCTGGAGAGTTGTGAGGTTTGCCCCTACCGTGCGCGCCAGCCCGTACGGCGTTGTGCGCGGGGCCGTGCCCGCCGTCTGGGGGCTCGTGCGCGGCGTACGAGGCCGTGCCCGCCGTGCGGCATCCGTACGGGATGGGTACGGCGGGCGGGACCTGCGCGGCTCGTGGGAGTGCCCGTTGCGGGGCTGTGCGGGGCTGTGCGCGGCTGTGCGCGGCTGTGCGGGACTGCTCGGGGTCGGCCGTGCGCGCCGAGGCGATGCGGAGAGGTGGCGTCGATGCTGCGGGAGTGGGGTGCTGTGCGGGCACGGGCACGGGCACGGGGACGGGGACGGGGGTGGGCTCGGGGGCGTGCATGGGGGCGTGGACGGGGACCTGGCTGGGGATACAGGCGCGGGCGTGGACATGGGCGTGGGCGGAGGGTCCGGGGGCGTGGGCGGAGGGTCCGGGCGCTGCCGGTCGTGCGAAGCCGTGGCGGTGGTGCGTCGCGGTTCCTCGCCCGGGGGCTGTGGGCGTCGGCCGAGCTCGTCGTGACCCTCGGTGTCGTGCTGCTGCTCCTCGTCGCCCACCAGCTGTGGTGGACCAACCGCGAGGCCCGCGCCGAGGCCGGGCGCACCGTGCAGAGCCTGCGGCAGGAGTGGGACGAGCCGGCCGTCGTCGACGACCAGGTGGGGGAGGGGGGCTCTCTCGACCGGGCGAGGGAGGGGAGCCCTCGACCTTCGGCCTCCGGCCCTGAGGCCGAGGCCCCGGCACCGTCCGGGGCCCCCGCCCGTCCCCGGTCCGCCCCCCGCTGGGACCAGGCGTACGCCGTGCTGCGCATCCCCCGGATCGGGCTCACCGCCCCCGTCGCCGAGGGCACCAGCAAGGGCGGGGTGCTCGACCGGGGGTACGTCGGGCACTACGCCCGCACCGCGCAGGCCGGGCAGGCCGGGAACTTCGCGCTCGCCGGGCACCGCAACACCCACGGCGAGCCCTTCCGGCGCATCGACCGGCTGCGGAGCGGCGACCGGATCACCGTCGAGACCCGGGACGCCGTCTACACGTACACCGTCGGCAAACGCCTCGCGCGGACCGCCCCTTCGGACAGCGGGGTCATCGCGCCGGTGCCGCGCAGCAACATCACGACCTCCGTCGGCTACAGCGCGCCCGGCTACTACCTCACGCTGACCACCTGCACCCCCGAGTTCAGCTCCCGCTACCGGCTCATCGTCTGGGGGAAGCTCACTTCGATGCGCCCGCGGTGACGGAGACCCCGGGCGGGCGGAGTCCGGGGCCCGTCTCCGTCCGGGTGCTGATGGCGGGCGAGGGCCGCACCAGCTTCAGTCATCTCCTCGACCGTTCCCCGAGGCCCTCGGCACCGTCGTCCGGGGCGAACTTCTGCGGACCTGCGGACCTGCGGACCTGCGGACCTGCGGACCTACGGACCTGCGGACCTACGAACCCGCCTGATTCCTGATTCAGCTGATCTTGACGTGGTAGTTGAACTTGGGACTCCGGTCGCCGCCCCCTCCTCCGGCGAGATCCTTCTTGAGGGTGATGCTCGTCGTCCGACTGTCCCCGAGATATCCCCCCTTCTCCCCCTGCCACCATCGGCGGAGTTTCTCTCCCACCTTGAGGTTGACGTGGGACTCCTGGTAGGCGGCGCCGGCGCCGCCTGCGCTGGTGCCCCAGGTGCCTTGTTGATTGCACCCGGCGGGCCACTGTCCGTTCGTGCTTTTGACGTTCTTCCAGGCCTTCAACTGGGTCTGGATGCTGCCGATCTCCCTCATGAGGGTCGCCTGTTCCTCCTCGTTGAGGCCCTGCTTGTACGCGGCCATCGGGTCCGGAGGCGGTGGGGCGGAATCGCGCCGTACCAGGCTTTCGAACTTCGTCCTGTCGCCGTGGGCAGGAAGGTAGTGGGCATCGACGGCTTGGGTGATGGCGGTGTCGTCCCGCTTGAAGATCTTGCGCCGCGGTTTGCCCTCCCCGAGGAAGGCGGTCACGGCGGCCGCGACCGCCTGGTCCACAGACGCTTTGTCCGGCTCCTCCGCCATGCGTTGAACCGCGGGCGAGGGGGTGCCTCCGTGCTGCTGGGCTGTCTCGCCCGTCGGCACCGCGCGCTGGATCGCGCCGGACATCACCCGGGTCGCGTTGGCCTCGGCCTCGCGTTCGAAGCGGTCGGAGGGGTCGGAGACCTTGAGGCCGGAGCCGTTGTCGGAGCCCGCTACGGGGCCCTGGCGCTGCTGGATGACGTGGGTCAGTTCGTGGGCGAGGGTGTGCTTGTCGGCGCCGCCGTCGCCGATGACGACGTGGTTGCCGGAGGTGTAGGCGCGGGCGCCGAGTTCGGCCGCTGAGGCCTTCGCCGCGCTGTCGTCGTGGATGCGGACGCCGGAGAAGTCGCTGCCGAGGCGGGCTTCCATGTCGGTGCGGGTGGCGTCGTCGAGCGGCCGACCGCCTCGGCGCAGCACGTCGTGGACGGCGGAGCGCTGCACCGCGGGCTGGTCGGCCTGCTGGTGGCCGCAGTCGGCGCCGTGCTGGTGCTGGTCCCGCGCCTGTGCCCAGGGGTGGCCCGCCGCGCGGAGCATCTGGACCACGGCGGCGTTGCCCGTGGTGGCCTGGAAGGCGAGGAGCGACTGCGGCCCGCCCATGGGGCCTGCGTCCGGCGCCTTCGCGGGGTTGCGTGCAGGTGCAGGTACTCGATGGGCACCCGGCCTGTCCTGTGCGGGGGTTGGTTCAAGCGGGCGCATCGGGGCCTTCCGGAGCGGGCAAGGGTATCCCTCCACGAATACACGCCGCCTCCCCGGCCGCGCCAGGTACGCGAGGGCGGAGAGCAGTGACCGCTCGGGCAGCAGGATGGGTCCGCGGAGCACTGACAGCAGCCCATATCCGCAGGTCGGCCCCACGAGCGTCGACACTCGGCCCGCCGCGTCACGCTCCGGTGGCGGACCTGTTTCGTCGCCGGACACCTCGGGGCCAGGAACGCCGATGCGGTGCGCCGCAACGCCATGTGCCTGCCCGTGTACGGCGTCCCGTCCTCGTCCCGATGCTGCTCGGCCTGGCCGCCCTCTGGCGTGCCGGGGCCGGCCGGGGCGCGCGTTCAGCGGGCTGATCGTCGGCGTCGCGGTGGTCCGTCGGCGTCGCGGTGGTCTGTGGCCTCGTCTTTCAGCGGGAACGATCCGGGGAGGTGAAGCCGATCATCGTGTATAACGAACGGAGTGTCGTACGCGTCCTCGTACGGCAGGAATGAGCCTGACAAAGGGCAGGAGGTGCGCACCGTGCGGGATGCCAACGCCCTGCGCCGCGCCTTCACCCGGCTGCTCCGGCCCGCCGGACTCCTCGTCCTCTTCCTCACCGAGGTCCTCCTCGCCGAGGGCGGCAGCCTCTCCGCGGCCGTCGCGCTCGCCGCCACCGCCGCCGCCGGATCCGCGCTCCTCGCCTGCTCCGTCATCAGCGCCCGCTGCGCGTCCCCGGTGCCCCGCACCCGGGTCCGTACGGCCATCAGGGACCGGGAGAAGCGCACCGCTTTCCTCCCGCAACGCGACCCCGACGCCCGGGGCCGAACGCGGCCCCGGGCACCCGGGCACGCCCTCCTGACGGCCGCCGCGTAGCGAACCCGCACCTCTCCCGCACGTCTTCCCGTACGTACCTCGCGCGCCTCTCGCGTCTCTCGCATTTCTTGCCTCACTCGCGTCTCTCGCGTTCGTACGTACGTTCCGTGCGGGCGGTGCGCCCCGCGCCGGTCGTCATGCCGAGTGATCACCCCGTACCTCCTCGCAGGTACCTCCCGGCACGACGAGACCCCCGGAGGGCTCATCCATGTCCGCCTTCATGTCCGCTTTCGCGAGCCTGGTCGGCTCCCTCGCCGACCTGCTCCAGCCGTTCTTCCAGACCGCGTCCACCGCCGCCGCGATCGTCCTGTTCACCGCGCTCGTCCGGCTGGCCGTCCACCCCCTGTCGCGGGCCGCCGCACGCGGACAGAAAGCCCGCGGCCGGCTCCAGCCGCAGATCGCCGAACTCCGCCAGAAGCACGGCAAGAACCCGGAGCGGATGCAGAAGGCGATCATGGAGCTGCACGCCGCCGAGAAGGTGTCGCCGCTCTCCGGCTGCCTGCCGAGCCTGCTCCAGATGCCCGCGTTCTTCCTGCTCTACCACCTGTTCTCCAGCAGCTCCATCGGCGGCGAACCCAACGCGCTGCTCAGCCACGACCTGCTCGGCGCACCGCTCGGCGCGCGCTGGCACGACGCGCTCGCGCACGGTGGTGTGTTCGGCGGCCAGGGCTGGGTCTACCTGGGGCTCTTCGCGATCGTCACCGCCGTCTCCACGTTCAACTACGGACGCACCAAGCGGCAACTGGCCGCCAACCCGATGACGCCCGCCGCGGGCCCGGACGGGCAGGCCGTGCCCGGCATGGGCGCGATGGCGAAGGTGATGCCGCTGATGTCGTTCTTCACGCTGATCACCGTGGCCGTCGTGCCGCTGGCCGCCGCCCTGTACGTCGTCACCACGACCACCTGGACCGCCGTCGAGCGCGCCTGGCTGTACCGCGACATGCCGGTCGCCGGTGGCGCCATGGCCACGGCGGCGTAAACGGCCCGCCCGCTACGCCGGTCCAGTGTGTGAACGAGGTCTTGCGGAGTGATCGCATCTCTTGGACGATCAGCCAAGTCCTCCGTCGGCCGCAACCCGCCGGAGGGCCACCACCTCGACCAAGAGGAGTTGGACCGTTGAAGCTGCTTCGAGTCGGTACGGCGGGCGCCGAGCGCCCCGCACTTCTCGATCGCGACGGGACTCTGCGTGATCTGTCGGGGATCGTCCCCGACATCGACGGCGAGCTGCTCGCCGACGCCTCCGCGCTCGCCCGGGTACGGGCGGCCGCCGACGCGCCCGGCGTGCTGCCCGCCCTGGACGCGACGGGGCTGCGGATCGGCCCGCCGCTCGGGCGCATCGGCAAGATCGTGTGCATCGGGCTGAACTACCACGACCACGCCGCCGAGACGGGTGCGGAGATCCCGGCGGAGCCGATCCTGTTCTTCAAGGCCCCCGACACCGTCGTCGGGCCCGACGACACGGTCCTGGTGCCGCGCGGCAGCCGCAAGACCGACTGGGAGGTCGAGCTGGCCGTCGTCATCGGGCGCACGGCCCGCTACCTGGAGACGGCCGAGGAGGGCCTCGCGCACGTCGCCGGGTACGCGACGGCGCACGACGTCTCGGAGCGCGAGTTCCAGATCGAGCGCGGCGGCACCTGGGACAAGGGCAAGAACTGCGAGACGTTCAACCCGCTGGGGCCCTGGCTGGTCACCGCCGACGAGGTGCCCGACCCGCAGGCACTGCCGCTGCGGCTCTGGGTCAACGGCGAGCTGAAGCAGAACGGCACCACGGCCGAGCAGATCTTCCCGGTCGGCGAGGTCGTCCGCTACCTCAGCCACTTCATGACGCTCTACCCGGGCGACGTGATCAACACCGGCACGCCCGCCGGGGTCGCGATGGGGCAGCCCGAGCCGAAGCCGTATCTGAGGGCGGGCGATGTGGTGGAGCTGGAGGTGGAGGGGCTCGGCCGGCAGCGGCAGGAGCTGAAGGGGGCGTAGCCCGGAGCGGGCCGGGGGCGCTGCAACCGAGCCCCCGGCCGTGGGGCGCTGTAACCGTGCCCCCGGCCCCGTACGTACGTTCCTCAGGCCCCCGGCGTCGCCGCGAACCGCTCCAGCGCCTCGACCACCATCGCGTGGTCCTCGGCCTGCGGCAGCCCGGACACCGTGACCGTGCCGATCACGCCCGCCCCCTCCACCGCGATCGGGAACGAACCGCCGTGCGCCGCGTACGTGTCCGGGTCCAGGCGCGAGGACTCCTCGAACGTGGTGCCCTTCGCCCGGAACCGGGTGCCCACCAGGTACGAGCTCTCGCCGTACCGCTCGACGACCCTGCGCTTGCGGTCGATCCACGCGTCGTTGTCCGCACTCGAGCCCGGCAGCGCCGCGTGGAAGAGCTGCTGCGCGCCGCGCCGGATGTCGATCGCGACCGGTGCGTGCCGCTCCCTGGCCAGCGTGACCAGCAGGCTGCCGAGCGCGAACGCGTCGTCGTAGGAGAAGTGCGGGAGGGTGAGCCGGCGCTCCTGGGCGATCAGCTCGGAGACGGTGGGAGAGATGGTGCTCATGCGGGCAGCTCCTTCGCCTGCTGGTCCTGCGTCTGCTGGTCCTGCGTCTGCTGGTCCTGCGCCTGCTGGTCCTCGTCGTGGTGGGGGAGGAGGGTGACGGAGACGCCTTCGCGCGCCGAACGGCGTGCGGCCTCCAGGACGTCCAGCGCGGCGGCCGCCTGCGACGCGGTGACCGGGTTCGGGCCGGCGCCGCGTACGGCGGCGGCGACGGCCGCGTAGTACGCGGGGTAGTCGCCGGGCAGCGTGCGGACCGGGGCGCCGCCGCCCGTCAGCGGGGACTCGC
The DNA here is from genome assembly GCF_028747205.1 of Streptomyces sp. CA-278952. Lineage (NCBI taxonomy): Bacteria > Bacillati > Actinomycetota > Actinomycetes > Kitasatosporales > Streptomycetaceae > Streptomyces > Streptomyces sp. CA-278952. Next base: position 5,223,464 of record NZ_CP112880.1, read on the forward strand.
CGGAGCCGAGGCGGCCCCACAGCTCCTGAGCCTCCTCGCCCCACGGCTCACCGGCCACCGGGCGCAGGCCCTCGCGCAGGGCCGCCTCCTGCGGGTCCAGGCCGTACTTCACATAGCCCGCCTTCGAGCCCAGCACCCGGAAGCGCGGGCCGAGCTGGGCCGTGGTGGCGCTGACGTACAGATGCGAGCGGACCCCGCCTTCGTGGGTGATCGCGACGAAGGTGTCGTCGTCCGCCGCCGCGCCGGGACGCCGTACGTCGGACTCGGCGTACACCTGGACCGCCGGGCCGAACAGCACCAGCGCCTGGTCGACGACATGGCTGCCCAGGTCGTACAGCAGACCGCCGATCTCCTCCGGGTCGCCCGACTCGCGCCAGCCGCCCTTCGGCTGCGGCCGCCAGCGCTCGAAGCGGGACTCGAAGCGCTGCACCTCGCCCAGCTCGCCGTCGGCGATCAGTCCGGCGAGCGTGCGGAAGTCGTTGTCCCAGCGGCGGTTCTGGAAGACCGAGAGCAGGAGCCCGCGCTCCTCGGCGAAAGCCGCGAGCTCGCGCGCCCCGGCGGCCGTCCCGGCGACCGGCTTGTCCACGACCACCGGCAGCCCGGCCTTCAGCGCGGCCGTCGCCAGCGGGACGTGCGTCCTGTTCGGGGTGGCGATCACGACGAGGTCCAGCTCGTCGGCGCGCTCCCACAGCTCGTCCGGCGAGGCGGCGAGGCGGACGCCGGGGAACGCGGCGAGGGCCTCGGCCCTGCGCTCCTCGTTCGACGTGACGACCGTGTCGAGGACCAGCCCGTCGGTCGCGGAGACCAGCGGGGCGTGGAAGACGGAGCCGGCCAGGCCGTAGCCGACGAGGGCGACGCGGAGGGGAGTGCCGGAGGCGTCGGAGGCGTTGGGGGTCATGCGATCCACTTAAGCAACGCTGTTGCCAAAGTGCAAGCGACCGGCACAATGGGGCGGTGAAGAGGAGCGAACCGTGAACGGGAGCCGCACGAAGGCCCAGGCCGGGGTGGGTCTGCCGGCCCTGCGCCACCACAACGCCGCGCTGGTGCTGGATCTGCTGCGGGCCGCCGGGGCGGACGGCATCAGCAGGCTGGAGCTGGCCGAGGGCACCGGTCTCACCCCGCAGGCCGTCAGCAAGATCACCGCCCGGCTGCGGGAGGACGGGCTCGCCGCCGGCGCGGGCCGGCGCCCCTCCACCGGCGGCAAGCCGCGTACCGTGCTGCGGCTCGTCCCCGAGGCGCAGTTCGCCGTCGGGCTGCACCTGGACCGCGACGGGCTCACCGCCGTGCTCGTCGACCTCGCGGGCCGGCCGGTCGCGGTCACCCGCGCGCCCCTCGACCTCGGCGCTCCGGCGGACCGGGTCCTCGCGGACGCGGCGGACGCGGTACGGGACCTGTGCGCTGCCGAACCGCACAAACCGGTGCTCGGCGTCGGCGTCGCCGTGCCCGGCCCGCTGGACCACCGGGACGGCGTGCTGCGCCGGGTCACCGGATTCCCGCAGTGGGACGGGTACCCGCTGCGCACCGCCCTGGCCGAACGGACCGGGCTGCCGGTGGTGCTGGACAAGGACACCAACGCCGCCGCCCTCGCCCTGGCCCTGTCGCTCGACGAGCCGCGCGGCGACTTCGCCTACCTCCACCTCGGTACGGGGCTCGGCGCGGGCCTGGTCCTCGGCGGCGAGGTGCACCGGGGCGCGCGGACGGAGGCGGGCGAATTCGGCCACCAGACCCTCCAGTTGGACGGCCCGCTCTGCGGCTGCGGCGGACGCGGCTGCATCGAGGCGCTGTGCCTGGCCGCCGAGGCGCGCGGCGACCGGGGGGAGGCCGCCCGGGTCCTGGGCGCCGGCGCGGCGAACCTGGTCGGCCTGCTCGGCATCGACCGGGTGGTCCTGGGCGGCAGGGTGGTGGCCGCCGACGAGGACGCGTACGTACGGGGCGTCCGGGCCGTGATCGAGGAGCGGTCAGCGCGGGGCGGGGCGGGCGCGGGCGTGACCGTCACGGTCGCCCGGGGCGGTGACCTGCCGGTCGCGGAGGGCGCGGCGCAGCTGGTGCTCGCGCCGGTGTTCGGACGGGTGGGGGAGCAGGTAGGGGAGCCAGGCGGGGGAGCCAGGCAGGGGGGCAGGTGGAGGAACGAGACGGGGAATGAGACGGGGAACGAGACGGGAATCGAGGCGGGGGGGCGAGACGGGGACAAGACGGACGGGCAGTCGGGTGATCCTATGAATCAAGTCGGCATGTCGACACTCTGAGTCCGCGCGCGCGTGGTGGTGTCGGAGGCCACCGCCGAGGCCCCCGCCCCGGTCGTCCGCGAGCAGTGAAGGGTGACCCCCATGCCCCCCGACTCCTGCGCACGGCTGCGTGACGCCCGTGCGCTCGCCGCCCTCGGGCTGGCCGCCGGGATCACGGTGCCCGCCGCGCTCCTGGGCGGCCCGCAGGCCGCCGCCCAGGCGGCCGCCCCCGCCCCCGCCTCTTTAGCCGCCGACCAGCAGCCCGTCTGCGGCGACCCGGCGGCCAAGGACTTCCCCATCGAGACCCGCATCCAGGACGCCCCGGACAGATACGCCTCCGGCGGCGGCTACGGCACCTGGTTCCTCGACCTCACCAACACCACCGACACGTCCTGCCGGGCCCTGCACCCGGTCCTCGTCCTCGCCGACCGCGACCGCAGACTGACGTCGGACCAGATCCAGCTGGAGTTCTCCGAGCCCGGCCGCCCAGGGATCGAGCACCGGGTCACCTGGGAGCGCACCGACCGCGACGAGCAGATCGGCGTCTTCGGCGGTGAGCGGGACGACCGGCGCGAGAAGGCGGAGAGGGGGGAAGAGGGCGAGGCGGGGACATCGAGTGGCACGGACGCAGAAGACACGGCCGCAGAAGACACGGACACGGGCACTGGCTCCGATGACGATGACGATGACGATGACTCCGGTGACGCGTTCCGCGGGTTCACCGTTCCCGCCGGCGCAACCGTCTCCGTGCGCGTCCGGATGGCCTTCACCTCCGACACCACCCCCGGCCCGGTCACCGCCCACGCCGCCGTCGTCCAGCGCCGCCACCAGGACAAGGCCAAGGGTGGTGGACGCGAGGACGGCGAATGGGTGGGGGAGTCGAAGGGCTACCCCTTCGTGATCGTCGACGGCGCCACGGGCGGCATCCGCGAACCGGAGCAGCCCCGGTCCGAGCGCCCGCAGCCGGAGAGCCCCCGGTCGGTACGCCCCGATCCGGTACGCCCCGATCCGGTACGCCCCGATCCGGAGCGCCCCGATCCGGAGCGCGCCGATCCGGGCGACGGAACTCGCCCCGACCCGGAACGCCCCGACCCGGGCGACGGCCCCCGTACCGAGGCGGGCGACGGCACCCGCACGGACCCCGGCGCCGGCCGCGACCCGGTGCCGGACCGCGACCCCGGCCCCCGGCCGTCGGCCCGCCCCGGAACCGGGGAGCAGGGCAGGGGTGCCGACGAGGACCACCCCGGACGCCCGCCCCGCGACGGCCTGGGCCGCCCGCTCCCCGAACTCGCCCGCACCGGAGCGGAGTCACTGGCCTGGACCGGGGTCGCCGCCGGGGCGCTCCTGCTCGGCGGGTCCGCCCTGCTGCGGTATGCCCGCCGCGTCCGCCGCACCACGGACTGACCGGCCGCGGCGGAGCGGCGAGATCCGGGCCGTGACGCAGCCTGTTCACCCGCGTCTGCAACCATCGGGCCGTGGACTACCCGAACGACCAGGCACCTGGCGCACCGATCCGCTCCGGCATCCCCGAGCACGGCCGTATCCCGAAGTACTACGCGGTCAAGGCCCGTATCGCGGTGCTGCTGGACGAGTTGGGCGAGGGCGGGCTCCTGCCCACCGAGCGGGAGCTCGCCCAGCGGCACGCGGTCGCGCGCGAGACGGTCCGCCAGGCCCTGCGCGAACTCCTCCTGGAAGGGCGGCTGCGGCGTCAGGGGCGCGGCACGGTCGTCGCCGGGCCCAAGCTGGAGCAGCCGCTCTCGCTGGCCAGTTACACCGAGGGCGTCCGCCGCCAGGGCCGTCGGCCGGGCCGCCACCTCATCGGCCTGGACCGCTTCCCCTGCCCCGAGGCGCTCGCCGCCGAGATCGCGGTCGGGCGGGGCGAGCCGGTCTGGCACCTGGAGCGGGTGCTGCTCGCCGACGACGAGCGCGTCGGCCTGGAGAGCACGTACGTCGGTGTCGCCCGCGTCCCGGACCTGGACACGGAGTTCGACCCGGACTCCTCCTTCTACGCCTACCTCCGCGACCGCCTCCAGATCGCCTTCGGCGACGCCGACGAGCGGATCGAGACCGTACTCGCGACCCCTCGCGAGGCCCTGCTCATCGGGACCCCGCCCGCCCTGCCGATGCTCCTGATCCACCGGCTCTCCCGGGACGCCGACGGCCGGCCGCTGGAGCGCGTGCGGACCCTGTTCCGGGGCGACCGCTTCTCCTTCTCCGCCCGTCTGCGAGGCGAGGAGCGGAGCTGAGAGGGGCCGTCGCCTGCTTTACCACGCGGCCCGGCCACGGCCCGACCCTCCCCAAGGTCACGAGAAGATAACGGGTCTGGTCCAAACTTGCGGGGTCGTTCACCGTCCCGTCGGTGAACGGACGCGTGCGGGACACCCGTCCCGAGGAGCGTGGCCGTCGTGAGAGTCATCGTCGTAGGAGCCGGCGTGGTGGGAACCATGCACGCCTGGCACGCAGTCAGCCGCGGCCACGAGGTCGTACAGATCGAGCGCGAGAGCGAGGCGCGCGGGGCATCGCTCCGCAATTTCGGACAGATATGGGTCAGCGGCCGGGCCGGCGGCGAGGAGCTGGAGACGGCCCTGCGCGCCCGCGAGCTGTGGGAGGCCGTCGGGGAGCGGGTGCCCGGACTCGGCTTCCGGGCCTGCGGTTCCCTCACCCCGCTGCGCACCGCACGCGAGGTCGCCGTCGCCGAGGCGGCCGTCGCCCGGCCCGACGCGGCGGCGCGCGGCTACAAGCTGCTCACCGCCGGCGAGGCCCGGGCGCTCAACCCCGCCCTGCGCGGCATGTTCACCGCCGCCCTGTGGTGCGAGCGGGACGCGGCGGTCGAACCACGCACCGCCCAACTCGCCCTGAAGGAGCACCTGCTGGCCTCCGGCCGGTACACCTACCTCTCCGGCCGTGAGGTGCGGAACGTCGTCGGGACCGCCTCCGTGCGCGACGACCACGGCGACGTCCACACCGGTGACGCCGTGATCCTCGCGACCGGCGCCTGGCTCGGCGGGCTGGTCCGGGAACTCGCCGGGCCCGAGCTGCCCGTGCGCCGCGTCCGCCTCCAGATGATGCAGACCGACCCGCTCGGCGAACCGCTCACCACCTCCGTCGCCGACGCCGACAGCTTCCGTTACTACCCCGCCTACCGGGGCGAGGCGCTCGACGCCCTCAACGCCGGACAGGCCCAGGACCCGGTCGCCGCCGAGCACCGCATGCAGCTCCTCATGGTGCAGCGCCGCGACGGCGGGCTGACCATCGGCGACACCCACGAGTACGAGCACCCCTTCGCCTTCGACACCGTCGAGGAGCCCTACGAGCACCTCACCCGGGTCGTCGAGGCCTTCCTCGGGCGCCCGCTGCCGCGCGTACGCCACCGCTGGGCGGGCGTCTACGCCCAGTGCACCGACACCTCGCGCGTCGTCCACCGGCAGCAGGTGTCCGACGGGGTCTGGCTCGTCACCGGGCCCGGCGGGCGCGGCATGACGTGCTCGCCCGCCATCGCCGAAACGACCGCCGACCAACTGGGCTGGTGAACCACATGACTTCCCCGACCGACATCACGCGCGACCCCTACCGCCTCGTCGTTCTCGACATGGCCGGCACCACCGTCGCCGACGGCGGCCTCGTCGAGCAGGCCTTCTCCGTGGCCGCCCAACGCCTCGGTGTGCGCCGCGGATCCGACGAGCATGCCCGGCAACTCGCCTACGTACGCGCCACCATGGGTGAATCCAAGATCACCGTCTTCCGGCACCTCTTCGCCGGCGAGGACGGCGAGGACGGCAAGGACGGCAAGAACGGCGAACGCGCCGAGGCCAAGGCCCAGCAGGCCAACGCCGCCTTCGAGGAGGCGTACGGGGAACTCGTCGACGGCGGCCGTATCGCCCCCCTCCCCGGCGCCCGCGAGGCCGTCGAACGGCTCGCGTCCGAGGGCCGCACCGTCGTCCTGACCACCGGGTTCGCCCGCACCACCCAGGACGCCATCCTCGCCGCCCTCGGCTGGCAGGACCTCGTCCCGCTCACCCTCTGCCCCGCCGACGCGGGCGGCCGTGGCCGGCCCTACCCGGACATGGTGCTGGCCGCCTTCCTGCGCACCGGAGCCGTGGACGACGTCCGGCGGACCGTGGTGGCCGGCGACACCTCGTACGACATGCTCAGCGGCGTACGCTCCGGCGCCGGGATCGTCGCCGGGGTCCTCACCGGCGCCCACGACAAGGACCAGCTGACCCGGCACGGCGCAACCCACGTGCTCGGGTCCGTCGCCGAGCTGCCCGACCTCATCGCGCGGGCCGAGGCGTGAGCGCCCCGGCCCCCGCCGCCGGTGGGCGCGGCCCCGGTCGGACCGCCCCCGCCGCCCCCAGCGGCATCCGCTTCGAGGGCGTCACCGTCGCCTACGGCGGGAACGTCGTCCTCGACCGGCTCGACCTCACCGTCGAACCCGGCGAAGTGATGGCCCTCCTCGGGCCGTCCGGCTCGGGCAAGACCACCGCCCTGCGCGCCGTCGCCGGGTTCGTCCGGCCCGCCTCCGGACGGGTGTTCCTCGGCGGCCGGGACGTCACCGCCCTGCCCCCGCACCGGCGCGGCATCGGCATGGTCGTCCAGCAGTACGCCCTCTTCCCGCACCTCAAGGTCAAGGACAACGTGGCCTTCGGGCTGAAGGCCCACCGCACCCCGAAGGCCGAGATCCCCGGCCGGGTCACCGAGGCCCTCGAACTCGTCGGCATGGCCGCGTACGCCGAGCGCCACCCGCGCGAGCTCTCCGGCGGCCAGCAGCAGCGCGTCGCCATCGCCCGGGCGCTCGCCATCCGCCCCGGCGTCCTGCTCCTCGACGAACCGCTCTCCGCCCTCGACGCCCGGCTGCGCTCCGGGATGCTCGCCGAACTGGCCCGGCTGCACCGCGAGTTGCCGGACGTGTCGATCCTTTACGTCACCCACGACCAGGTGGAGGCCCTCACCCTCGCCGACCGGATCGCCGTCATGGACCGGGCCCGGCTCCAGGACTGCGGCACCCCCCAGGAGCTCTACCGCCGCCCGCGCACCGAGTTCACCGCCTCGTTCGTCGGCAACGCCAACCTCCTCCCGGTCACGGTCACCGGCGCGGGAGCCGTCGAGTTCGGCGGCCACGCGCTCGCCGTCCCCACCGACACCGCCGCCCCCGGGGCCACCGCGACCCTCTGCGTCCGGCCGCACCTGGTCGGCCTCGGCGACGGGCCCAACGCGCTCACCGGCAGCGTCACCGAGGTCCAGTGGCGCGGCTCCACCCACCGCGTCCACGCCGACGTCGACGGCCACCGCCTCATGGCCGACCTCCGCGAACTGCGCGAGCCCCCGGCCCTCGGCGACCCGGTCACCCTGCACTTCGCCGCCGAGGACGCGGTGCTGCTCCCGGCGGGAACAGAGGGAGCGGCGGGAACAGCGGGAGAAGGAGGAGCAGCGGCAGGAGCGGCGGCAGGAGCAGCGGACGCGGCCGGCCCCGCGGGCTCCGCGCCGGCGCGGGAGAAGGCGGGGGTGCCCGGTGCCTAGCGCCGTCCTCGACCGGAAGCAGACGACGACGGGGCCTGGGCAGCCCGCTCCCGCACGGTCCCGCTCCGTCCCCGCCTGGGTCTGGGCGCTGCCGCCCGTCGCCGTCCTCGCGCTCGCGTTCCTCTACCCGCTGGCCCTCGTCGTCCAGCAGTCCGTCACCCCCGACGAGGGCGGCGTCTCGCTCGACCCGTACGCCGACGTCTTCGCCTCCGAGGTCTTCCGCGACGCGCTCACCACCACCGTGTGGCTCGCCGTCGGCTCGACCGTGGGATGCCTCGTCCTCGGGTTCGTCCTCGCGCTGATCATCGCGTTCGTCCCGTTTCCCGGCGGGAAGGCGGTCGCCCGGTTCATCGACGTGTTCCTCTCCTTCCCGTCCTTCCTCATCACCCTGGCCCTGCTGTTCATCTACGGATCCGTCGGGATGGCCAACGGGCTCTGGACCGACGTCACCGGGGCGACCGAGGGGCCCTTCCACTTCCTGACCACCCCCTGGGGCGTCCTGCTCGCCGAGATCACCTACTTCACGCCGTTCGTGATGCGCCCGCTGCTCGCCGCGTTCTCCCAGCTCGACACCGGACAGCTGGAGGTCGCCTCCTCGCTCGGCGCCGGGCCCGTCCGGATCATCCGGCAGGTCATCCTGCCCGAGGCGCTCCCGGCCCTCGCGGCGGGCGGCAGCCTCGTCCTGGTGATGTGCCTCAACGAGTTCGGGATCGTCCTGTTCACCGGGGCGAAGGACGTCACGACGCTGCCGATGCTCGTCTACAGCAAGGCGATCCTGGAGTCGGACTACCCGGCCGCCTGCGTCGTCGCCGTCGTCAACATCGCGATCTCCGTGGGCCTCTACAGCCTCTACCGGGTGGTGAGCCGTCGTGCTGGTGCATAGCCGGGCCGGGAAGTGGGCCACCTGGGCCGTCTTCCTCCTCCTCTTCGTCCCGCTGTTCGCGGTGCCCCTGCTCGTCATCCTCGCCGCGTCCCTCGCCACGAACTGGTCCGGCGCCTTCCCCTCCGGACCCACCGTCGAGCGCTACGCCGCCGCGACGAGCGGCGACTCCCTCCAGGCGCTCACCACCAGCCTGGTCACGGCCGTGGCCGCGAGCGTGCTGGCGCTCACCCTCGGCGGCTGGGCCGCTCTCGCCGCCGCCTCTCTCCGCAAGCGCGGAAAGCGGCTCCTGGACGCCCTGTTCATCCTGCCGGTCGCCGTGCCCTCGGTGGTCGTCGGCCTCGCGGTGCTGGTGGCCTACAGCCAGCCGCCCGTGCTGCTCAACGGGACGCGCTGGATCGTGATCCTCGCTCACACCGTCCTCGTCACCGCGTTCGCGTACCAGTCGGTCTCCGCCGCCGTGCGCCGTCTGGACCCGATGTACGAACAGGCCGCCGCCGGCCTCGGGGCGAGCCCCGCCCGGGTCCTGTGGCGGATCCGGCTGCCCCTCCTGCTGCCCTCGCTCACCTCGGCCGCCGGGCTCTGCTTCGCCCTGTCCATGGGGGAGCTGAGCGCCACGATGATGCTCTACCCGCCGGACTGGACCCCGCTGCCGGTGCAGATCTTCGCCGCCACCGACCGGGGCTCGCTCTTCACCGGCGCCGCCCTCGCCGTGGTCCTGATGACGACGACGCTCCTCGTCCTGGCCGCCGTCTCCCGCATCCGGACCCGCGCCTCCTACCGCTGATCCCCGCCCCGTACTTCCCCTGGAGAAACTCCACATGCGCAACCGCAACCACAACCGTGCCCGTGCCCTCGCCCTCCCCATGGCCGGCCTCGCCGCCGTCACCCTCACCGCCTGCGGCGGCTCCTCCGCCGCCTCCGACGAGAAGTCCGTCACCGTCTACAGCGCCGACGGCCTCAAGGGCGAGAACGGCGACGGCTGGTACGACAAGGTCTTCAAGGACTTCGAGAAGAAGACCGGCATCGAGGTGAAGTACGTGGAGGGCGGCTCCGGCGAGATGGTGCAGCGCGCCGTCCGCGAGAAGTCCAACACCCAGGCCGACGTGCTCGTCACCCTGCCGCCCTTCATCCAGCAGGCCGACGCCAAGGGCCTCCTCACGGCCTACCAGCCGAAGGGCGTCGACCAGGTCGACGGCGCCGACCGGGCGGCCGACGGGAAGTGGACCTCCGTCGTCAACAACTACTTCGGCTTCATCCACAACAAGAAGGAGCTGAAGAGCCCGCCCAGGACCTGGGAGGACCTGCTCGACCCGTCGTACAAGGAGAAGGTGCAGTACTCCACCCCCGGCGTCGCGGGTGACGGCACCGCCGTCCTCATCAAGGCGATGCACGACTTCGGCGGCCAGGAGCCGGCCATGGCCTACCTGAAGAAGCTCCAGACCAACAATGTCGGCCCGTCCGCCTCCACCGGAAAGCTCGCCCCCAAGGTCGACAAGGGGGAACTCCTCGCCGCCAACGGGGACGTCCAGATGAACTTCGCCCAGTCCAAGGACATGCCCAACCTCGGCATCTGGTTCCCCGCCAAGGGCGACGGGAAGCCCACCAGCTTTGCCCTGCCGTACGCGGCGGGCCTCGTCGCGAAGGGCCCGCACAGCGAGAACGGCAAGAAGCTGCTCGACTTCATGCTCTCCGAGCAGGCCCAGCGCGACGTCAGCGCGGTCGGCGGGGGCTTCGCCGCCCGCAAGGACATCGAGGCCACCGACGCCAACGCCGTCGAACTGGCCCGGCTGATGGAGGGCGTGGAGATCTTCGAGCCCGACTGGGCGGACATCGGCGCCAACCTGGACACGTACATCGACGCCTGGAAGTCGGCCACCGGAAGCTGACCGGCCACCTCGCCGCCACGGATTCCTGCGAAGGTCTGGACTCGGCCCGATTGTCTCGCGAAGGTAACGGGTCTGGTCCGGAAGAAACTCCAGCAGCTCCAGCAGCAGGAGTTGCAGCAGCTCCAGCAGCTCCAGCAGCTCCAGTAGCTCCAGTAGCTCCAGCAGGTCCAGCAGGTCCAGCAGATCCAGAAGGCAGTTCAGAAGGCAGTTCACGCCCCAGCCCCGTCCGACCCGCCCCCTCCCTGGAGGATCACGTGTCCCGGTCCCGGTCCCTGTCCCGCCGCTCCGTGCTCGCCACCACCGCCGCCGCGGCCACGGCCGCCGCCGTCGGCCCCCTCGCCACCGCCACCCCCGCGCACGCCGCGCCCACCCTCCCCGACGGCACCAGCAAGGACAAGGTGCTCGTCGTCGGCATGGACGGGCTGCGCCACGACGTCATCGCCGCCGCCAAGGCCCCGCACCTCAAGTCGATGATGGTGAACGGGACGTACGGCACCTCGCTGCTGTACGCCAACCCGATGGCCGCCACCTCCTCCGGCCCCGGCTGGTCGACCATCTCGACCGGCGTCTGGCCCGACAAGCACGGCGTCAAGGACAACTCCTTCGCCGGGAAGAACTACGGGAAGTACCCCGGCTTCCTCGCCCGCCTCGCCCAGGTCCGCCCCCAGCTCTCCACCTACGCCGCCGTCGACTGGAAGCCTTTGGACGCCCAGGGCACGGTCACCCCGGGCGCCGACGCCAAGCTCGTCCTCGACGGCGACGCCGACGGCTACACCGGCCACGACGCCACCATCGCCGCCGAGACCGAGTCGATCCTCCGGAACCAGAACCCGGACGTCCTCTTCGTCTACTTCGGCCAGACCGACATCGCCGGCCACAACTCCGGTGCCGCCAGCGCCGCCTACCGCGCGGCGATCGACGTCCAGGACGGCTACCTCGGCCGCCTCCTGACCGCGATCAGGGCCCGCCCCTCGTACGCCACCGAGCGGTGGACCGTCATCGTCACCACCGACCACGGCCACACCGACTCCGGCGGCCACGGCGGCAGCGCGATCGAGGAGCGGCGCACCTTCGTCCTCGCCCAGGGCCCCGGCATCGCGGCCGGCGCCCGCCCCGCCGACACCCGCCTCGTGGACGTCGCCGCCACCGTCTTCAAGCAGCTCGGCGTCACACCCGACCCCGCCTGGGGCCTGGACGGCAAACCGATCCAGCAGCGCTCCACCGACCCGTTCGAGGCCCTGTACCCCGCCCTCGCCGCACGCGCCGACGAGACCGGCGTCCCGGCCGGCGTCCTCGGCTGGACCCACACCGCGCCCAGCGGCTGGTCGGTCGTGAACTCCGCGATGGGCACCGGGGGCGTGGCCGAGTGGCGCGGCTGGTCCTTCGCCACCGACGAGTTCTGGAGCCGAAGCCAGCGCGACCAGTCCCGCGAGCTGAACGTCCGCTCGCGCGGGATCTTCGCGGTCGCCGACTCCGACGAGTGGGACGACAAGGCGTCCTCAGGACCGTACGACTCCACGCTCGTCACCCCGGCGTACGCGGTCGGCGGCACGTCCACCGTCACGCTCCGCCTCACCACCCACTACCGGCAGGAGGGCAGCCAGAGCGCCCGCGTCCTCGCCTCCTGGAACGGCGGCACGCCCGTCGAGGTGAAGCGCTACACGTCCGACGTGATCTCCCAGCCTCAGGCGCTCACCCTGGACGTCCCGTCCGGGGCCGCCAACGTGAGCTTCCGGTTCCACTACACCGGCAGCAACAACTGGTACTGGGTGATCGACGGGGTCACCGTCACCGCGAGCTAATTATGCTGGGGGTGCCGGGACGGCGTGGTCCGGGCACCCCCAGCACGCAGTGCGTACGGCAGGAGTCCCGACACATGGCAGAGCGCAAGCCCATCTCATCCTGGCTCACCGACATGGACGGCGTCCTCATCCATGAGGGCACCCCCATCCCCGGTGCCGATGCCTTCATCAAGCGGCTGCGGGATTCCGGGCTGCCCTTCCTCGTCCTCACCAACAACTCCATCTACACCGCGCGCGACCTGCACGCCCGGCTGAAGCGCATGGGCCTGGACGTGCCCGTGGAGAACATCTGGACCTCCGCGCTCGCCACCGCCCAGTTCCTCGACGACCAGCGCCCCGGCGGCACGGCGTACGTCATCGGCGAGGCCGGTCTCACCACCGCCCTGCACGACATCGGGTACGTCCTCACCGACCACGACCCGGACTACGTGGTGCTCGGCGAGACCCGGACGTACAGCTTCGAGGCGCTCACCAAGGCGATCCGGCTGATCAACGCGGGCGCCCGCTTCATCTGCACCAACCCCGACGAGACCGGCCCGTCCGCCGAGGGCCCGCTGCCCGCCACCGGTTCGGTCGCCGCCCTCATCACCAAGGCCACCGGCAAGGACCCGTACTTCGCGGGCAAGCCGAACCCCCTGATGATGCGGACCGGTCTCAACGCCATCGGCGCGCACTCCGAGACCAGCGCCATGATCGGCGACCGGATGGACACCGACGTCCTCGCGGGCCTGGAAGCGGGCATGCAGACCTTCCTGGTCCTCACCGGGCTGACGTCCGTCGCCGACATCGACCGCTACCCGTACGGCCCCTCGCACGTCGTCGAGTCCATCGCCGACCTGGTGGACCTCATCGACCTGCCCGACCAGGTGGACCAGGGGAAGCAGGCGGACGGGACCCGCAAGGCAGACAAGGCAGACAAGGCAGACAAGGCAGGCAAGGCCGACAGGTCCGCTTAGTCGGACAGCCGCTGATCTGCGCGGAACGCATCCGCAGTCGTCCGAAGCGTTGCCCGAACGGTCGCCCCGGGCGTCGCTCGGGCATCGCTCGAATGGAGGACTGCGGATGCGGGCCGCCGCCGCAGGCGTGAACCTTCCCGTAGGAGGTTCACGATGCGTTCCATGCCCCTCACGTTCTGTGCCGCAGCGGCGGCCACGCTCATAGCCGTGCCCGCACCCGCCGCTCTGGCATCCCCAGCCGCCCCGGCCGGTGACGACGACCGGCGCACCGGCACCGTCTCGGTCACCCCGTCCACCATCGCCCCCGGCGGGAAGGTGGATCTGTGGGTCGACGTCTGCGGCAAGGGCCGCGAGGCGACCGGCAACTCCGACGCCTTCTCCTCGGAGGCCCGCTTCCGCCCCGCCGACGACCAGGGCCTCTTCGCCGAGGCCCGGATCCGGGACGACGCCGAACCCCGCTCCTACGACGTCTGGGTGACGTGCAAGGACGGCCGCGGGAAGGCGACCGGCACCCTCACCGTCGTCCACCACAAGCGCCCCTCGCCCGCCGCACCCGTCAAGGCGGGCGGCGGAGGCGCCGCCACCCTCGCCGAACGGTCCGCCGAGGCCGAGGCCGAGGGGCCCGGCACCCGGCACGCGGTGATCGGTCTGGTGCTCGCCGCCGTCGCGGCCGTCGCCGTCGCCCTGCGCACCTCGCGCCGGCGCCGCGACCCGGCCGGCAGCTGACATGGGAGCCCCAAACCGCCCGGCAGGCAACGGGCGACTGCTCACCGGAGTGACCTGGGCCGTGCTGCTGCTCGGCCTGTGGATCTGGGGCCGGGAGGCCGGCGGGCTCGGCGGCCTGTCGGGGCCCACCACCGGCGATGTGGCCGCGGTCGGCCGCCCCCTCGGGGCGGAACTGCCCCCGGCCCACGACCCGCTCGACGGGGTGGCCCCCGAAAGCGTCGAGGTCCCCTCCGTGGGGATCTCGGCCCCCGTCATCACCCGCGGCCTCGACCGGGACGGGGCCATCGACCCGCCCCCGTACGGCATGCCGAAGACCGCCGGTTGGTACGGCGACGGCACCCAGCCCGGCGCGAAGGGCGCGGCCCTGTTCGTCGGCCACGTCGACACCGACACCAAGCCGGCGGTCTTCTACGGGCTCAGCGCGGTGAAGCCGGGCGCCCGGATCGAGGTCACCCGGACCGACGGCAGCGTCGCGGAGTTCACCGTGGACGACGTCCAGCTCGTCACCCGCGAACGCTTCGACGCGCAGAAGGCGTACGGACCCCGCGAGGACGGCAGGGCCGAGCTGCGGCTGATCACCTGCGGCGGAAAGTACGACCACGCAACCCGCTCCTACACGGCGAATGTGGTCGTCTCCGCCTATCTCACCGGCGCGCAGGACGCGCAGGACGCCGGGGAGCGCGTACAGGCCGTGGGTCACGGAAGCCGCGGCTGACCCGAGGCGCCCCGACTGTGCCAGGATGGATCGGACCGGCAGCACATCGGTGCACCAGCGAGAACAGTGCAGGCAGTGCACCCAAGGGGGAGTGGATGTACGGCAGTTACACCGGCCGGTCCCGCACGCGCGGGCGCGCGGCGGGCCTGCGGACGACCGGTACGGCGGCGGCGCTCGGAGCGGCCCTGCTGCTGGCGGGATGCTCCGGCGACGGGGACGGCGGCGACACCAGGAGCGCGCCGACCGTCGGCCAGCAGCCCAAGGCGAAAGACCCGTACTGGGTGAACCCCGACGGCACCGCGGCTCGTCAGGTCGCCGCCTACCAGGAGGACGGCGACCAGGAGAAGGCCGACCTGATCCGGCGGATCGCCGAGCAACCGGTCGGGGAGTGGATCGGCCCGGACGCCCCGGAGGACGAGGCGCGGCGCGTCACCGAGGCGGCCGCGAAGGCCGACCGGTACGCGCTGCTGGTCCTCTACAACATCCCCCACCGCGACTGCGGCCAGTTCTCCAAGGGCGGCGCCGCCGACGGCGACGCCTACCGTGCCTGGGTGGACGGCGTCGCCAAGGGCATCGGGAACCGCCAGGCGACCGTGGTCCTGGAGCCGGACGCCCTGCTCCACCTGGTCGACGGCTGCACCCCCCAGGAACACCACCAGGAGCGCTACGACCTGCTCAAGGGTGCCATCGAGCGGCTGAAGCGGCAGCCCGCCACCAAGGTCTACGTGGACGCGGGCAACGCGGGCTGGCAGTCGCCCGAGGCCCTGCACGAGCCGCTCTGGCGGGCGGGCATCGCCAAGGCGGACGGCTTCTCGCTCAACGTGTCCAACTTCCGTACGACGGCCGTCAGTACGGAGTTCGGAAAGAGGCTGTCGGTGAAGGTGGGCGACAAGCCCTTCGTCATCGACACCAGCCGCAACGGCAACGGCCCCTACGAGGGCGGCGACCCGGCCGAGACCTGGTGCAACCCGCCCGGCCGCGCGCTCGGCGAGCCCCCGACCACGAAGACCGGCGACGACCGTGTCGACGCCTATCTGTGGATCAAGCGCCCCGGGGAGTCCGACGGCGACTGCAAGGGCGGACCGCACGCGGGCGAGTGGTGGCCGGAGTACGCCCTGGGTCTGGCCCGCGCCACCAAGTAGCGCAAGCCACCAAGTAGCGCAAGCCACCAAGCAGCGCAAGGGCCACAGCCGCCTACCGCGCCCGCGTACGTACGCCTACGGCACCTCCACCCACATCCCCTCGGACGGGGTGCCCTCCTCGTCGGTGACGAACAGCATGTACCAGCCCGACGGCACCAGCGCCCGGTTCTCCGGCACGGTGACCGTGATCCCGTCCGCCGACTTCTCGAGCTCCAGATCGATGCTGCGCTGGTCCGTGTCGGTCACATGGGTGACCGCCGAGGGCCGCATCAGCTTCGCCGAGGCGATCGAGGAGGCCTGGCGCGTGGTGAACAGCCCGGTTCCGCCGCGCTTGATGCTCTTGGGGCCGGCCGTGAGCTCCGGCCGGGAGTCGCGGTAGAGATAGGGCGGGGTGTAGATCTCGATGCGCTGCTCGAAGGTGCCCGGACGCGTGTTGATCTTGTCCGAGTAGAGCGGGTCCGATCCGAAGATCATGACCCGGCCGTCCGGCAGCAGCACGGACCCCGAGTGGTAGTTGCGCCCCACCGCCGGGTCCGCGACCCGCTGGTACGTATCCGTCTTCGCGTCGTACAGCCGGGCCTCCAGCACGTCCGAACCGCCGCGGCCCCGGTAGTCTCCGGAGCCGCCCGCCACGAGCAGCGAGTCGTCGGGGAGCAGGGAGGCGCTGGGGTAGCGGGTGCCCTTGTCCAGGGAGGCGCCCTCGGTGAACGCCGGGTCCTTCTCCTGGAGGTCGACCAGCCGGGACTTGGGGGTGGACTTCTCCGACTCGCCGACTCCGCCGCCGCCGATCACCATGAACCGCTCGTCCTGGGCCGGAGGCAGCCGTACGGTCGCCGAGGTCTCCATCTGGTCCGGGTCGGCGAGGCCGGGGATCTCGTCGAAGTCGTTCGTCCGTACGTCCCAGATCCCGGGGGTGCGGCCCTCGTTCTGGAGCCCGTAGCCGGAGTTGGAGCCGGAGTAGAACAGCCTGCCGTCGTTGAGCAGGAAGAGCGCCGGGTAGGTGGCGAACTTCCGGACGATGCCGCTGTCCTTCCAGGTCTTCTTCTTCGGGTCGTACACCTCGGCCTTGCCCACGTCGATCTGGCCGATGTCATCCAGGCCGGAGACGGCGAGGACCTTGCCGTCCTGAAGCGTCGTGAGGGTGGGGTACCAGCGGGCCTTGTCCATGGGGTCGACGGGGATGTACTTCTCCGCGACCGGGTCGAACTCGTAGGCGTCGTTGATGCCCTGGAAGTCCTTCTTGTCCAGCGCCAGCTTCTGCGCGATCCCGTAGACGTTGCGGGTGTCCTCGGCGGAGAGCCCCGCGACGCGGTAGTTGTCCTCGGTGCCGGTCTCGTGCTTCCGTCCGGACTTCTCGGCCTCCACGTAGATGCGGCCGACGCCTGCCTCGTTGCGCTGGTACTCACCGGTCTTCTTGTCGAAGACCTTGGTGGCCTTCTCCACCAGCAGCGGGTCCTGGGAGATGAAGGTCTTGCCGCTCTCCTTGCCCGTGAAGCGGGTGCCCGCGGGGAGAGTGATCGGCTTGCGGGGGTTCTCGTTGCGGACGATCATCAGGCCGCCGGCCTTGGTGACGTCGCCCCCGAGCTTCTCGTAGCGCTTGGTGCCGCCGGCTATGAGGAGATTGCCGCCGGGGAGCTGGGTGTGGCCGGCGCAGAACAGGTCCTTGGGCGTGGGGATGTCCTTGAAGACGTTCGTCTTCGGGTCCCACAGCACGGACCGGAAGCTCTTCGCGTCGAAGTTCTTCTCGTTGTTGCCGGAGCCCGCGACGAGCAGCACCTTGCCGGTGCGCAGCAGCGCGGCGTGGACGGCGTTGACCCGGTGCTCGGCGGGGATGTCCAGGAAGTCCCAGTGGCCGTTGGCCTCCTTGTAGGACTGCTTGTTGATCGTGTAGTGGTGGTAGCGCTCGGTGCCGAAGCGGTAGAGCCACGGTCCGTTCGCCCCCGCGAGGGCGACCACGGCGACCGTGCCGATCGCGAATCGGCGCGTACGCAGACCGGAGCGGCGGACCCGCGCCCCCGCGCGGCGGGAGGCCGGACCTGCGGAACGGCGGGCGCCCCGGCCCGAATGGCTTGTCATGACTGCTGTCCCCCCAGGGCGATCTTCATGGTCTGGTCAGAGCCGGGTCCGGGCGGACCCGGCGGTGGCCCGGCCGGCGGCCGTGGGCCGGACGAGCCCGCCCGGCGCCGGCCGCGGCGCTTCTTCTTCTCCGCGCGGACCGTGTACCGCCAGCCGATGATCGGCGCCGCGGTGATCAGCAGCGCCAGTGTGGCCCAGGTGATCATCGCGGGGTGGCTGTGGCCCAGGAAGAACGAGGAGATCATCGACGCCCCGAAGACGACGATGAAGAACAGGTGGATGCGGAAGGTGCCGAACAGCGTGTCCGGGCTGGACGAGTCGCCCTTGGGGGTCACCACGAACGAGCTCTTGCGGCGCAGCACCGTGTCCATCAGCGAACGGGCGTAGATCGGCGCGGAGAGCGCGGACATCACCATGCCGGCCAGACCGCCGGAGCCCTCGGGCTCGTGCGGCGAGACGTTGTGGCGGCGGTTCCAGACGTAGAGGCCGATCTGGAGCGCGGAGGCGTTGCCGTACAGCATCATCCAGATCGTCGGGTCGATCTGTACGCCGGAGGCGCCCATGCCGAGGAACAGGGCGCAACTGAGGGCCGCGAGGATCCAGTTCAGTGCCGACATCGGATAGAAGATGATCATCATCGTGTAGTTGAAGAGCTTGCCGGGCGGCATGGTCCCGAAGCCCTTCCAGAACTGCCCGATGATCGTCTCGTAGGTGCCCCGGGACCAGCGCAGCTGCTGGGTGAAGAAGTCCGTCCACGCGGTCGGGCCCTCGCCGACGGCCAGCACGTCCGGGGTGTAGACCGAGCGCCACTTCCGGCCCGTGGCCGGGTTGCGGTGGCGGTGGATCTCGAACCCGGTGGCCATGTCCTCGGTGATCGAGTCGTACAGGCCGCCGATCTGCTTCAGCGTCGAGATGCGGACCGCGTTGCTGGTGCCGACGAACATGGGCGAGCCGTAGCGGTTGCCCGCGCGCTGGATCAGAGCGTGGAAGAGGAACTGCTGGGACTCGGCGGCCTTGGTGACGAAGGTGTCGTAGTTGCCGTAGACCTGCGGGCCGATGACGAAGCCGACGTCCGGGTCGCGGAAGTAGCCGAGCATCCGCTCCAGGTAGTTCGCCATCGGGATGTGGTCGGTGTCGACCGAGGCGAAGAAGTCGTAGTCGCCGCCGTGCGCGTCCAGCCAGGCGTTGTAGTTGCCGTGCTTGGTCTTGGCGCGGTGCGGGCCCTTGGCCTGGTTCCAGTGCGCCACGCCCTTGCGGGAGAAGTGGTGCACGCCGAGCCGGGCGCAGACCTCCTTGACCGCCGGGTCGTCGCCCTCGTCCAGCAGCCAGACGTGCATCGGACCGCGGTGGCGGATCCTCACGGCCGCTTCCAGGGTCTTCGTCACCATGGCCAGCGGTTCCTTGCCGGGGACGAAGGAGGTGAGGAAGGCGACCTTGGTGCCGGACTCCGGGATCACCGGGACCGGGTCGCGGGCGACCAGGGTGGCATGGGCGTTCGACAGGACGTTCATCGTGCGGAACAGCTCGATCAGACCGATCGAGACCAGCATGACGATGTCGAGGACCAGCAGGAGGTCGTTGTCCAGGTTCGGATCGCGGTCCGTCCAGTGGCTGGGCTGCATCAGCCAGGCGAAGAGGCCGAGCGAGACGAGAGGAGCCGCGCCGAGCAGGAGCGTCGCGCGCACCCGGTGCGGCTCCTGCGATATGAGAGAGCGGTACCGGACCTGGTACGGCTTGCCCGCGGGGGGCTGCGTCAGCGGTCCGGCGAGCCGACTGTAGTGCTCGTAGTCGTAGCGCGGCAGCTCCTGCTTGGCACGCCGTCGCGCCGCACCGGCCCGCAGCCCCGCGGGTATCCGGAGCTGCGCCGTCCGGGAAGCGTCGTTCTCCTGCCGGTCGCCTGGCGGCGTCGACGTCATGGGTCATCCCCCCGCACGCGTGGTGCGTGACTGGTCGGTCTCTTCGTGCGCGGTGGGTCCCCGTTCTTCACCGGGCACGCACACGGTGGAAGGCCGCCTCCCCACGGACATGGGTCGGCCGCCTTGCGGTTGCATGATGCCCCCCTCGGCGTCCGCCCTTGAGCGGGACCCCCACCCCGCGGCGCGGACAACCGGAACGTCACGCTCTGCTGCGCCAACTGTACGGATCAGCAGCCCCCTTGGACCCGACGGTCCTCAGACAGATTGTCCGAGTCCGAACGGGATCGCAAGGGTGGAACGGACTATTTACCGGCCATATGTACGATTTGAAACCACCTGATGGAGGCGGTGTGATGGAGTGGAGACCCGTGCTCGGCCGCTCCTCCGCCTCCCCTCCGTCACCGATTTGTGATGATCCGGTGCCCCGCGGGTGGCTGTGCGTGCGCGGCCATCGGGTGTCACCGGATACCGGACGGGGAATGATCAAAGCCCCCTCACTGACCGTGAGGGGGCTTTGACTGTGCGTGCGCCGTCAGGGACTCGAACCCCGGACCCGCTGATTAAGAGTCAGCTGCTCTAACCAACTGAGCTAACGGCGCCTGCTGACCTGGAGAACTCTACCCGACTCCCCGAGGTGCTCCGAACCATTTACCGGACGCCACACCCCGTCAGATAGTCGTTTTTTTCCTTTGTTCCGTCAAAATGCGATATGTCGGGAGAGTTGAGACGCTGACGCCCGTTGCGGCTGCGCCCAAAAATCTCGACGAATGACGAGTGACAAGTGACGAGTGCGGAGGGGAATCGCATGACTGTGCCGGTCTTCGAGGAGTACGAACCCGCCATCGACTGCGGATGCGCGGGGTGCGCCGTGCGGCGGCGCTCCGCCGCGAGGGCCCTGCCGGTACGGCGCGGCGGCCACCCCGCCGCGCACGGCGCGCGCCGCGCCCTGGTGCTGGCCACCGCCGCCGGGGTGGTGCTCTCCTGCGGAGCCGCGGGTGCTGCCGCCGCCGGCCATGCCCCCGGGCCCCCGCGCGCCGACGGGGGAGCCGACCCCGAACCGGCGACCCCGCAGGGAGAGAAGGGGCCGCTGCGGGGCACCGGCGCCTCGGGCCCGCCGTCCGCCGGATCGGCCGCACCGAAGACGACCCGGGCCGACATCATCGACCGGGCCAAGCGGTGGGTGGGCGCGAAGGTCCCGTACAGCATGGAGAAGTACTGGTCGGACGGCTACCGCCAGGACTGCTCGGGCTATGTCTCGATGGCCTGGAACCTCGGCAGCAACGAGTGGACCGGCAGCCTCGCCGCCTACGGGACCCGGATCGCCCGCGCCGACCTCCAGCCCGGCGACATCCTCCTCTTCCACAACCCGGCCGACCCCTCCCAGGGCTCGCACGTCACGATCTTCGGTGGCTGGACCGACGCCACGCGCACCCATTACGTCGCCTACGAGCAGGCGCGCCCGCGGACGCGGAAGCAGTCGACGCCCCTGGCGTACTGGAACAACTCCGACCGTTACGTTGCGTACCGGTACAAGGGGGTCGCGGGTGGATCGCCCGGCTCCGGATCCTCCACCGCCTTCCCCGGGGCCGAGCGGTTCGGCCCCGGCGCCGACAACGAGTACGTCACCCAGCTCGGGCGGATGCTGGTCGAGCGGGGCGGCAGGCGTTTCTACGCGGTCGGCCCCGGGCCCGTGTGGAGCGCGGCCGACCGGCGTGCGACCCAGGCGTTCCAGCGGGCGCAGGGCTGGCAGGGCGAGGAGGCGGACGGCCTCCCGGGCCCGGACACCTGGCGCCTGCTGGCCACCGGCGGCGGACGGAACATCCGGGCCGCCGGCGCGGGGGGAGGCCCGAATACAGCCGTCGCGTTCCCCGGGCGCGGCTATTTCAAGCCGGGTCAGTCCAACAGCCATGTCGACCGGCTCGGCGAACAGTTGGTGAAGAAGGGGTACGGCAAGCACTACGTGTCGGGCCCCGACCCGCGCTGGACCGAGGCCGACCGCCGCAACGTCGAGGCGTTCCAGCGGGCCCAGGGCTGGCGTGGCGGGGCGGCCGATGGTTATCCGGGGCCGGAGACCTGGCGCCGGCTCTTCGCGTGACGGACGTGATGGGCGTGATGGCGGACATGACGGACATGACGGACGTGACGGACGTGACGGACGTGACGGAACGGAAAGGAAGCGGTAACCGGTGACCCCCAACGCCGACCAGACCCCTCGGACCAGCCCCACTCCCCACCCCTTGGACGACCACCTCCCGCCGTCCCTCTTCGCCCCACCGGGCAAGGGCTCCCCGCCCCCGCTCTTCGGCCCCGCCGTCGACAGGGCCCTGCCGCCGGACGATGCGCTTCCGTCTTCGCCTCCTGTGCCGGACGGGGAGCCCGCGCCGCCCCGGTCCGGCCGAGCGGGCCGGGACTCCGCCGCGCCGGACGCCGGTAAGGCCCCGCCCGCGGCCCCCCGGACCGGAGCCCCGGAGCCCCCGGACGTGAGCCTGCACCTCGGCCCGTCCCCGGACCGCCGGACGGGCGGGCCGATCCTCGCCGCCGCTGCCGGTGATCGTGCCGGTGAGCGACTCGCCTCCGGCCGCCCCACCCCGGACCATCGAACGGACGGGCCGGCCCCGGCCGCCGCTTCCGACGGCCGCCCCGCCCCCGGCGATCCTGTCGGCGCCCGCCCCGCCCCCGCCGGTCCTTCCGACGACTGCCCCGCCCCTGGCGGTCCTGTCGGCGACCGCCTCGCCCCCGGCGGTCCTTCCGACGGCCGCCCCGCCCCCGGCGATCCTGTCGGCGCCCGCCCCGCCCTCGGCGGTTCTGACGGTGACCGCCCCACACCCGCGCCCCCCGTGCCGCTCGACGGGAACCTCCACCTCAAGCCCGTCCGGCGTTTGAGGACGGAACCCTCGGCGGACTGGACCCCGCATCCGTCCTACGGGGCTGAGCCGGCGGCCGGCAAGGGCCCCACCCGGAAGGCCCCGCCCGGACGCGGGCCCCAGGGGGACGACCCCGGGCCCGACACCGAGTTGGACCTCTTCCTGGACCTGGCCTCCGGCGACCGGACCGCCTCCGCCACGTTCTCCGTGCCCGTGCCCGTGCCCGTATCCCTTCCCCTGCCCGCGTCCCCGACCGCCGCCGCGACACCCGCTCCCGCCGCGACGACGCCCTCGTACCCCGGCCGCCGCCACTCCGTGATCGCCAACGAGACCACCGCCTCCATCCCCGTACACCTCCTCTTCCGCGACGACCAGGAGCGGCCGGCCGGGCCGGGCGCCGCGGCGGCGCTGCCCGCGGCCGTCATCCGCCGCCCCGCCACCGGGGACGGCTCGCCCGCCACCCGGCGGCCCCCCGTGCCGCGTTCGCCGCGGACGCGGGTCCAGCCGTCGACCCGGCCCGCCCCGGTCGCCGACCCCCGCCTCGCCGAACGGCCCGGCCCCGCCCTGCCCGGCTCCGCCGCCCTCCTCGTCGGCGCGGCCGGAATCGCCGGCGCACTGGCCGTCCTGTGGTGGCGCGGTGTCCTGCCGGCCGCCTGGCAGGCGGCCGTCGGCCTGGCCCCCCGGGCCGACCTCGGCGTCGGCTTCGGCGCCTGGGCCCTGCTGGCCCTCCTCGCCACCGTGGTGCTCCTCGCGCTCGGCGGCCTCGGCCGGGGCCGGGTCGGGTACGCGTGGGTGCTGACGCTCTTCGGCGACTACCGGGGCAGCGTCCGGCGCACCGGCCTCGTCTGGGTCTCGCCCCTGCTGCTGCGCCGCCGCGTCGACGTACGGCTGCGGCACTGGCGCAGCGAACCGCTGCCCGCCGTCGACGCGAACGGCACCGCGTTGCGCGTGGTGGTCCTCGTGGTGTGGCGGATCGACGACACGGTCCGGGCCGTCCTCGGCATCGAGGACCACGAGGCGTATCTGAGCGCACAGGTCGAGGCCGCGATGGCCCGGGTCCTCTCGCAGCTGCCCGCCGACGCGTTCCACGAGGACGCCCCGAGCCTGCGCGACGCGGAGGCGGTCGGCGACGCCCTGACCCGGATGCTGAAGGCGGACTGCGAACCCGTGGGCGTCGAGGTGTACTCGGCGCAGCCGACCGGCATCGAGTACGCCCCCGAGGTCGCGGCGGCGATGCAGCGGCGGCGGATCGCCGCGATCGACTCCAGGCACCGGGACAGCGTGCTCACCTCCGTCGTGGACGCGGTCGACGACACGGTCAACCGGCTCACCACGCGCGGCATCGTCGAACTCGACGACTACGAACGCAAGGCACTCGTCAAGGACTTGACCGTCGCCTTCTATACCGGCCGCAGCGGGGGAGGGGCCGGGGCCTGAGAGCGCGGGGGAGGGCCGTGCGAGGTCGGAGAGGGGCGGGACGGCGCTCCGGGGCAGTTCGTCGACCCGCTGGAATATGACCCTCATTGGTCTGGACATGTTCACGTCGCGTCAATAATCTAAGACTTGGTCTAGACCGCAGTACCTCGCATGCACAGCACCACGCACACGCACCAAGCGCGCAGTAGTCGAGCAATGCTCATGGAACCTCCCCCACGTTCTAGAGGAGCGACAGCCCATGCGGAAAAAGGCAAGCGCGGCCGTGATCGGTCTGGCGATAGCGGGCGTCTCGGTGCTCGCGACCACGAGCGCCAGCGGCCACGGCTACACGGACTCCCCGATCAGCCGTCAGAAACTCTGTGCCAACAAGACGGTGACCGGCTGCGGCAACATCCAGTGGGAGCCGCAGAGCGTCGAGGGGCTCAAGGGCTTCCCGGCGGCAGGACCGGCGGACGGCAAGATCTGCTCCGGCGGCAACGGGCAGTTCGCCCAGCTCGACGACCCGCGTGGCGGCAACTGGCCCGCCACCCAGGTCACCGGCGGCCAGGGCTACAGCTTCCGCTGGCAGTTCACCGCCCGCCACTCCACCAGCGACTTCCGCTACTACATCACCAAGGACGGCTGGGACTCCACCAAGCCGCTCACCCGGGCCGCGCTCGAATCGCAGCCCTTCATGACCGTGCCCTACGGGAACCAGCAGCCGCCGGCCACGCTGACCCACCAGGGCACGATCCCCACCCAGAAGAGCGGTAAGCACATCGTCCTCGCGGTGTGGAACGTGGCGGACACCCAGAACGCGTTCTACGCCTGCTCCGACATTAAGTTCTGACGCTCCTTCAGTTATCGTGCGGCGCCATGAGAGGTACCGGCACCGTCGCGGAGCTCGTACGACGTCAATGGGGTGACCACCGGCCCGCCCTGAAGCACGGCCCCACCGTGCTCAGTCATCACCAGGTGGTCGAGGGCGCCGCCGCACGGGCGGCGCTCCTCGCGGACCTTCTTCCGCGAGGCGGTGAGCCGCATCTCGGCCTGCTGCTGGACAACACCCCCGAGTTCCCGCTGTGGCTCAGCGCGGCGGCCCTGGCCGGGGCCGCCGTCGCGGGGATCAACCCGACCCGGCGCGGCCCCGAGCTGGTCCGCGACATCCTGCACACCGAAGCCCGGGTCCTGATCACCGAGCGCGCCCACCTGCCGCTCCTCGACGGCCTGGAGCTGCCGGGGGTACGGGTCCTGGTCACCGACACCGAGGCGTACACCGCCCTGCTCGCCCCCTACGCGGGGGCCCGGCCCGGCGACGCCGTCGTCGCCCCGGTCGGCGCCGACAGCCGCATGCTCCTCTACTTCACCTCCGGCTCCACCGGCGCGCCCAAGGCCGCGATCTGCACCCAGGGCCGGCTCGCGGGGGCCGGCGCGTCCCTCGCCGGACACTTCGGCGTACGGCCGGACGATGTCCACTACATCTGCATGCCGATGTTCCACGGCAACGCGGTCCTCGCCGACTGGGCCCCCGCCCTGGCCGCCGGAGCCGCGATAGCGCTGCGCCCCCGCTTCTCCGCCTCCGCCTTCCTCGACGACGTACGCGCCTACGGGGCGACGTACTTCACCTACGTCGGGCGGGCCGTGCAGTACCTGCTGGCCACCCCCGAGCGCCCCGACGACCGGGACCACCCGCTGCGCCTGGGCTTCGGCACCGAGGCGGGGGCGGTGGACGCGGCCCGGTTCCGGGAACGGTTCGGGGTGCGGCTCGTCGAGGGATACGGCTCCTCCGAGGGCGGCGCCGCCATCCAGCGCACCCCCGGCACCCCGCCGGGCGCGATCGGCCGGGCCGCCGCCGCGGACGACCTGGCCGTCGTCGACCCGGAGACCGGTGAGGAGCGGGTCCCGGCCCGCTTCGGCCCGGGCGGGCGGCTGCTCAACGGAGACGAGGCCATCGGCGAGCTGGTCAACCGGGGCCCGACGCCCTTCGAGGGCTACTGGCGCAACCCCGAGGCGGACGCGGAACGGGCCCGCCGCGGCTGGTACTGGACCGGGGACCTCTTCTACCGGGACGCCGACGGCTTCCTCTACTTCGCCGGCCGCGCCGACGACCGGCTCCGCGTCGACAGCGAGAACCTGGCCGCCGCGATGATCGAGCACATCCTGGCCCGCTGGGAGGAGGTGGCCGCCACCGCCGTCTACGCGGTCCCGGACCCGGTCACCGGCGACCAGGTGATGGCCGCCCTGGCGCTCCGGGCGGACGCGGCCTTCGACCCGGCGGGCTTCGCCGCCTTCCTGCGTGCCCAGCCGGACCTGGGGACGAAGATGGCCCCCCGGTTCGTCCGGATCCTCGACCGGATGCCGGTCACCGCGACGAACAAGATCCACCGGGTGGCGCTCCGCCGCGAGGGCTTCCGCTGCGCCGATCCGGTCTGGTGGGACCCGGCCCGCGACGGCTCGTACGTGCCGCTCGACGCCGAGGGCCTGGGGGCCCTGCTCGCCCGGTACGCCGAGCACGGCAGACCGCTCTGACCAGGGAGAAGGCAGGGAGAAGGCGAGGCGCAAAGCACAGTGGGCGGCCTCCGTGAAGGAGACCGCCCACTGCGTGTCGTGCGCCGTCAGGGACTCGAACCCCGGACCCGCTGATTAAGAGTCAGCTGCTCTAACCAACTGAGCTAACGGCGCCTGCTGACTCGAAAATAATACCTGGTCCGGATGAGTGCTGACGACATCCCTCGGGGCCCCGCCTTCCGTGGCCCCGGGAGAGGCCCCGCCGCCCCGCGCCCCCTACGCCGTCCTGCCGGCGGCTACCGCGTCCGGGACCAGCGGGCCGATCCAGGCGGCGAAGGCGTCCCCCAGCTCGGCCCCGGCCGCACGGACGACCGCGTTCGGGTCCTCGGCGGCCTCCAGGCCGAAGTGCTCGCGCAGCCAGGCCCGGAACGCGGGGTTCCGTGGGCAGGGGTCGTATCCGCCCTCGTCGCCCCCGCCCTCCCCCTCGCGCTCGTCGTAGTAGTCCACGTCCTCCCAGCCGCACATCGGGGACCAGCCGGAGGCGAGGACGCGCAGCAGCTCGGGCACATCGCGGGCGACGACGTGGACGCCTCCCTCGTCCCCCAGGAGGAGCACGGGCAGCGTGGCCAGGTCGGCCCGGTCGTCCAGCAGCCAGATCGCGTACGTCGAGCCGGAACCGGTGGCCCGGGCGAAGGGGCGGATCCGGTCGGAGAGCCGTGGGTAGCCGCCGTCGTCCTCGCCGAAGGCGATCAGCTCGAAGCCGGGCGCGAAGTAGTCGTCGACGCCGTCCTCGAACTCCTTGAGGAGGTTCAGCGCGGGAATCGGTGCGTACATGGCGGTGACGCTACCGCCCGTGAGCACCGGCCCTCCGGCCCCTACGGCGGGCGAAGCCCGGTCCGGCCGCTACAGCGCCAGCGACAGCAGAACCGGCGCCGCCCGGCGGCTGAGGGTGTCGGCCGCCGCCCGCAGCCGGTGCGCGTCCTCGATCGGCAGCGACAGGGCGAGGCAGCCCGCGGCGGAGCCGGCCGTCAGCGGCACGGCCGCGCAGACGGTGCCCACCGCGTACTCCTGGAGATCCAGCATCGGGACCGTGGCGGACTGGGCGTCCAGCTGGGAGAAGAGGATCTTCTCGTTGGTGATCGTCCGGGAGGTGAGCCGGGCCGTCCGGTGCCGGGAGAGGTGGTCGCGCCGCCCGTCGTGGTCGAGCTGGGACAGCAGGCACTTGCCGACCGCGCTGGCGTGCGCGGAGGAGCGGAAGTCCACCCACTCGTTGACCGCCGGTGTCAGGGGCCCGTCCGCGACCTGGGTCACGCTGACCTCGCCGTCGACATACCGGCTGAGGTAGACCGCCGCGCCGACGGAGTCGCGCAGCTCGGCCAGGGTGTGCTGGAGGCGGTCCTCCAGGGCCTGGCGGCGGGCCGCCCCGGAGCCGAGCAGCAGCAGCGAGGCGCCGATGACGTACGCCCCGTCGCTGATCTGCTCCACGTAACCCTCGCGGCGCAGGGTGAGGAGCAGGGAGGCGAGGTGGCCGATGGGCAACCCCGTCTCGCGGGAGATCTGGGCATCGGTCACGCCGTTGCCGTGCTGGGCAACCGTTTCGAGCACGCGCAGGGCGTACTGCACCGAGTGGAACGGCGCGGTCGGCTCGGGCTTCAACGCCACGGTGTCCCCCTACCAGGTTGTGACCGCAAGCTTTCGCCCCACGATAGCCGCCGGAAGGCCCCTGCGGGGCGGCAGTTGACGGGTCGGTGGGCGCGCCCCGGAGCTGTCAACTGGGGCGCACCCGCCTGGCATATGCCAGCGTCATGGGTACAGATGCAACTGCAAGGTCACAGGACCGCGTTGAGGAACTCGCGCGTACGTTCGTGTGACGGATCGGAGAAGATTTTTTCCGGGGATCCGGCCTCCACGACCCGTCCCGCGTCGAACATCAGCACCTTCTCCGAGACGTCCCGGGCGAAGTTCATCTCGTGGGTCACGCAGAGCATGGTGATGTCGGTGTTCCGGGCGATGTCCCCCAGCAGTTCCAGCACGCCGGCCACCAGCTCCGGGTCGAGCGCCGACGTCACCTCGTCCAGGAGCAGGATTTCCGGCTCCATGGCCAGGGCGCGGGCGATGGCGACCCGCTGCTGCTGGCCGCCGGAGAGCTGCGAGGGATGGGCGTCGACCTTGGCGGAGAGGCCGACCAGGTCCAGCAGCTCCCGGGCCCGCACCTCGGCCTCCTCGCGGCTCTTGCCGAGCACGCTGACCGGGGCCTCGGTGATGTTCTCGATCACCTTCATGTTCGGGAAGAGGTTGAACTGCTGGAAGACCATCCCGATCTTCTTCCGGGACTCGCGCAGCTGTTTCTCGCCCGCGGGCTTCAGCGAACCGTCCGGCGCGCGGACGTGCGAGAGCGGGGAGCCGTCGACCCAGATCACCCCGTCGCTGATCTTCTCCAGCGTCATCAGCAGCCGCAGGATCGTCGTCTTGCCCGAGCCGCTGGGCCCGATCAGGGTGACGTGCTCGCCGCGGTCCACGGTGAAGTCCAGCTCGTCCAGGACCACATGGTCGCCGTAGCGCTTCACCACCTTGTCGAACCGCACCAGCGGTTCGCCCGTGCGCGCGGCGGCCGGGGCGGCGTCCTCGGGAGCTGCGGCCGGCCCCGGCGACTCCGTCTTCTTCAGGGGGAGGGGTTCAGTGGCCAAGGCGCTTCTCCAGCTTTCTCATCAACAGCGACGTGGGGTAGCTCGCGACCAGGAAGATCAGGCCGGCGAGAGTGAACACCTCGGTGTACGCGAACTGTTCGGCCCCGTACTTCCGGGCCTCGAAGACCATCTCCTGCACCGTGATCACGGCGAGGAACGGCGTCTCCTTGAACATCGAGATCGCGTAGTTCCCGAGCGCGGGCAGCACGTTGCGCACCGCCTGCGGCAGGATCACGGCCTGCCAGGTGCGCCGGGGCGACAGCGACAGCGCGCGGCACGCCTCCCACTGGCCCTTCGGTACGCCGTCGATCCCGGCCCGGTAGACCTCGGAGGTGTACGCGGCGTAGTGGACCCCCAGCACGGTGATGCCGATGTACAGCGGCTCCACCGTGTTGAACAGGGCTGCCGCACCCACCAGTTGGACCAGCAGCGGGGTGGAGCGGACGAACTCCGTGACGAGCCGCACCGGGACCGTCACGAACTTGCTGGGCGCGCGCCCGGCCATGGCGACGGCCAGTCCCAGCACGGCCGCCACCAGGGTGCCGAGCACCGTGGCGAGCAGGGTGACCTTGAACCCCTCCAGGAGGAGGGGCAGGGACTCCCCGACGGCGTTCCAGTCGAAGCCGTTCACCGGGTACCTCCCACGGCGGTCGTGGCCGCGCTGCGGCTCTTGAACAGGCCCTTCGCGCCGGTGTCCAGGCCGAGCCGCCGCTTGGCGCTCCGCTCCAGCAGATTCATCAGCATCGTCAGCGCGTACGCCAGGACGAAGTAGGCGACCAGCAGGGTCAGATAGGCGGTGAGGGTCTCACCGGTACGGTCGCGCAGCTGCTGGATCACCGTCATCAGATCGGCGGCGGAGATCAGCCACAGCAGCGGGGTCGCCTTCAGCAGCTGGATCAGCAGGTTGGTGAAGCTCGGGATCATCTGCACCCAGGCCTGCGGCAGGATCACCTTCCACAGCCGCCTGGACGGGCTCAGGTTGAGCGCGATCGCCGCCTCGTACTGCCCGCGCGGTACGGAGTTGATGGCGCCCCGCACCACTTCGGCCCCGTAGGCACCGAAGTTGAGGCCGAACGCGACCACGCCGCAGACGACCGGGGTCAGTTCGTAGCCGGTCAGCAGCGGCATCGCGTAGTAGAGCCAGAACAGCTGGATGTAGAGGGAGGTGCCGCGGAAGAACTCCACGACCACCCGGGAGACCCCCCGGGCCAGGAGCAGCCGGCTGCCCGCCATCAGCCCGAGCGCGAAGGCCAGCACGCCGGCCAGCAGCGCGCCCAGGACCGTGGCCTGGAGCGTCACCCACAGGCCCGAGCGGACCCGGGGGAACTCCTCGACGAGGAGGGAGAAGAAGTCACTCATGCGTGCGCGTCCGCCCCGTCAGCCCTTGCACAGATCCGCGGTTTTCAGGTCGGCGGGCGGGATCTCCGTCTCCCCGAACCCGTAGGGCTCCAGCAGCTGCACATAGCGGGAGCGGTCCGACACGATCTTCTTCAGCTCGCGGTTGAAGGAGTCCCGCAGGTCCTCGTTGCCCTTGCGGAACACCGCGCCGCCGGGGGAGAACTGCTCCTTGCCGTCCAGCTGCGGCACGAACGCCTCGGTGACCTCGGTGTCCGGGTTGGTCTTCGCCAGCCAGCGGAGCGAGATCCCGGTGAGCAGGAAGGCGTCGACCCGGCCGCCCTTGACGGCGTCGGCCCCGTCCTGCGGCTTCTGCAGCGTCTTGATCCTGTCCTCGGCAATGCCGGCGCCCTTGGCGTAACTGCCTTCGACCGCACCCGACATCACGCCGACGGTGATCCCCGCCTCCTTCGCGGAGGCGAGATCGGTGATCTTCTTCGGGTTGCCCTTCTTCACCATCAGTGCGGTCGGCGAGATGAACTCCGGCTCGGAGAAGATCGCGTTGCCGCAGCGCTCCGGGGTGATGGCCATGCCCGCGCTGACCACGTCGTACTTCCCGGCCTGGAGTCCGGGGATCAGTCCGTCCCACTCGGAGAGCGTCGGCTTCAGCTCGTCCACCCCGAGCGCCTTGAATATCTCCCGGTGCAGCGTCGGGGCCTCGCCCTTGAGTTCCTTGCCCTCCAGGTAGCCGTACGGGGCCTCGTTCGCGTAGGCCACCCGTACGAAGCCCTGCTTGCGGAGCTTGTCCAGGGCGCCCTCGCCGGTCGCGGATCCGGAGTCGGTCTTGCTGCACGCGGTGAGGAGGCCGGGAACGACGAGGAGGCCGCCCACGGCCGCCGATCCGTTGAGGAAACCCCGGCGGGACAGGTTCGGGAATTCAGCCATGGTTCGCAATCTCCTGGAGGTCGAACAGTCCGGACAGAGTGACCCCCTGCCCGATCCCGTACGTCTATGCAGGAAGCCGGAGGCATGTAACCCAACAGTGGCCGGAAGGTGACCTTCCCGTGCCCGAAGGAGGCGGAGCGCGACCGAGAGTGTGCGGGGCGTGTTCCCTGGTGGCGAACGGTTCATGACAGCAAGTCAGTGAAATGCCGGTCACTCCGTGCGCGCGCGTCCGTGTGCGCGGTCGTCCTCGATGAGATCGGTCGACGGAACGTGACCGAGGGCCTTGTCGACCGTGTTCGGCAACGGCAGGCCGCGCGACCACTGTTCGTACATCGCCACGAAACGCTCACCCAGCCGGTCCCGCCAGCCCGCGGTGTTCCCGCCCAGGGCCGGTGTCAGGACGAGCCCCGGGGCGTCCCACAACGGGCTCCCGGCGGCCGGTGCCTCCTCCTGGAAGGTGCTGAGCGCCGCCCCCGCGAGCCAGCGGCGGTTCAGCGCGTCCACCAGATCGGCCTCGACCACCGTCGCCGCGCGCCCCGCACCGACGAACCGCGCCGACGGCTGGAGCAGCCCGAAGAACCGGCTGTCGAACATCCCGCGCGTCGACTCCGTGAGCGGGACCGCCGCGATCACCCAGTCCGCCCGCGCGGCCAGCCGGTCCAGATCGGCCACCCCGTGGATCGTGCGCCGGGCCGTCCGCCCCACCAGCGCCACGGTGAGCCCCAGGCCGTGCAGCAGCCGGGTGATCTCCCGGCCGATCGGTCCCGCGCCCACGACCAGCGCCCGCGAACCGGCGACCCGCTGCCCCTCCCGCTCGTGCGGGCGCCGCTGCCGTCGGCACTCCAGGACGCCGGGGAGATCCGTGGCGAAGGCCAGCACCAGACCCGCCACGCACTCCGCGACCGGCCGCTCGAAGACGCCCCGCGCGTTGGTGAGGACGGTGCCGGACGCGACCAGCTCCGGGCAGAGCACCCGGTCCACGCCCGCGCTCGCCGTGTGCACCCAGCGCGGCCGCGCCCCCGGCCCGGGCCAGGCCCTCCGCACCGCGTCGGACGCGAGGTCCCACACGAGCAGGACGTCGGCGGCCGGCAGCAGCCCGGCGAGCGAGGAGGCGTCCGCGTGCCGCACGTCCACCCGGCCGGTCAGCCGGCCGAGCCGCGGGGAGGGCGAGGCGTCGAGGACGAGCAGGACGGGATCCGGCATCGCTGGTCAGCCCTCCGTGACGGAACGGACGTACGGCTCCGCCCACGCTCGCAGCAGGCTCCCCCTCCGTCAACGAGGCCCGGCCGCGCGCCCCCGCGCTCGCCCGGGGGAATACTGGGAAGACGCCGGGGCAAGAGTGACCGGTCGCGCGGTCACGGCCGCCGGAGCGCCCGGAGGGCCGTGGCGACCGCCTGGCGGGGCCGCCGCCCACCGTGCGGCGAGCCGTCGACGTACAGGAAGGGTGGACATGACGACCGTAGGACTTCTCTACCCGGGCCACGCCGCCGAGGACGACTTCCCACGGACCGAGATCCTGCTCGACACCGACATCAGGCTGCCCCTGTTCTCCACCGGAACGGGGGAGGACGCCTACCGTGCCGACGCGCTGCGCGAGCAGGGCGCCCCCGCCCGGATCGCCGAGGGCGTCGAGGAACTGCGCCTCGCCGGGGCCGAGGCGCTGGTGTGGGCCTCCAGCGGCGGGAGCTTCGGGCAGGGCTGGGAGGGCGCCCACGAGCAGGTCGCCACCCTCGCCCGGAGCGCCGGCCTGCCCGCCTCCAGCACCTCGATCGGCTTCGTCCACGCGCTGCGGGAGCTGGGCGCCGGCCGGGTCGCCGTCGCCGCCCCCTACCCCGAGGACGTCACCGGGCTCTTCGCGGAGTTCCTGGTCTCGGCGGGCGTCGAGGTGGTGGCCGCCGCGTCCGGCGGGGCCGCGTCCTCGGCCGAGGCCGGGTCCTGGCTCCCGGAGCGGGTGAAGGGGCTGGCGCGGGAGGCCGACCACCCGGACGCCGAGGTGGTGCTGATCCCGGACACCTCCCTGCACACCGCCGCGTACGTCCCCGAGCTGGAGGAACTGCTCGGCAAGCCCGTCCTCACGGCGAACCAGGTCACGGTGTGGGAGGGGCTGCGCCTCACCGACCGCCGGACGTGGGCGCCCTTGCTCGGCACCCTGTTCGCCACGCGCGAGCCGGTGCTGAGGTCGCTGGAGCCGAAGGGCATCGAGGTACGGGAGTAGCCTCGACGCCCGGTCGTCAGGCTCCGAGGTGCGGGAGTGGCCTCGGCGTCGGGTTGTCAGGCTCCGAGGTACGGAGCGGCCTCGGCGTCGGGTTGTCAGGCTCCGAGGTACGGAGCGGCCTCGGCGCACGGCTGATGTGCGGGAATAAGCGGAGCCATCCTCCTGTTGTACCCCTCCGATACGCAGCCGTACGACAGCAGCACCGGGAGAGGCCGACACGTGGACGAGATCCGAGGCGACGAGACCCGCAGCGACACGAGTGGTGACGCGACCGCAGGCGCGAGCGGCGGCCCGGCCGACGCCGACGGGATCCGGGGCGCCGCAGCCGGAACGGCGGCCGTTCCGCTGTCCGTCCTCGATCTGGTCACCGTCGGGCAGGGCCGCACCGCGACCCAGGCCCTGCGCACCAGCGTGGACATCGCGAAGCTCACCGAGAGCCGCGGCTACCACCGCTTCTGGGTCGCCGAGCACCACTCCATGCCCGGGGTCGCCTCGTCCTCCCCGGCCGTGATCCTGGCGCACATCGCCGCCCACACCGAGCGCATCCGCCTCGGCTCCGGCGGGGTGATGCTGCCCAACCACGCGCCGCTGGTGATCGCCGAGCAGTTCGGCACCCTGGAGGCGATGGCCCCGGGCCGGGTCGACCTGGGCCTGGGCCGGGCTCCCGGCACGGACGGCGCGACGGCGGCGGCCCTGCGCCGCAGCGACCGGCTCAACGAGGGCGCTGATGACTTTCCGCAGCAGCTCATGGAGCTGATCCGGTTCCTGGACGACGACTTCCCCGACGGGCACCCCTACGCCCGGATCCATGCCGTGCCGGGCCCGGTCCAGGCGACCGCCCCCGGCGGTGTGCAGTCCGCGCACCGGCCGCCCGTCTGGCTGCTGGGCTCCTCCGGCTTCAGCGCGCGGCTGGCCGGCACGCTGGGGCTGCCGTTCTCCTTCGCGCACCACTTCTCGGCGCAGAACACCATCCCCGCGCTCGACCTGTACCGCGAGTCCTTCCGGCCCTCCGCCGTGCTGGACGCCCCGTACGCCGCGATCGGGGTCTCGGCGCTGGCCGCCGACGACGAGCGGGAGGC
Source organism: Streptomyces sp. CA-278952 (assembly GCF_028747205.1). Taxonomy (NCBI): domain Bacteria; kingdom Bacillati; phylum Actinomycetota; class Actinomycetes; order Kitasatosporales; family Streptomycetaceae; genus Streptomyces; species Streptomyces sp. CA-278952. Next base: position 5,258,357 of record NZ_CP112880.1, read on the forward strand.
CCGCCGCCAGGTGCTGACCGGCGCCCTGTCCATGGTCCGGCTGCGCACCGGCCGACCTGGGCTGATTCCCAGCCCGGAGGAGGCGGCGGCGTACGACTTCTCCCCGATGGAGCGGGAGTTCGTCGACGGCTGGCTCGCCAACGTGATCCACGGCACGGCCGACGAGGTCCGCGGCGGCCTCGACGACCTGGCCAAGCGGACCGGCGCCGACGAGCTGATGATCACCGCCAACGCGCACGGCGGCGAGGCCCGGCTGCGCAGCTACGACCTGATCGCGGACGCGTACGGCCTGCCGACCGCTCCGTAGGCCGTGCGGGGTCCCGGCCGGCGGCGTCAGCCCTCCAGCGGCCGGGACCCGGCCGGTCACGCTGAGCTTTCAGGTGGCCGGGACCCGGTCACGCTCAGCCCTCCAGCGGCCGGGACCCGATCAGCCCGGCGATCTGCTCCGGCGCCACGGCCCGCGAGTACAGCCAGCCCTGCCCGGTGTCGCAGCCGATCCGCCGCAGCCGCTCCGCCTGCCCGGCCGTCTCCACGCACTCCGCGGTGACGGTCAGACCCAGGCGGTGGGCCAGCTGCACCATGGCCTCCACGATCGTCTCGTCGGCCGGGCTCGGGTGCGTACCGTCCTCGTACCGGAAGCCCTTCACGAACGCCCCGTCCAGCTTCAGCACGGAGACGGGCAGCCTGCTGAGGTAGGCGAGGTTCGAATAGCCGGTGCCGAAGTCGTCGATGGCGATCCGTACGCCCATGTCGCTCAGCGCCTGGAGCGCCCGCAGCGGGCGGCCGCCCGAACCCATCACCGCCGACTCGGTCAGCTCCAGCTGGAGCAGCCCCGGGGCCAGTCCGGTCTCGGCCAGGATCCGGTCCACGTCGGCGACCAGGTCGGAGTCCCAGACCTGCCGTACGGCGACGTTGACGCTGATGAACAGCGGCGGCTCGTCCGGATGGTCCAGCTGCCAGCGCCGCGCCTGCCGGCACGCGGTGCGCAGCACCCACCGGCCGAGCTGGACGATCGACCCGTCCTCCTCGGCGATCTGGACGAACCGATTCGGCGGCAGCACACCGAACTGCGGATGGTTCCAGCGCACCAGCGCCTCGACGCCGCGCACCACCCCGTCCGCCATCCCGACCAGCGGCTGGTACTCCAGCGTGAACTCGCCGCGCTCCACGGCGGGCCGGAGCGTGGAGGAGAGGGACTGCCGGGTCATGCGGTGGGCGTTGCGCTCGGGGTCGAACAGGGTCCAGCGGGCCTTGCCGTCCGCCTTCGCCCAGTACAGCGTGGTGTCGGCGGCCTGCATCAGACCGGTGGGAGAGGTGCCCGCCGCGGCGCGTTCGACCACCCCGATCGACGCGGAGACCGAAAGTCGCTGTCCGGCGAGGTCGAACGGCTGCTGGAGCGCGGCGAGGACCGAGCGGGCCAGCTCGGCGAGTTCCTCCGTGCCCGCCGAGTCCTCGACCAGGATCGCGAACTCGTCGCCGCCCAGGCGCGCCACCAGCCGGCTGCCGCCGGGATGGCGCGAGGCGTCGTTCTCGGCGCAGTCGGTGAGCCGCGCGGCGACGGCGGCCAGCAGCCGGTCCCCGGTCCGGTGCCCCAGGGTGTCGTTGATCGCCTTGAAGCCGTCCAGGTCCAGATAGCAGAGCCCGATCCGGGTGTGCTGCCGCGGCGGCATGGAGTCGTCCTGGTACGGCGGGGTCTCCAGGGCCGAGGCGAGGCGCTCGAAGAACAGCGTCCGGTTGGGCAGCCGGGTCACCGGGTCGTGCATCTGGAGGTGGCGCAGCCGCTCCTGGAGCTCGCGCCGGTCGCTGACGTCCGCGATGGTCAGCAGGACCCGGGCGGGCTCCGCCGCCGACGCTCCGGTCATCGGCACGACGGTGATCTCGGCCCACAGGGAGCGCCCGTCGGGGTGCTTGAGGCGGCGGGTGCAGCGGAACCGGGAGCGGCGGCCCAGCAGGACCTCGCGGTAGGCGTGCCAGGTGCGGTCGTCGGACGCGAGGTCGAGCAGCTCGCTCGCCTGCCGTCCGGCGAGGGCCGCCGCCGCGGTGCCCAGGAGCCCGCCGAGCGCCTCGTTGGCCCGTACGACGTGGCCGCGGCCGTCTACGACGCCCATGGGGAGTGTGGCGGCGTTGAAGGCGGCCCGGTAGTCGCGCAGTTCGGAGGCGGCGGGGCCGCCGTCGGCGGGGGGCGGGGCCGTGGCGCCCGGGTCCCCGGGCGCGGGACCCCCGGGCGCGGGGTCCGTGACCGCCGGGTCCGGTACCGGCACCGATGGGTCCGGTACCGACGTACCCGGTACCGACGTATCCGGTACCGACGGGTCCGTTCCCGTTGGGGTCGTGTTCGGCGGGTCCGTGATCGGCCGGTCCGTGGACGGTGGGTCCATGACCGTCGGGTCCATCGCCGTCGTATGACGCTCCGTGACCGGCGCGGGGGGCACGCCGGAGGCCGTGCCTGCCGGGGCACTCGGCCCTTCGGAGGTTCCGCTCACCGCTCGCTCCCGCTGTGAAGGTCGTCGTGAACTGGTGGGGTCGGACTGGCCACCGGGTGGCGGTCCCGTGAACGGGCCCGTTCCACGCGGGAAAGCGTGGTGAAGCATAGAGGGTGCCGCGTCGGCCGTTCCAGCTCACCGTCCGGTCCGGGCCATGGCAGGGGTCCGCGAGGGGCCGGGAGCAGGCGTTCCGCTTTGCCCGATACTGATCATTTCTGTGCGGATCTGTTTCATTGGGTGGACTGAAGGGTCGATGGTGACGTTCCGTGAAGGTCTGGGTGACGGTTCTGGCCGCTGACCCGTGTGGGGCAGCACAACAGGGCGTGGCGTGGTGAAGCGGCGCAGGGTGGACGGGATGGACCGTGTTTCCCCACCCGGAGGTCGATGTGCCGTGCCGTCGCGGACCCGGGGGAGCGGAACGGCCGCCACTGCGCAGTCTGGCCGCCGCCGCCACCTCCCTCCTGGCGCTCGCCGCCACGTCCCTCGTCGCGGGCCCCGCCGCGGCCGCCATGGAGGACGCCACGCCCTGCGCGCTGCCCCGGACGGCGGCGCACCACTCGCTCGGCCTGACCACCTGGAACACGGCGTACCCGCGCCCCGACCGGGGGCTCGACGCGGTCATGATCTTCCTGTCCTTCCCGGACTCCGAGCCCACGCTCACCCCCGAGGCGCTCACCGCCGACCACTTCCCCGCCACGACCCGCTTCTTCGAGCGCGCCAGTTATGGCCTGTTCACCCTGCGCCCCCATCCGCAGGCCACCTGGACGCAGATGCCGCGCGACTCCACCTGGTACGGCATAGAGCGTGACTGGAACGCCGAGCGGCGGACCGCCTACCTGCGCGACGCCATCGACGCCGCCGACCCGGACGTGGACTTCTCCCGGTACGACGTCGTCTACCTGGTGGCCGACCCGGACGCCCCGGGCGTCGACTCCGACGCCACCAAGGTCGTCAACTTCGACCGGCCGCTGCGCGCCGACGACAGCGACATCCGGCGCGTCGTCACCGTCTTCGAACAGCACCCGCCCGACCGCAACGTCCTCGCCCACGAGACCGGACACGTCTTCGACCTCGCCGACCTCTACCACCGGCCCACCGACGGCCAGGGCGACTGGGACACCCACGTCGGCGACTGGGACGTCATGGGCAGCCAGTTCGGCCTCGCCCCGGACCTGTTCGGCTGGCACAAGTGGAAGCTCGGCTGGCTCGGCGGACGCCAGGTCGTCTGCGTCCGGGGCTCGGCCGACCTCACCCTCGAACCGGTCGCCGCCGCCCCGGCCCCCGGCGGGTCGATCGGGACCCGGCTCGCCGTCGTCCGCACCGGTGCCGGCAGTGTCCTGGCCATCGAGGCCCGCAGCGCCACCGGGAACGACCGGGACACCTGCGCCGAGGGCGTCCTGATCTACCGCGTCCGCAGTGAGACGGCCTCCGGCGGCGGGCCCGTCGAGGTGGTCGACACCCACCCGGACACCGGGGCCTGCTGGGATCGCTCGGTCTACCCGCCGCTGGCCGACGCCCCGCTCGCCGTCGGGGAGACCTTCACCGTGCCGGGCGACGACACCCGCGTCGAGGTCGCCGACCGCACTCCGTCCGGCTCCTGGACCGTCCGGATCACCGCGGGCGTCCGGAGCAGCCCTGCGGGGAGCCCCGGGGAGGACCTCGCCGCACACGGGTGAACGAAGAAGCCCCCCGCTTCCGCGAGGGGCTTCTTCCGTCTGTGCGCCGTCAGGGACTCGAACCCCGGACCCGCTGATTAAGAGTCAGCTGCTCTAACCAACTGAGCTAACGGCGCCTGGTGACGTCGTAGACATTAGCACCCTGATCCGTCCGAGGAAAAATCGAATGCGCGGCACCCGGGGACGACGAGGACCGGCTCACCCGCACACACGCCCAGAGCAGCACTTCGGGGCCCGGGAGCCATGGACTGCGGGTGTCGGGGGCGACCACCCAACGCGGCCCGCCCTCGGACGAAGCGCAGATCAGCGGCGGTACGGTCACGGCGTCGCCGGTGCCGTGACAGAGCAGGGGCGGCACCGTGCCGCGCTGCTTCCCGGAGTCTCCGGCGCCTGCGGAACCGCTGGTTCCCCACTCCTCCCAGGCGAGCAGCGAGGGCAGCCGCTGGGCTGTTCCGGGGGCGGCGAACAGCAGCATCCGGCCCCGGTGCGTCGCGACCGGACCGGAGCCGGGCCCCTCGGCCCAGAGCTGCTCCAGCATCCGCCGCCCGAACAGCGCCGGCACGTTCACGACGTCGAAAGCGGAACCGCAGGGGAGCACCCCGGGGGCCTCGGGGCGCTCCTCCCAGTGGGCGAGCGTGCTGCGGGGATAGGGGGCGGCCCCCGCCAGCCAGGCGGCACCGGCCGCCGTGACCTGTGCGGCCTGGGGGCCGGACTGATCTTGCAGCAGGGCGAAGATGTCGACGCCGTGGTGCGGGACGGCACCGGCTTGCAGGGTCGTTTCGTCTTTCAGCCATGCGCTCATGCAGCCAGGTCTACCGGGAGTGACGGGAAGGATTCCCAGAGTTGCCGGAAACCGGGACAGGACGGGAGGGGAAGGGGTATCTTGCCCGCCGGAATATGCCAGGGGACCTGACCCCCGGCCTGGCGTACCGACGTCTGCCTCATCCGCCCCACCGGCCTCATCCGCCCCACCGGCCTCGTGGGCTTCACCGGCCTCGTGGGCCCCACGGGTCACGGGGTCGGGTCCCGTAGGCCACGTGGGTCACGCCCTGGGCGCGTCCAGCAGGGAGCGACCGAACTCGATCATCTTCTTCGCGTAGTCCTCGGTCCACTCCGCGCGCTCGGCCACGTCCGCCGCGGTCAGCCGGTCGAACCGGCGCGGATCGGCGAGCTGGGCCGCCGCCATCGCCTGGAACTCCACCGACCGGTCCGTCGCCGCCCGGAAGGCCTGCGTCAGCTCGGTCGCACGGGCCAGCAGCTCACGGGGGTCCTCCACCGACTCCAGGTCGAAGAAGTGCTCCGGATCCGCCGTGGCCTGAGACGGCTCGAAAAGCAACGGCGCGGGGCGCAGCCGCTGCCGTTCGTTCCGCTCGGACTGTGTCATGCGGTGTTCCTTCCTCGGACGACCTGATGACCGGAAGATCCGGACGGCCACCCTCCATTGTCCAACCCCGCGCAAGAGGGCCGGGGCGTGCGGCGGGGGCGCGGGGAAGCGCCTCCCACGCGGGGCGGCACGCGGCGCCCCTGGCTCAGGGTCGCCACCGGACCCGGCGTTCCGAGAGGTGGGCCAGCACCGCGTGGTTCGCCTCCCAGCCGTCGGGGAACTTCACCGTGACGCCCAGCTGGACCGGCTCCGTGGACGGGTGCTCGTCCAACAGGTCCGCCACCCCCTCCCGGCACACCACGACGCACGCGTGCCGGTGCCGCGAGGCCAGCACGCACAGGCGGCCCGTCTCCAGGTGGAACGCGGTCGCGTCGGGCCGCCCCGACAGCGGGTGCAGCACCACCGTGACGTCGAACTCGCGGCCCTGGAGGCGGTTGGCCGTGTCCACCGCGACCCCCGTGACGCCCAGCTCCGTGAGGGCCGCCCGCACCGCCGCCGCCTGGTCCCGGTGGGCCGTGCCGACCGCCACCCGGTCCGCCGTCACCGGCACCGGCTCCTCGGCCCGCTCGCTCGTCGCGACCCCGCCCCGGTCCAGCAGCCGCCGGACCACCAGCGCCACCGCCCGTACCGCCTCGGGGTCGGTGCGCGGGGTGTGCCGGGCGGGCAGCTCCAGCAGCCCCCACCCGGACTCCGCCGCCTCGTCCAGCACCCGGTCGGGCCCCGAACCGTCCGACGCCACCCCGAAGGAGAGCTTCCGGTCCCCGTGGTCCGTACCGCTGCGGAACGGCGTGTACGGGTAGAACGCGTCCGACACCAGCGGGGCCGCCGACGCCGGGAGCCGCCACGACACCGGCAGCCGGTGCTGCGGCAGCTCCGGATTGTGCGCGAGCAGCGTGGACACCGCGCTCGCGGACGGGTCATAGCTCAGTCCCGCCCACTGGTCGGCACCGACGATCGAGAACGGGTCCAGCTGGCCCGGGTCCCCGACGAACAGCGCCCGCTCGAACAGCCCGGCCACGGCCAGCAGCGCGTCGGAGCGCATCTGGTACGCCTCGTCGACGATCGCGTGCCCCCAGGGCTCCACGTTCTTCACGTGCGCCCACTTGGCGGCCGTCGAGATCACCACGTCGAGCCCGGCCAGATCCGCCGCCTTCGCCGACTTCGTGACATTGGCGAGCCCGTCCAGGACCTTGTCGTACGGGTCGGAGTCGCTGCTGTGGAGCCGGCCCACCGGCAGCTCCGGGTCCTTCTCCGCGAGCCGCACCACCAGGTCGTCGACCTGGGCGTTGGTCTGCGCGATCACCATCAGCGGATGCCCGGCGGCGGCCAGCTCCAGGGCCGCCCGGACCACCAGAGTCGACTTCCCGGCGCCGGGGGGCGAGTCCACGACGATGCCCCGGGCGGTGCCGCGCAGGGTGTCGTCGAGGATCGCGCCGGTCGCGCGCGCCGCCTCCGCGCCCGGGTCGAAGACGGTCCTCACAGCAGGTCCTCCGGGGTCACGGGGTCGGGTCGCTCCGGGCGCTCGGCGGCGTCCGAGCCCGGCGGGCCGCCGTGGGTCCACGGCGTCTCCTCCGGGTCCGGAAGCTTCGGGCCGCCGCGCTGGTCGTGCTCGAACAGGGTCCAGGCGATCCGCTCGCCGGGCTCCGGCACCGAACCGGGCGCGGGCTCCTTGCCCCGGCCCATCCGGTCCAGGATCCGCAGCACCAGCGGGATCTCGCCGTCGTCGGCCGGGGGCCCGTCCGCGTACCGCACGAACTCCGCCGTCTGCGGCTTGCCCTCCAGCGAGCGGTAGACCTTCGTCCGCTCGGCCAGGTGCGGACGCTCGTCCGTGCGGACGGTGACCAGCGGGCGCGGGGAGGGCCGCTTGGACTCGGTGTACGCCATCTCCACCTCGGACACCGTGGCGAGGAACGCCTCGCCCGCCAGCCGCCGCCCCGCCAGCACCAGCGGATCGTCCAGCGCCTCCTGCGCCTCCAACTGGGCCTGGGCGGTCTCCCGGGAAGCCAGCTTCTGGGCCGCCGTCACCGCGTCGTCGCGGCGCGGCTGCGGCGGCTCGCCCGAGCGCACCCGGTCCCGGTGCGCGGTGAACGACCACCGGTCCCGGGTCCAGCGGTCCTCGGCCCGGGATCCCTCGGGCAGCTCCCGCAGCAGGTCGAGACCCCGCCAGACCGCGTCCCAGGTCGGCAGCATGACCCTGGCCAGCAGCGAGCGGATCTCCCGCTCGGCACCGCTCAGCTCACCGAGGCGGGCGTCGGCGGCGAGCCCGTCCTCGGCGGACGCGAGCGCCGTGCGCGCCCGGTCGTACCGCTCGATCGCCGGGGCGAGGAGACGGTTGTCGAAGTCCGGGTCGGTGGCCGGACCCGCGGGCGGGCACAGCAGCTGGCCGTCCCCGTCCCTGGCCAGCTCGGCCCGGAGCGCGGCCTCGGCCCCCGAGGAGCCGGCCGGCGGGTCGATCCAGGCCAGCAGCGCGCCCAGGTGCTGGTCCTCCAGACTGCTCTGCCCGGTCGCCCAGTGCCGGTTCAGCAGATCCGTGACGGCGGGCAGCAGCGAGGAGCCGGGCACCCGGGCCCGCTCCCCGTAGTGCGTCAGCCAGCGGCCGAGGAGCGGCACCCGCGCCGGGGCCGGATACGGGGTGTCCGGATCGTCCTCGGCGGTGCGGCGGAACCGCATGGACCGGCCCAGCAGCCGGACGAACTCGACGCCCGCCCGGCTCGGCAGGACCAGCTGCGCGGCGTCCGTGCACAGCTCGACCTCGACCTTGGTCTTCTTGCCGGTCGCCGGGTCCACCTCGTTGCGCTCGGCGGGCTCGACGACGTCCGCGTACGCCTCGATGTGCGGCAGGACGGCCTCCGCCAGCTCGGCCAGGAACGCGAACCGCAGGTCCCGGTCGCGGGGCTGGGCGACGGCCAGCAGCCGGGGCGCCTCCCGGTCCGTGCCGACCAGCGCCCCGAGCGGGGCCCCGGCCTCACCGGCGGTGGTCAGCGGCACCAGCACGAGGGGCCGGTCGGTGAGGTGACGGTGCCGTACGGTCGCCAGCGGCTGGGCGCGGCCGGTGTCGACGGCCTCCAGCCGGGCCAGGGTGGTGATCAGCGACATGCGGCCGCACCCTCCGGCGCCTCGTCACGCGGAACGGAGCCACCGTCCAGCGCTCCGGCGCGTGCGCCGGAGGCGCTCTCCAGCGCCTCGGCGCGCAGGGCGGCGGCCCGGCGCAGCGCGGCGACCGTCGGATCGGCGGGATCGCCCTCCTTGCCCGCGGCGGCGGCCAGCACCCCGGCCACCGTGGTCAGCCCGCCCAGCTCACCGCGCACACTGCGGCCCAGCGCCTCAACGGCCCCTTCGGCCCGGGACTTGGCCCGGCAGTGGAAGGCCAGCTCGCAGGCGGCCAGGCACTCCGGGGCGTAGGCCGGGGGCACCGCCGCCACGGCGGCGTCCAGCTCCTCGGGCGGGCACGCCGGATCGAACGTCGTCCCCTCCGGCAGCCCCGCCGCGATGTCCTCGACGCGCGTCAGCCGGGTCAGCTGCCGGCGGGTCACGGCGCGCTGCTTGCGTACGTCCACGACGGAGGCGGTCGGCAGATTGGAGAAGTCCTTGGGGCAGACCAGCAGCACCCGGTGCCCGACCTCCGCGCCCTCGGTGACCGCCGCGACCCGCTCCAGCGCCAGCACGTACACCGCGGCCTGCCGGGCGGCGGCGCCGACCTTCGACGGGTCGGCCGACGCGTCGATCATCGGGAACGACTTGATTTCCACCACCGTCCAGCGGCCGTCGGGGTGCACCACGACCGCGTCGGGCTCCAGATAGGCGGGGGAGCCCGCCACCTCCAGGGCCAGCATCGGGTGGTCCAGCAGCGCCCAGCCGCCCGTCGCCGTGGCCTCGCGCAGCGCGAGCGCGGTGCGCGCGGCACGGCCCTCGGGACCGGCGGCGCTCAGATCGGGCGTGGCGGCGTCCCCGGCCGGGGCCTCGGCCCCGCCGCCGAGCCGTTCGTACAGCAGGCGCAGCAGCTCCGCCCCGCCGTCGGCCTTGACCTTCGCCTCGAACGCGTTGCCCCGCATGAAGGCGAACTGGGACTGCCCGAAGGGGGCGGGGGAGCCGAGCGCGGTGGCCAGCACGCCCTTGTCCACCCCGGCGCCGTCGAGCAGGGCCCGCCGCTTGCAGCCGGGGTTGGCGGCGAGGGCGGCCAGGGCTCTCGCGTCGAGCGGGTGCGGTTGGACGGACGGGCCGCGCAGCTCAGCGAGCCGCTGCCGGAGCGTCGTCGCTCGCGGCCGCGTCGGCGTCGTCGCCGGCTGTTGTGCCGCTGACTGCCGGGCCGGGGGGATCTGCGGAGGTGGTCCGCTGGCCGGGGATTCGCTCACCCGGGGAAGTCTTGCATCCGGTACTGACATGCGGGGTCACGGCCGCGGATACGGAGCCGGCGACGGTGCCCCGGCCGCCCGCGCTCCGGCCCACGAACAGGACGGCGGCCGGCCCGGTGAACCGGGCCGCGCCCCACGCCTTGAACCGGTCGGCGATCCGTACGACGGGCCTGACCAGCAGGGCTCCGACGCCCATCACCGCGGCGCCCGCGACGGCGTCCAGGAAGTAGTGGTTGGCGGTGCCCATCACGATGACCGTGGTGATCAGCGGATAGGCGATGCCCGCCGCCCGTACGAGGGGATGGCGGCCGTGCCGCCACAGCAGGATCCCGCACCACACGGACCACCCGACGTGCAGGCTGGGCATCGCCGCGTACTGGTTGGTCATCCCGCTCAGCCCGCGCGGGGCGCTCGCCCCCTCGCCCCACCAGCCGTACGCGCTGTACTGCGCCATCGTGTCGACGAAGCCGTGGCCCGCGTCCAGCAGCCGGGGCGGACAGGTCGGCATCAGCGTGAAGCCGACCAGCCCCAGCAGCGTGGAGTTCATCAGCCAGACCCGGGCCGAGCGGTACGCGGCCGACCTGCGCCGGAACATCCATATGAGGACGGCCGGGGTGACCAGGTAGTGCAGGGACGCGTACGCGAAGTCGGCGGGTATCCCGAGCGACGGGGTGCTGGTGAAGAGACGGTTCAGCGGGTGCTCGGCGTTGAGGTACAGCGCCTGTTCCAGCCGCAGGATCGCCAGGCCGTGGTCGACTGCCGTCGACACGTCGCCGCGCACCAGGAGCCGGCCCACCGAATACAGCGCGTACACCACCGCGATCAGTGGCAGCTCCGTCCACCAGCGGGGCCGATGACCGGTCGCGGGCGGCGCGGTGGCGTGCGGCATCCGGTAGCTCTCCCCATGTTCATGCGGCCGACGACGAACGTTCAACCGTACGGCGGCGCCGTGCCGCCATCTCCCCCGGGGGTCCCCTGCCGGACATCCCGTACACAGCGGTCCCCGCCCTGGTCCGAACTCCCGGCCGGGCGCTGCTCAGGTTGGGACGCCCGCACGGCCCGGGAGGTTGCCTGCCGGGCCGGTACGGGATGATGGAAGGGCCCAACAGCACCAACGTTCCAGGGAGAGCCTTCATGGCATCGCGCATCCTGCTCGCCCGGCACGGCCAGACCCAGTGGTCGGTCCGGGGCAACCACACCGGCAGGACGGACATCCCGCTCCTGGACGACGGGCGCGAGGGCGCGAAGCTCCTCGGCGAGCGGCTGCACCGGGCGCCGTGGGCGGGGCTGCCCGGCGTCGAGGTCCGCACCAGCCCGCTCGTCCGGGCCGCCGAGACCTGCCGGCTCGCCGGGTTCGGGGAGCGGGCCGAGCCGTGGGACGCGCTGATGGAATGGGACTACGGGGCGTACGAGGGCCTGACGCCGGCCGAGATCAGGGCGGACCGGTCCGACTGGCTGATCTGGCGCGACGGGGTCCCGGACGGGGAGTCCGTCGCCGACGTCACCGCCCGCGCGGACGAGATCGTCGCCTGGGCCCGCTCGGCGGACCGGGACGTCCTGGTCTTCGCCCACGGCCACATCCTGCGGGCGCTGGGCGCGCGATGGCTGGGCGAGGACCTGTCCTTCGGCGCCCGCATCCGCCTGGACCCGACGTCGCTGTCGGTCCTGGGCTGGGCGTACGGCCTGCCGGCCGTGGAACGCTGGAACGACACGGGCCACCTGGACCGCTAACCCCCCGCCCGGGCCCGCTCAAGCCTGTCCGGCGCTTGAGGACGGAACCCCGGGCCCACCCAAGCCCGTCCGGCGCTTGAGGACGGAACCCTTTGGCCGGTGGGCGGGCTCTTCAAGGACCCCGTGGCGCGGGAGGCCCTGATCAGCACCCTGAAACCTGCTGATCGGTTCCGTCCTCAAGCGCCGGACGGGCTGGGTTTTCGCACCCTGGAACGTGCTTGCTGGTTCCGTCCTCAAGCGCCGGACGGGCTGGGTTTTGCACCCTGGAACGTGCTTGCTGGTTCCGTCCTCAAGCGCCGGACGGGCTGGGTTTTCGCACCCTGGAACGTGCTTGCTGGCTCCGTCCTCAAGCGCCGGACGGGCTGGGTTTCGCACCCCGGAATGTGCTTGCTGGTTCCGTCCTCAAGCGCCGGACGGGCTGGGCCGGCCGCCGGACCGGGTGGGCCGGCCGGGCGGCGGGCCGGGTTTTGGGGGCGGGGGTGACTCCTGGTGGCGGGTCAGGAAGGCGGCCACCGGGCCCGCCCCGGCCCGCGGCTCCAGCACCCGCGCCGCCCCCGCCAGCATGCCCCGGATCCGCGAGGACTGGACCCGGGTCAGCAGGTCCAGCACCTGGTGCCCCGTTGCCGCTGCCTCGTCCACCCGCCCCGCCCGGGCCAGGTCACCCGTGAGCTGGGCCCGGTACAGCGCCAGGTTCCGGGTGAAGTGCGCGTCCTGGAGCGCCGCCGCCCGCCGCCCGTGCCGCGCGGCACGGGACCAGTCGCCCAGCGCCGACCAGCACTGCGCCTCCAGCAGCTCCAGCTCCGCCTCCCGGAAGAAGCTCATCCACTCCGGATCACCCGCCGCCGTCCCCCGGTCGAACGCCGCCCGGGCCCGCCCGATCGCCCGGTCGCACCCCGTCCGGTCCCCGAGCCCCGCCCGGCCCCCCGCCTCCCGCAGCGCGAGCAGCGCCAGCAGCCGGGGTGACCCCAGCGTGCGGGCGGCCCGCTGGCCGGCCTCCGCCGCCCGTACCGCCTCCCGGGGCCGCCCGGCGTCCCGGGCCAGGAACGACGTGTTGCAGAACGCGTGCGCCTCGAGCCCCGCGTCCCCGGCCAGCCGCGCCGTGGCCAGCGCCTCCGCGTAGTGCGAGCGGGCGTCGTCGAAGCGGCCCGAGTCGTGGGCCAGCCAGCCCACCGAGATGGCCAGCTCGCCGGCGCCCGCGTGCAGCCGGTCCGAGGTGGCGCGCCGTGCGGTGGTCCCGGCGTCCAGCAGTTCGTACGCCGCGCGCAGCGGCTGGGCGGCCCGGCGGTAGAGCCCGTCCGCGCCGTGCCGGTCGTCCAGCAGCCGGATCTGCCGTACGGCCTTCTCGACGGCGTGCACCTCCGCCTCGCCGACCCGGCGCTGCGCGGGCAGAGAGACCCGGGCGGCGGAGGCGGGCGCCCCGCCGAGACCCAGGGAAGCGGCCGCCATCGTGGTGGTGCCGCTCGTCATGAAAACGCGACGCAGCACGTCGCTCTCCTCGGGGATGTCGTCGGTTTCGGTGGCGCGGTGGAGAAGGGCGGGGCCGGAAGGGAAAGACGAGGGGGGAGGGGCTGAAGCCGCCGCCCCCGTCGCGGGCGGCGGTTCGGACACGACCCGGGCGCCCCGCCCCCGTACGCTCTCGCGGGCCGAGAACCCCAGGTCGGCCAGGGAGGCCCCCGGGAACATGTGCAGGAACACGCGTTCGTAGGCGTAGTTGGGGCAGCGGATCTCCCCGGACTCCACGCGCCCGATGTAACGGGCGTCGCACGCGACCTGCTCCCCGATCTCCCGGGCCGCTCGGCGGACGGCCGCCGCGAACTCCCCGGCGGAACGCTGTCCGCGCAGCTGACGGAAGGCGAGGTTGGGAACTGCCGCTGTCGCCGCCATGGCCGGCCCCTCTCTGGTGCGGCCGGGGCCCGTGGATCCCGGAGCCCCGGCGGAGCAAGAACGTACCTGCTGTGACGGGACGCACACACAACGTTTCGTTGCGAAAGGGGCATACCGCCCCCGATCTGCCATGAACTGCCACCCTTTGCGGCGGTGTGGGCCCGTAGCCCTTGACGCCCCAGGGGCGTTGGTCCATGTGGAGACGGAGCGTGGCTCCGTTCGGGATGAGAGGAGGGGTTCCCTTGTTGCATCTCGGCAGGGAGACCGGCTCACGGACGACCGCGACGAAACCGATGGCCCCGGCGCAGGGGGATCAGTCCTTGGACCTCGTCACGGTCCCCGCCCGGCAGGGGCTGGAGGCCGTCGACATCCTCCGCCGCGGACGGGACCAGGAGCCCGTGGGCCCGGTCCTGCACGACGGCGCCTGCGACACCCTCGGCTTCCTCGTACCGCCGGGCACCGCCGACGCCTGGGACGTACCGGGCAGCGCCTGTACGCGGACCGACGGCCGCGGGCTGCGCATCCCCGCCGAGCCGCCCGGCTCCGGCTCCGGCTGGCTGCTCCCGCCCGCCGAGGACGCCCCGGTCACCGATCCGGCCGTGCTCCGCGCCGCCCTCGACCAGGCCGCCCGGCTGATCGAGGCGGCCGACAACTGCTGCTGAGCCCATAATGGACGGACGGGCGGAACACCTCCGCGCGGCCGGTGACCCGGGCCCCCACCAGCAAGGACCAGCGAACGTGGCACGTCGAGGAGCGCCGGCCCAGGGCAAGGACAAGGCCGCGGGCAAGAGCAAGGGAGCCGGCGGGAACAAGGCCGCGGGCAAGGGCGGAGCCGACGGCGCGAAGGGGCGCCAGGGCGGCGGCCGGGGAGCCGGCCGGGCCGAGCGGGAGCCGGTCTCCCAGCAGGTCGGCGGCGGACTCGCCGAGCTCATACCCGACCGGGAACGCCCGGGCGCCTGGACGCTCCTGATCGACGGCGCCCCGCAGTCCCACGTGGACCTCGACGATCCCGGGCACCTCTCGTTCGCCTACCAGCGCCGCCTGGGCCACGTCATCGACCTCGCCGCACCCCCGCTCCAGCCGCTGCACGTCCTGCATCTGGGCGGCGGCGCCTTCACTCTCGCCCGGTACACCGCCGCGACCCGCCCCCGCTCCACCCAGCAGATCGTCGAGCTCGACGCGCCCCTCGTCCAGCTCGTCCGCGACCGCCTCCCGCTCGACTCCCAGGCCCGGGTCCGGGTCCGGGCCGCCGACGCCCGCGAGGGGCTCGGCAGGTTTCCGGACGGCTGGGCCGACCTGATCATCGCGGACGTGTTCAGCGGCGCCCGTACCCCCGCCCACCTGACCTCCGCCGAATTCCTCGCCGAGGTGCGCCGGGTCCTGAAGCCCGAAGGGCGGTACGCCGCCAACCTCGCCGACGGCCCTCCGCTCGCCCACCTGCGCGGTCAGGTCGCCACCGCCGCCGCCGTCTTCCCCGAACTGGCGCTGGCCGCCGACCCGGTGGTGTGGCGGGGCCGCCGCTTCGGCAACGCGGTCCTGCTCGCCTCGGCCGTGGCGCTCCCGGTCGCGGAGTTCACCCGGCGGGTGGCGGGCGACCCGCACCCGGGCCGCGTCGAACACGGCCGCGCGCTCACCGACTTCACCGGCGGCGCGGCCGTCGTCACCGACGCGGCGGCCAAACCGTCGCCCGCACCGCCGCCGTCCGTCTTCGAGAACCCGTGACGGCCCCCGGCCGGGACCTGATCACGGTTCGACGACCTGCACCGTCGGCGGAGTCCCGTTCCAGGTGCAGAACACCGAGTACGTCTTCCCGTTCTCCCCGCCCCCGTCGCTGAAGTCCACCCGGATCCAGGCGTCGTTCGTCCACACCTGCATCGACCAGCCCGGCTCCGGCGTCGCCGAGACGAGCTTCGCCGAGCGCGTGCCGAGCTCGAACACCACCCGGCCGCCGCCGGTGCGGTAGCTCTTCACCTCGCCCGAGGTCGCAGGCGCGGGCGGCTTGGCCGGGGTGGCCGACGGCGTACGGGAGGGGCGCGGGGCCGACGGCGAGGGGCTCGCCCCGCCGGTGCGCGACGAGGCGGAGGGAGAGGGGGAGGGGGAGGTCCGGTGCGTCGAGGAGACGAGCGGCTGCCCGGTGCTCTGCCCGATGCGCTGGGGAGGCCCCGAACCCACCGAGACCGGCACGGCCCGGGGCGGGTCGTAGGCCGTCCCCGTCATGACCGTGTGCACGCCCCACCAGGAGAGCGTGACCGCCGCGCCGGTGGCGAGCGTCCACGCCAGCGCGTGTACGAGTCCTCGTTGCATCGGCACATCCTGCACCACCCGGCCCGCCCAGCTCGCCCCCGAAGGCCCCCGGAGGTCGTGCACAACCGGCCTTCTCCGGCCTTTGCGGAGGTTTCCGGCGGGGCCGGGACCGGGCCCGCCGGCATGGCGTACGGTGCCGCCCATGGCAAGTGTGCTCGTGGTCGAGGACGACCAGTTCGTACGTTCCGCCCTCATCCGGCACCTCAGTGAGGCCTCCCACACGGTACGGAGCGTGGGCACCGCGCTCGAAGCGCTGCGCGAGGTCGCGCACTTCCGCTTCGACGTGGTCATCCTCGACCTCGGGCTGCCCGACCTGGACGGCGCCGAGGCGCTGAAGATGCTGCGGTCCATCACCGATGTGCCCGTGATCATCGCCACCGCCCGGGACGACGAGAGCGAGATCGTCCGGCTGCTCAACGACGGCGCCGACGACTACCTGACGAAACCGTTCTCCGTCGAGCACCTCTCCGCCCGGATGGCCGCCGTGCTGCGCCGCTCGCGCGCGGCCGGCGGTGAGGCGCCGCCCAGGGTCCTCCGCGTCGGCGGGCTCTCCATCGACCCGCTGCGCCGCACCGCAGAGCTGGACGGGGCCGAACTCGACCTCACCCGACGCGAATTCGACCTGCTCACCTTCCTGGCCGGCCGGCCCGGTGTGGTCGTCGCCCGCAAGGAGCTGCTGGCCGAGGTCTGGCAGCAGTCCTACGGTGACGACCAGACCATCGACGTCCATCTGTCCTGGCTGCGCCGCAAGCTCGGCGAGACCGCCGCCCGGCCGCGCTATCTGCACACGCTGCGCGGCGTCGGCGTGAAGCTCCAGCCGCCGGCCGATGGACCGGCGGATGCCAGGGCCGACGCCCCGGCCGGCACTCCGGTCGGTACGCCGCTCACGGAGCCGCCCGCATGAGATGGGCCCTGGTCAAGGTCTGCCTCGCGGTCACCGCCATGGTCGTCATCGCCTTCGCCGTGCCGCTCGGACTCGTCATCCGGGAGCTGGCCAGCGACCGGGCGTTCTCCGACGCCGAACGCCAGGCCGCGATGATCGCCCCGACGCTCTCCATCACCACCGACCGCGAGGAGCTGACCCGGGCCGTCCTGTCCACCGAACCGGGCGACCGGGGACGCCTCGCCGTCCATGTCCCCGCCGAGGGAGGGCCCCTGGACATCGGCACCCGGCGCGCCACCCCCAAGGACGTGGCGACCGTGCGCAAGGCCGGGCGCGCCTCCATCACCGAGGTCCCCGGCGGCTTCGCCCTCCTTCAGCCGACCGCGCTGGGCACCGGGGACATCGCCGTCGTCGAGGTGTTCGTCCCCGAGGGCGAGGTCTCCCACGGGGTCGCCACCGCGTGGCTGACGCTGGCGGGCGTCGGTGTCGCGCTGATCGTCGGCTCGGTCGCGGTCGCCGACCGGCTCGGCGTACGGATGGTGGAGCCCGCCCAGCGCCTCGCGGGCGCCGCCCAGGACCTGGGGGAGGGGCGGCTCGGCACCCGGGTCCCCGAGGACGGCCCCACCGAACTGCGGTCCGCCGCCATCGCGTTCAACTCCATGGCCGACCAGGTCGTCCAGCTCCTGGCCAACGAGCGCGAGCTGGCCGCCGACCTCTCGCACCGGCTGCGCACCCCGCTCACCGTGCTCCGGCTGAACGCCGCGTCGCTCGGCGAGGGTCCGGCGGCCGAACAGACCCGGGCGGCGGTCCAGCAGTTGGAGCACGAGGTCGACACGATCATCCGGACCGCCCGCGAGCAGCGCCCGCAGTCCCCGGGCGGGCAGACGGGGGCGGGCTGCGACGCCTCCGAGGTGATCCGTGAACGCATGGGCTTCTGGTCGGCGCTGGCGGAGGACGAGGGCCGTGAGGTGCGCCTCGCGGGAGTCGACCGTACGGTGCGCATCCCCGTGGCCCGCCCCGAACTGGCAGCCGCCCTCGATGCGTTGCTCGGCAACGTCTTCCGCCACACCCCGGAGGGCACCGCCTTCTCCGTCGACGTCCACCACAGCGGCGACGCGGTCATCGTGCTCGTCTCCGACGCCGGCCCCGGGATCCCCGACCCGGAGGCCGCCCTCGCCCGGGGGGCCAGCGGGCGTGACGGAGCGAGCGGGTCCGTCGGCTCCACCGGCCTCGGCCTCGACATCGTGCGCCGGGTCGCCGAGTCCACCGGCGGCGACCTGCGCATCGGCCGGTCCGTCCTCGGCGGCACCGAGGTCCGGATCTGGATCGGCCTGTACGGGAGCCGCCCCGAGCGCGGCCGGCGCGGACACGGCCGACGGGTCGGCCGCCGGACCGGCTGGCAGCGGCGCAGGGAACCCCGGACCACGACCGTCCCCGGGCCCCAGCATTAACCCGCTCCGATGGGTTCCTTAAGCCCGCCCTAAGAACACCGACCGCGGTCCGCAACACCCTCTTTGTCCGGTCCGTTGCCGCTAGCGTGCTCGTCGTACCTCCTCGTCGGCGGTACAGACCCCCACGCCGGCCCCGCCGCCACCGGTCGCCCCGGTGGCGGTGGGGAAACCGGCGGCCAGTAGCCCGTACGTTCCCCTCGGGCCCCGAACCGCACCTATGCCCCCCACCGCGCGTCCCGGCCGGACCCCACCCCACC
This sequence comes from Streptomyces sp. CA-278952, assembly GCF_028747205.1. Lineage (NCBI taxonomy): Bacteria > Bacillati > Actinomycetota > Actinomycetes > Kitasatosporales > Streptomycetaceae > Streptomyces > Streptomyces sp. CA-278952. The sequence goes on from NZ_CP112880.1 coordinate 5,276,762, forward strand.
TCCGGCCGGGGCGTGCACCTCACCCGGCCTGAGCCCGCCACTCCTGCGCGTACGCGTCGAAGATCGCCCGCAGATGGTGGCCGATCTTCAGGTAGTCCAGATCGTCCAGGTTGGCCAGCGACACCCGCACCGACCACTCCGGGCCGTCGAAGCCGCCGCCGTTGAGCAGCACCACCGAGGTCTGCTCGGCCAGCCGGAACAGCGGGTCGACCGGCTCGTAGTTCTTCTCCAGGAAGTCGGCGAACGGCTTCCCGTGCACGCGCTCCGCCTCGGCCAGCAGATCCAGCTCGATGTAGTACGCCGCCCTCTTCGGGTCCTCCGAGACCTTCATGTGCGCGCCTTCCAGGAGAAGTTCGAGCCGCTGCCGGACGATCGCCCGGATCCGGTGCTTGTAGGCCTGGCCCTCGTCCAACATGTCGAACAGCGAGAACAGCGCCATCATCATCTGCTGCGGCAGCGACAGACCCGCCGTGTGGTTCAGCGCCACCTGCCGGGAGTCCGCCACCAGCCGGTCGATGAACCGGATCTTCTCCGGCTCCAACGACAGGGTGCCGTAACGCTTGTCGAGCCGGTCCTTCTGCTCCCGGTCCTGTTCCGCCAGCATCGCGTCGATCACGTTGTCATCGTGCAGCGCGATCACTCCGAGCCGCCACCCGGTCGCCCCGTAGTGCTTGGAGTAGGAGTAGACGAGGAGCGTGTTGCGCGGCAGGTCGGCCGCGAGCGAGCGGAAGCCCTCCACGAAGGTCCCGTACACGTCGTCGGTCACGATGATCAGGTTCGGGTTCCGCTCGCCGACGACGGAGACGATCTGCTCGGAGACCCGGGTGGAGAGCGCGAGGGAGGGCGGGTTGCTCGGGTTCACGCAGCAGACCAGCTTCACCGACGGGTCCGCCAGCTTGGCAATCTCCTCCTCCGGGTAGCGCCACTGCCGCACCCCCGTCTCCGTGAACAGGCTCGCCTCCACCCGCACCACGTCGAAGTCGTACGTGTCCAGCTCCGGGATCTCCAGGTACGGGGTGAACACCGGCACCATCAGGGCGATCCGGTCGCCCTTCTCCAGGATCCCGTTCTTCATCAGCGAGTCGAAGACGTAGCACATCGCCGCCGTGCCGCCCTCGGTCGCGAACAGGCTCAACGTCTGCCCCTCCGGCGGCCGGTGGTCGAACATCTCGTCCGCGATGTAGCCGCGCACGATCTGCTCGGTGTGGTGCAGGATCCGGTCCGGGACGGGGTAGTTGTCGCCGATCGAGGAGTCCGCCAGCTCGTGCACGAACGCGTCCCGGTCGAAGCCGAACCGCTTCACCGCCAGGTCCACGCTCGCCTTCAGCAGCTCGATGCCCGGCAGCTCCGGGTGCGTACGGACGAAGTGCTCGAAGCGCGCGGCGCACCCCGACTCCTCCGGCATGCCGCCCAGGTTGTCGGCCGTCCACACCCGCCGGGACTCCGAGATCGCGAAGTAGCCGAGCGCGTGGTACGCCTCGCGGGGCCCCGTGGCCACCCAGTTCGGGTTGCCGCGGCCCGCGTTCAGCATCGTCCGGGTCGACTTCCCCTTCTGGCCCGGCTGATCGCTCTGCGCGGCCGTCGCGATCTGGATGAACTTGTCCTTCAGCTCGAACGGGGAGAGCTGGGCGAACGACCGGATCTCTTCCCGGCTGATGCTGGTCTTGGGCATGGTGTCCACTCCGTAGCGGGTCAGTGGTTGAGCAGGACGATCACGGCGCCCCACACCGTCAGCAGGACGTTGCCGACGGCGTACGGGATGGTGTAGCCGAGGGTGGGGATCTGGGACTTCGAGGTCTCGTTGACGGCGCCGATCGCCGCCGTGGTGGTCTGGCCGCCCGCCAGGACGCCCATCAGGATCGGGAAGCGGATCTTCTGCGCGTAGTGCCCGACCAGGAACCCGGCGAGCAGCGGTACGACGGTGGCGACCGCGCCCAGGAGCAGCAGCCCCCAGCCGGCCGTGGAAAGACCGCTGGTGAAACCGGGCCCTGCGTTGATGCCGACGACGGCCACGAACAGGCAGAGCCCGAGCGTGTCCATGAACCACTGCGCGCCGGGCGGCACGTTCCCGTACGTCGGGTACTTGCCGCGGATCCAGCCGAAGACGAGCCCCATGATCAGCCCGCCGCCCGAGGTCGACAGGGAGATCGGCACCCCGCCCGCCGTCAGCGCCGGGATACCGATGCAGCCGCCGAGGAAGATGCCGAGGCCGACCCAGACCATGTCCGTCGCGAAGCTCGTCGGGACGGGCTTGCCCAGCGCCTTCCCCGCCGGTCCGACCAGGCGTTCCGGGCCGGTGAGGACGAGCGTGTCGCCGCGCTCCAGCTTCGTGGACAGCCGGTAGGGGAAGACCGCCCCCGCCCGGTACAGCTTGTCGATGTACACGCCGACCATGAACGGCTCCCGCCGCACCTCCTCCACGGTCCTGCCCAGCTGCGCCTTCTCCGAGACGACGACGTGCAGCGTCTCGGTGCGGTAGCCCAGCAGCGTCACGTCGTCGGCCTCGGGCCCGATGTGCGTCACCGCGTCGAACTCCACCAGGTCGCCCCGGATCGCGCTGACCGCGACGGTGTCGCCGAGGCGCAGCGTGCGGGACTGGTCGTGCTCCAGGACCGTGCCGTCGCGGCGGATCCCGGTGAGGTAGACCCGGCGGCCCAGCGCCTTCTGCTGCTCCTCGAAGTCCGCCACCGAGCGGCCCACCAGATCGGGCCGCTGAACGCTGTACGCGCGCAGCACCACCTCGTAGTAGCCCTCGCCCTCGTCGGGGCTCTCGTCCGGCGCGTCCAGCTCCGCCGCCAGTTCCGCGCTCTCCTTCGCCAGGTCACGGCGGTAGAGCCGCGGCAGGACGTTGGCCAGGAGCATCGCGCACAGGATGGTGCCCAGCGGATACGTCACCGCGTACCCGACGGCGACCAGGTTCTCCTGGGTCTTCACCTCGGCGGGGGAGAGGCCGGGCAGGGTGCCGATCGCGTCCTGGGCGACCCCGATCGCGGCCGACTGGGTCAGCGCTCCGCTCATCAGGCCGGCGCCGAGCCCGGGACCGTAACCGAGCAGGTGCGCGAAGAGCCACGACACCAGCAGCCCGGTCACACAGACGACCACCGCGTTGACGACCTGCGGCAGCCCGTCCTTCTTCAGCCCCCGGAAGAACTGTGGGCCGACCCGGTAGCCCAGGGCGAACAGGAACATGATGAAGAACAGGTTCTTCACCGTGTCGTCGATCTGGACCCCGAACTGGGCCCCGAGCAGCAGCCCGGCCACCAGACAGCCCGTCACCGCGCCCAGCGCGATCGTCCGGTAGCGGACCTTCCCGAGCAGGAAGCCGAACGCGACGACGAGGAAGACGAGCAGCTCGGGGTGGGGCTGGAAGATGTTCCGGTTCAGGAAGTCGATCACGTCACGCCCCCAGTACGCCGACGAGGATGGGCCCGGTCAGCGGCAGCAGGAAGTTGGAGAGCGTGTACGTGATCGTGTAGCCGAGAAGCGGTACGGAGCTCTGGGCCACCTGGGTGATGGAGGTGATCGCCGGGGTCGAGCACTGCTGTCCGGCGATCGCGCCGATCAGCAGCGGCTTCTCGATCTTCAGCAGCTTGCGCCCGACGATCAGGGAGATCGTCGCCGGGACCAGCACCATGGCGATGCCCGCGAACGGCAGCAGCGCCCCGTACTCCTTCAGCAGCGGCCAGGCGTGGGGCCCCGCCGCCAGCCCCGTACAGGCGATGAAGACGGCCAGGCCCATGTCCTTGAGCGTGGTCGCGGCCTGCGGCGGGAACGCGCCGAAGGTCTGGCTGCGGGAGCGGAACCAGCCGAAGACCAGGCCGGAGATCAGACAGCCGCCGCCGGTGCCGAGCGACATCGGGATGTCCCCGAGCTTCACGACGACCTGGCCGAGCAGGGAGCCCGCCACGATGCCGAAGCCGAGGTAGATGAAGTCGGTGGCGTCGTTCTTCACCACCGCGCCGAGCTTCGCGACGAGCCTGTTCAGCCCGGACCGGGCGCCGACCAGGGTGAGCACGTCGCCCCGGGCGAGGACCGTCTCCCCGCTGGCGGGCAGGTGCTGGTCGTTGCGCAGTACGTCGGTGACGTAGACGCCGTCCTTGCGGAACTCCGGATGGCGCTTCTCCAGCCGGTCGATCGTGGCGCCGATCGTCTCCTTGTCGGTGACTGCGACCTGGCTGGTGGCCAGGGGGGCGTCGAGCCCCGGTACGGCCGGGGTCTCCGGGCCGATCTCCCGGCCCGCCTCGATGATGGCCGTCCGCTCCCCGACCACCTGGATCAGGTCGCTGAGGGTCAGCTCCAGGCCGGGGGAGGGCGTCAGCACTCTGCTGCCGCGCTTGACGCCCTCGACGGTGATCCGGCCGCCCAGGGCGCTCTCCAGACCGCCGACGGTCCGCCCGTCCGCCAGCGTCACCAGATAGGTGCGGCCGACCAGGCCGGGCAGCGCGTCGCGCTCGTCGGACTCCAGCCCGCCCTGGCCGCCGCGCATCTTCTCCCACAGCTCGCGCGAGGCGTCCGCCAGGTTGATGCGCAGCAGCATCGGCATGATCTGGCTGGTGTAGAGCACGATGGTGATCAGGCCGAACAGGTAGCAGACCGTGTACGCGGTGGCGACGTGCCCCTGGTACTCGCTGATCTGCGCGGAGGTCAGGTCCTCCAGCTTGCCGATGGCCTCGGTCGCCGTCCCCACGACGGCGGACTCGGTGGCCGCTCCCGCGAGGATTCCGGATGCCGTGCCCACGTCCAGGTCGAAGGCCTTGGCGAGCCCGTAGGCGATGCCCAGGACGCAGACCAGCTCGATCAGACAGAGCGTGAAGAAGCGCAGGCTCTTGCGGTTGAGGTTGGCGAAGAACTGCGGCCCGGCCAGGTAGCCGAGCGAGAAGATGAACAGCGCGAAGAAGACCGTCTTGACGTCGTCGTCGACGCTGATGTTCCGGGTGCCGAGCAGCAGCGACACGATCAGGGTGCCGCAGATGCCGCCGAGCGTGATCGGGCCGACGCGGAGCTTGCCGACGAGGTAACCGGCCGCGAGGCAGAAGAAGAGGGCCAGTTCGGGATGGTCACGCAGAACGCCCATCCCGCCTCACTCACCGGGGCTGGTGTCGGCGACCAGGATGATCGAAAGGTACATAAGGGAGAAATTAACAGGGGTGGGGTGGACCGGCAGCTCGCCCGGCCCGACCTGCCCTCGTTCACCTTCCGACGGGAGGGCGGCCCAACGCCCCCTCCGTGACGCTCCGGACATCCCTCGGCAACGGAATCGTCTTCAACTCTTGACACCCACCCCCTTGAGGCAGCAACCTTCCGGCAACGGCGCATGGGAGCGCTCCCACTCTGGGGGAAGGTCTCGCGCGCTTCCCCTTCCCGGAACAAGGAGCAGTGGAATGCGCATCACCCGCAGCGTTGCCGGCCGACGCAGGAGAACCGCCTTCGTGGCCACCACGGGCCTCACGGTCACCGCCCTCCTCCTCACCGGATGCGGCGGCTCGTCCGACTCGGACAAGGGAGCCGACGCGGACGGGAACATCACCCTGACCCTCGCCGACTACGGGCAGTTCGGTTACAAGGAGGCCGGGCTCTTCGAGAAGTACCACGAGCTGAACCCGAAGATCACGGTCAAGGAGGACACCACCGCCGAGGAGAAGAACTACTACCCCAAGCTCCTCCAGCAGCTGAACTCCGGCAGCGGCCTCGCCGACGTCCAGGGCATCGAGGTCGGCCGGATCAAGGAGATCGTCGACACCAAGGCGGACTCCTTCGCCGACCTCTCCAAGACGATCGCCGTGGACGAGTGGGTGTCGTGGAAGGCCAAGCAGGCCACCGCCCCCAACGGCGCGGTCATCGGCGCGGGCACCGACATCGGCCCCATGTCCCTCTGCTACAACCGCGAGCTGTTCGAGAAGGCCGGACTGCCCACCGACCGCGCCGAGGTCGCGAAGCTGACCGAGGGCGGCTGGGAGGACTTCCTCGCGCTGGGTGAGCAGTACAAGAAGAAGGCCCCCGAGGGCACGTACTTCATGGACTCCGCCAGCGCCATGTTCAACGCCGTGGTCAGCTCCAGCCCCGAGCAGTACTACGACGCGAGCGGCAAGCCGATCTACGAGAAGAGCGCCAGCGTCGAGAAGGGCTGGAAGCTCGCCGCCGAGGCCGCGTCCAAGAAGCTGACGCAGGGCCTGGCCCAGTTCGAGGACCAGTGGCAGGCGGCCCTGCGCAAGAGCACCGTCGCCACCGTCGTCTGTCCCGCCTGGATGGCCGGCCAGATCTCCACCTACGCCGGTGACGCCAACAAGGGCAAGTGGGACATCACCGGCGCCCCCGGTGACGCCTCCGCCAACTGGGGCGGCTCCTTCCTCGCCGTCCCGAAGTCCGGGAAGAACGTCGCCGAGGCCACCAAGCTCGTCAAGTGGCTGACCGCCCCTGAGCAGCAGGCCGCCGTCTTCAAGGCGATCGGCGTCTTCCCCTCCAACAAGGGCGCCTACGAGCTGCCCGACGTGAAGAACGCGACCCTGCCGTACTTCAACAACGCCCCCATCGGCCAGATCTACGCCGACGGCGCGAAGTCCATCCCCGAGGCGGTCCTCGGCCCGAAGGACGGCGTGATCAAGGACTCCATCTCCACCCAGATCAACAACATGGAGCAGCGCGGCACCAGCCCCGACGACGCCTGGGACGCGGCCGTGCGGACGATCGACAAGGCCATCGGCTGACCTGACACCGGACCGGCCCGTGCCGGTCCCGCGCCGGGGCGGGCGGGCGACACCGCCCGCCCCGCCGCCCGCCCGCCCCTCCAGCCGCCCCGCCCGTCCAGCCGCCCCGCCCGTCCAGCCGCCCCGCCCGTCCAGCCGCCCCGCCCGTCCAGCCGCCCCGGCCGTCCGTCGGCGCACCCAGGGAAGGACTCCCCGCCCGTGGCAACCTCGACCCCCACCCGGGATGCGTACGCGCCCCCGCCCCGTGAACCGAAGAAAGAACCGCCCAGTGAGCGGCGGCAGTTGTGGCGCAGCCGGCTGTGGCGGTTCGACGACAAGGCGTCCCCGTACGCGTACATCGCCCCGTTCTTCCTCGTCTTCGGGGCCTTCGGGCTCTTCCCCCTCCTCTACACCGGCTGGATCGCCCTGCACCGGGTGGAGATGACCGGCCTGGACTCGATGGAGTGGGTGGGCTGGGAGAACTTCGACAAGATCCTGCACGACCCCGAGTTCTGGACCTCGGTCAGCAACACGTTCCTGATCGGCGTCATCTCCACCGTCCCGCAGCTCCTGGTCGCCCTCGGCCTGGCCCACCTCCTCAACTACAAGCTGCGGGCCAGCACGTTCTGGCGCACGGTCATCCTCACCCCGTACGCGACCTCGGTCGCCTCGGCCGCCCTCGTCTTCGCCCTGGTGTTCCGGGCCGACGGCGGACTGCTGAACTGGACGCTCGGCCTCGTCGGCTTCGACCCGGTCAACTGGGCCAACGGGCACTGGACATCGAAGCTCGCCATCTCCATCATCGTGATCTGGCGCTGGACCGGCTACAACGCGCTGATCTACCTCGCCGCGATGCAGGCCGTCCCCAACGACCTCTACGAAGCGGCGTCGTTGGACGGCGCCTCGCGCTGGCAGCAGTTCCGCAAGGTCACCATCCCCTCGCTGCGGCCGACGATCCTGTTCACCATCGTCATCTCCACCATCGGCTCCATGCAGCTCTTCGGCGAGCCGCTGCTGCTGGAGGGCGGCGCGCTGGGCGCCACCGGCGGCAACGAGAACCAGTACGAGACGCTCAGCATCTACCTCTACAACTACGGCTGGAACCTCGGACATCTCGGTCCGGCCGCCGCCGTCGCCTGGGCGATGCTCGCCCTCCTGCTGATCATCGCCGCGGCCAACTGGTTCATCGGCCGATTCGTCCGCAAGTCCGCGGTCTGACCGGGAGCGCCTCCATGACCATGACCAGCCCCACGCACACCGCCCCCGTGAAGCTCGCGCCGGCCCCGAAGGGCAGTGCCCCGCGGCGCCCGAGCCGCTTCCGGATGGGCGCAGGACAGCACATGAAGGGCGGCCCGTTCGCCTACATCGCGCTCGCCGTCGTCGGCTTCGGCTCGCTGCTGCCGCTCTACTGGACCCTGGTCGCGGCCTCCCGCACCCAGGACGAGGTCCTCGCCTCCACCCCGCCGTTCCTCCCGGGCGGCAAGCTGCTGGAGAACGTCCAGACCGCCTGGGAACAGGCCAACCTGGGCAAGGCGATCCTCAACAGCATCATCGTCTCGTCCTCGATCACCCTCGCCACACTCTTCTTCTGCACGCTCGCCGGCTACGCGTTCGCCAAGATGCGCTTCCGGGGCCGCGGCTGGCTGATGACCGCGGTCATCGCCACCCTCACCATCCCGCCGCAGCTCAGCGTCGTCCCGCTGTTCATGATGATGTCCGGCATCGGCTGGGGCGGGCAGCTCGAATCGGTGATCTTCCCGACGCTGGTGAGCGCGTTCGGCGTGTTCTTCATGCGCCAGTACCTGATCGAGGCGCTGCCGTACGAGCTGATCGAGGCGGCCAAGATCGACGGCGCGAACAACCTCCGCATCGTGGTGAGCGTGGTGCTGCCGGTGGCCCGCCCCGCGATGATGGTGCTCGGGATGCTCACCTTCGTCCAGGCGTGGAACGACTTCTTCTGGCCCTACCTCGCCCTCAACCAGCAGAACCCGACCCTTCAGGTGGCCCTCGGCCAGCTCAGCGCCTCGTACACCCCCGACCAGTCCATCGTGATGGCGGGCGCACTGATCAGCACGCTGCCGCTGCTGGTGGTCTTCGTGGTCTTCGGCAAGAAGATCGTCGGCGGGATCATGTCCGGCGCGGTGAAGGGCTGACCCCCCTCCCCTCCCGTCGGCCTCCCGCCGTCCCCTTTCCGACCCCCTTCCTCACCCCCTCACCTTCTCAGGGAGCGCTCCCACATGACAGCCGTCCGACCTGACACGGTCCCGCAGCAGGCCCCCGCCGCCACGGCCCCCTTCCCGACCGGTTTCCTCTGGGGCGCGGCCACCGCCGCGTACCAGGTGGAGGGCGCGGCCGCCGCGCTGGGCCGCACGCCCTCCATCTGGGACACCTTCAGCCACACGCCCGGCCGGACCCTCGGCGGGGACACCGGGGACGTGGCGGCCGACCACTTCCACCGCTACCGCGACGACGTCGCCCTGATGAAGCGCCTCGGGCTCCAGGCGTACCGCTTCTCCGTCTCCTGGTCCCGGGTCCAGCCCACCGGCCGGGGGCCCGCCGTGGAACGGGGTCTCGACTTCTACCGGTCGCTCGTCGACGAGCTGCTTCTCGCCGGCATCAAGCCCGTCGCCACGCTCTACCACTGGGACCTGCCCCAGGAGTTGGAGGACGCGGGCGGCTGGCCCGAGCGCGCGACGGCCGAACGGTTCGCCGACTACGCGGCCATCATGGCCCGCGCCCTGGGCGACCGCGTGGACATGTGGACCACGCTGAACGAGCCCTGGTGCTCGGCCTTCCTCGGTTACGGCTCCGGGGTCCACGCCCCCGGCCGCACCGAACCGGCCGCCGCGCTGCGGGCCGCCCACCATCTCAACCTCGCCCACGGCCGGGCGACCGAGGCGCTGCGCGCCAACCTCCCCGCTGCCGCGCAGACCTCGGTCACCCTCAACCTCCACCAGGTGCGCCCGCTGACCGGCAGCGAGGCGGACGCGGACGCGGCCCGCCGGATCGACGCGGTGGGCAACCGCGTCTTCACCGGCCCGATGCTGAAGGGCGCGTACCCCCAGGACCTGCTGGCCGACACCGAACGCATCGTGAACTGGACCGAGTTGGTCCGGGAGGGCGACCTCGCCGCCATCGCCGCCCCGATCGACGTGCTCGGCGTCAACTACTACACGCCCACCATCGTGAGCGCGTCGCCCTCCGGCGCCGGGGACACCCGCAACGACGGTCACGGCAGCAGCGAGCACTCCCCGTGGCCCGGCTCGGAGCACGTCGCCTTCCACCTCGCCGAGGGCCGGCCGGTCACCGCGATGAACTGGTCGGTCAAGCCCGAGGGCCTGTACGACCTCCTCATGGACGTCTCGCGCGAGCACCCGGACCTGCCGCTGATGGTCACCGAGAACGGCGCGGCCTTCGACGACGCCCCGGACGAGGACGGGCGGGTCCACGACCCGGAGCGGATCGCGTATCTGCGGGGCCACCTGGAGGCGGTACGCCGGGCGGCGGCCGACGGGGCCGACGTGCGGGGCTACTTCCTCTGGTCCCTGATGGACAACTTCGAGTGGGGCTACGGCTATGCGAAGCGCTTCGGCGCGGTCTACATCGACTACGAGACCCAGCGCCGTACGCCGAAGTCCAGCGCCCACTGGTACGGCGACGTGATCGCCCGCCACGCGCTGCCCCCGGTCGCCGGCCCGGACGCCTGACCTGGTGAGAGCGGTGGGCCCGGTCGATCCCGACCGGGCCCACCGCCTTTTCGTCCCACGCTTGGGAGCGCTCCCAATACACTGTCCGTACGCTCGTCGGGGTGATCGGTCCAGGACTTGGATTGACTGTACGGCTGTGAGAAATTGACCGGGAACGGGGAGGCGGCCATGGCGGCAGCGCGAGTACGGAGCGGCGGACGGCCCACGCTCGAAGAGGTGGCGGCACGGGCCGGGGTCGGCCGGGGCACCGCCTCACGGGTCATCAACGGCTCGCCCCGGGTCAGCGACGCGACCCGGCAGGCGGTCGAGGCGGCCGTGGCCGACCTGGGGTACGTCCCCAACCGGGCCGCCCGGGCCCTGGCGGGCAACCGCACCGACGCCATCGCGCTGGTGGTGCCCGAGCCGGAGACCCGCTTCTTCGCCGAGCCGTACTTCTCCGCGATAGTGCGCGGCGTCGGCGCGGCTCTGGCCGACACCGAGATGCAGCTGCTCCTCACCCTCGTCGGCAACGACCGCGAGCGCCGCCGGCTCGCCCAGTACCTCACCGCCCACCGCGTCGACGGGGTACTCCTGGTCGCCGTGCACGCCGACGACCCGCTGCCGGAGCTCCTGGAGCAGCTGGGCATGCCCTGCGTGATCAGCGGCGCCCGGCACGCGGCCGAGACGCTGCCCTCGGTCGACTCGGACAACTTCGGGGGCGCGCGGGCCGCCGTCGAGCACCTGGTCTCCCGGGGCTGCCGCCAGGTGGCCACGATCACCGGCCGCCTGGAGGTCTACGGCGCCCAGCGCCGCCTGGACGGCTACCGCGCGGCGGTCTCCGCCGCCGGCCTGGCCCCCGACGAGCGCCTCATCGCCCCCGCCGACTTCACCGAGGAGGGCGGCGCGCGGGCCATGCGCGACCTCCTGGCCCGCCGCCCCGGTCTCGACGCGGTGTTCGTCGCCTCCGACGTGATGGCCGCCGGCGCCCGCCAGGTCCTGCGGGAGGCGGACCGCCGCATTCCCGAGGACGTGGCGCTGATCGGCTTCGACGACTCGGTGGTCGCCCGCCACATGCACCCGGCCCTCACCAGCGTTCGCCAGCCCATCGAGGAGATGGGCCGCCGCATGACGCAGCTCCTCCTGGACGAGATCGCGGGCCGGACCCCGGGCGGCGAGCGTCCTTCGGTGGTACTGCCCACGGAGCTGGTGGTCCGCGACTCGTCGTGACCGTCCCGACTCGTCATTTCACCAGTTCTTCACGCGCCCTCGCTCCGACGGCTAATGTTCGCGGAGTACGGCGATTGTGTGACGCACCACACACGTCACACGGTGGGCTGTCGGGGTGCGTTCCGGGCGGCTGTGCATCTGGGGGGCCTCGTGCACGAGATGGTCAAGGGCGCCAACGTCGGTCTGGCGACGCTGAGCGAGGACGTCGGCTCGGTGATGGTGAGCCTGGGGTGGAGCAGCGCCACGGGCGAAGGCGACGCCGACGTCTCCGTACTTCTGCTGGACGGTGACGGCAAGGTCCGCAGCGACGTCGACTTCTGCTTCTACAACAACCCCGTGGCCGGCGACGGGAGTGTGCAACTGCTCGGCAAGACGCCCACGGCCGACGGCAGCGAGGACCGCATCAGTTTCGACCTCGACGCCGTCCCGCAGGAGATCGAGAAGGTCGTCGTCGCCGCCAGCCGTTACGCCGGCTCCCGTTTCGGCGAGCTGGAGGACCTCCGCCTCACCCTCGCGGACAGCGCGGGCGACGGCCTGGTCCGGTTCGCCGTGGAGGGGGCCGACGAGGTCAGCGCGGTGATCTTCGGCGAGCTGTACCGGCGTTCGGGGGAGTGGAAGTTCCGCGCCGTCGGCCAGGGGTACGCATCGGGTCTCGCCGGGCTGGCCACCGACTACGGCGTCGACATCGACGACGACGCGGAGCAGGAAGAGCCGGAGCGGGAGGGGCCGGCGCGGGAAGGGCCCGAGCAGGAGGGGCCGGAGCGGGAAGGGCCCGAGCGGGAAGGGCCCGAGCAGAAGGGGCCCGGCCAGGACGCACCCGAGACGCCCGCGCGGGTTCCCGCCCAGGCCCGGGGAGCCGGCCCGGGCGATCCGGCCGACCCGGTGGCGCCTGCGGCCCCCGCCGCACCACGAGCGGCTGCCGAGCCGGAGCCCGCCGACCCCGCACCCGGGCCGAAGCCCGCCCGCCGCCCCCGTACGGCGAAGAAGAAGGTCACGCTTCCTCGTACGGCCAAGAAGTCGCTCGCCGACAACGACACCTGGCGTACCGCCCGGCTGTTCCCGGTGTCGGCGCTCAAGAGCGACCGCGAGCGCGAGACGCGCGCCACCTCCGTCGTGCTGTCGGTGATGGCCCAGGTGCCGGAGTTCGGCCGCCGGCTCACCGCCGGGTTCGGCGCACCGGCCGGCCGGATGGAGACGTTCACCGAGGTGACCCTGCCGCACGGGGAATCGCCGCGCCGCCCGGACGGTGTGGTCCGGGTGGAACGGGCGGGCAAGCTGTGGACCGCACTCGTCGAGACCAAGACCAACGGGAACGCGCTCAAGCCCGACCAGGTGCAGGCGTACATGGACATCGCCGCCCGGCGCGGGTACGAGGCGGTGATCACCCTGTCCAACGACGTCGCGCTCGAAGGCAGCCCGCTCGTCGACGTGCGGATCGACCGACGGCGCAAGCACAAGGTGGCGCTCTGGCACCTGTCCTGGGCCGAAGTCGTGCACCAGGCGCAGATGCTGATCCGCCACGAGGGGGTCGGCAACGCGGCGCACGCCTGGCTGCTCCAGGAACTCCTCCAGTACCTCCAGCACGAGAACTCCGGCTGCCACGGTTTCCAGAACATGGGCGCGGCCTGGGTCCCGGTGCGCCGGGGCATCGACGACGAGACCCTGTGCCGGGGCGATGCCCGGGCCCTGGAGGTCATCGAGAACTGGGAGCGGCTGGTGCGGCAGGTCTGTCTGCGGCTGGGCGGTGAGCTGGGGCAGAAGGTCCTGCCGGTCCAGCGCGCGCGGCGCGGCTCCGATCCGAGCGCCCGCCGCAGCGAGCTGGCCGACCACCTCTGCGAGGAGGGGAGGCTCGGCGCCGAGATCCGCATCGAGGGCACACCGGGCGTCCTGGCCATCAGCGCAGACCTGCGCACCGGCAAGCTCCGTACGTCCATCGAGGTCCCCGCCGCTGAGCCGGGCTATCCCCTCAGCCGGGCCAAGCGGCTGGTCCGGCGACTCTCCGAGGCCCCCGCCGATCTGCACATCGAGACGCTCGTCGACGGCGAGGGCGCCGGCCCCCGGGGCACCCTGGAGCGCCTGCGCCCGGAGCCCGCCGACATCCTTCCGAGGGACGGGGCGCAGATCACCGGCTTCCGGCTCTCGTTGTTCAAGGGCATGGGCAACGGCCGAGGCAGTGCCGAGACCGGCTTCATCCGCAGCGTCGACGAGGCGGTGGACCGCTTCCATGCCCAGGTCGTCGCCCACCTGGAGGCGTCGGCGCCCTGACGTCGGGCCCGGAACGAGCAGGTCGGCCCCGGTCCTCGAACCGGGGCCTTTCAGTGGTATGGACATGACCAAAAGACAGGACTAGCCTCCGTCTTGGTCTAGACCAGGACGCGGTGAGCCGCCGCGCCCGGTCCATCTGTCCGCAAGCTCCACCCCTCACCCCAGGAGCACCACATGCGCAGAAAGATCACCTCCTTACTCCTCGGACTCGGCCATCGCCGGGGTCTCCCTGCTGGCCACCTCCGGCAGCGCGCAGGGCCACGGGTACACCGACTCGCCGGTCAGCCGGCAGCAGCTCTGCGGCAACGGCACCGTCCGCGGCTGCGGGCAGATCCAGTGGGAGCCGCCGAGCGTCGAGGGCCCCAAGGGCTTCCCGGCGCGCGGTCCCCGCGACGGTCTGATCTGCGCCGGGGGCAACCAGCGGTTCGCCGAGCTGGACGACCCGCGCGGCGGAGCCTGGCCCGCGTCCGACGTGAGCGCCGGGGCGAGCCACACCTTCCGCTGGCGGATCACCGCCCGGCACGCCACGACCGACTTCCGGTACTACGTCACCAAGGACGGCTACGACCCGTCGAAGCCCCTGACCCGGGCCGACCTGGACCCGCAGCCGTTCCTCACCGTGCCGTTCGGCGGGCGGCAGCCCGGGGCGACGGTCACGCACGCGGGCAACCTGCCGCAGAAGTCGGGCAAGCACCTGATCCTCGGCGTCTGGACCATCGCGGACACCGGCAACGCCTTCTACGCCTGCTCCGACGTCACCTTCTGAGCAGGCCGGCGACCGGGCGGCACACCGCCCCGCACCCCATGAAGAAGGGCCCCGGTCCGAAGACCGGGGCCCTTCCCTCAGGGTGAGTAACGGGACTTGAACCCGCGACATCCTGGACCACAACCAGGTGCTCTGCCAGCTGAGCTATACCCACCATGTCGCCCGGTCGTTTCCGACCGGCCGAGAAAAAGTGTACAGGGTCCGGGAGGGTGCTCGCGCCCCCGTTTCCCGGGGCCGGTCCACGGGCGCTTTCGCGCCCGTGACCAGCGGCTTCCTACGGTGCGGCCGGAGCCGACCAGCGCGCCGCAATCTCCTTGGCGCGCTCGGAGTCCGGGCCGGGCTGCGGCACGAAGACCGCCTCCCGGTAGTAGCGGAGCTCCGTGATGGAGTCACGGATGTCCGCCAGCGCCCGGTGGTTGCCGTTCTTGGCCGGGCTGTTGAAGTACGCCCGGGGATACCAGCGCCGGGCCAGCTCCTTGACCGAGGACACGTCCACGATCCGGTAGTGGAGGTAGCCCTCCAGCTTGCGCATGTCCCGCGCCAGGAACCCCCGGTCGGTACCGACCGAGTTTCCGCAGAGCGGGGCCTTGCCGGGCTCCTTCACCTGCTCACGGACGTAGGCCAGGACCTGCTCCTCGGCGTCCGCCAGGGTGGTACCCCCGGCCAGCTCGTCGAGGAGGCCCGAGGCGGTGTGCATCTGCCGCACCACCTCGGGCATGGTCTCCAGGGCCGCGTCCGGCGGGCGGATCACGATGTCCACCCCTTCGCCGAGCACGTTCAGCTCCGAGTCGGTGACCAGGGCGGCCACCTCGATGAGTGCGTCGTCCGTCAACGAGAGCCCGGTCATCTCGCAGTCGATCCACACCATGCGGTCGTTCATGCGCCCCACCCTACGGGGCGCTCCGCTGCCCCGGCAGGGCCGGGCGTCCGGGAACGTACGCGTCAGGGCCCGGCAGGGACAGCTCCCCGGACCCCACCGACGCCGCCACGGCGACGGCCGCGGAGGACAGGGACGAGCCCCGGCGTCCGGACGGTGGCCCCTGGCTGGGCACCATCGTCTCGACCACCGTCGCGGCGCTCTCCGCCACCCCCTGCGGACGACGGGCCCGGTAGGCGGCCCGGTACGCGGCGGGGGAGGAGCCGAGCTGGCGGCGGAAGTGCCCGCGCAGCGCGACCGGGGAGCGGAAGCCGCAGCGGCCGGCGACCTCGTCGACCGAGTAGTCGGAGGTCTCCAGCAGCCGCTGGGCCTGGAGCACCCGCTGGGTGATCAGCCACTGCAGCGGTGCGCTGCCGGTGAGCGAACGGAACCTGCGGTCGAAGGTCCGTCTGCTCATGTAGGCGCGTGCGGCGAGCGTCTCCACGTCGAACTGCTCGTGCAGATGCTCCAGGGCCCAGGCCACGACCTCGGCGAGCGGGTCGGAGCCGATCTCCTCCGGTAAAGACCTGTCCAGGTAGCGCTCCTGCCCGCCACTGCGCCGCGGCGGCACGACGAGCCGGCGGGCGAGTGCCCCCGCGGCTTCCGTGCCGTGGTCGGTGCGGACTATATGGAGGCAGAGATCGATCCCGGCGGCCGTGCCGGCGGAAGTGAGCACATCCCCGTCGTCCACGAACAGCTCGCGCGGATCGACGTGCACCGACGGATAGCGCTTGGCCAGCGTCGGCGCGTACATCCAGTGCGTGGTGGCCGGCCGGCCGTCCAGCAGGCCGGCGGCCGCGAGCACGAAGGCTCCCGTGCACAGACCGACGATGCGGGCGCCCTCCTCGTGGGCGCGCCGCAGCGCGTCCAGTGCCTCGGCGGGCGGCGGCGAGGTGATCGACCGCCAGGCGGGCACCACCACGGTGCCGGCTCTGCTGATCGCCTCCAGGCCGTACGGCGCGGTGAGTTCGAGCCCACCGGTGGTGCGCAGCGGTCCTTCCTCGCCGCCGCAGACCAGCAGGCGGTAGCGGGGAACTCCCGCGTCCTGCCGGTCGATTCCGAAAACGGAGAGCGGGATGGAGCTCTCGAAGATAGGGCCGCCGCTGAACAGCAGCACGGCAACGACTTCCCGGCGTCGCCGCCCGGTCAGCTTGCGTGCGGCCTCCGTCGCGGCGGCGGAGTCCTGGCTCATGACGCTAAGCCCCCCTCGGTGTTCGCGTCTCCCTGGTCCTTACGGGCCTGTCGCTCCTGCACGTTTCCCCTCGGTGTCGCACGTGTCCCCAGTCTCCGATTTCCAAGATCGAATCTACTGCGTCGCGTGGTCCCGCCGTGACACCTTCCCCCACCACCTCAATGTCGATAAGGAAACGTGGCGTGAAGCGTTCGATCACGAAGCGTTTCACTCGCGAAGCGCCCAGGGAAGTGCGCTTCGACAACGTGGCCCGTCCGCGTCGGGTGAAAGCGTACCGCGCGGTCCGTTCCTGCCTGGTGGGCGGTGGGGTGTCCGGCCATCCCGAGAAGGGTTCGACACCCAGGTGAAGTTGGCTTGAAACTATCGGTTGCGTGTGCTGTATCCGGTCACGCCGGGCGCACAACCGCCGCCTGACGACCGCGCCGGTGCGCTCCCTCGCCGCCGTGAACCATGGCGTGTTCGGACCGCCGCGGAGGGGCCGGACCGGCCGATGCGGCGGGGACGGGACCGAGGTTCCGCAGAGCCGGATTACCGACCGATGGGCCGTGGGGCACGAGAACCGCGGGTGTCGGGCGTCGGCCGGGGGCGGTCCGGCGGGCCCGGCCGGCCCCCGGTCGGGGCGTCGTCGCCGGGTTCGGCTCGAACGGCGATCGCGTAGGGCTCGCCAGGGCGTCATGTCCCGGGGTGACGGCCCGGTGGCGGTGTGGCCAACAGGGACCGGGTGAGGGCCTCGCCGCCGGATCCGCCGGGTGACCTCCGGTCGTCGCGAAAAACAGGACGGCCGACGGTGTTCGCCCCCTCCGAGGCCCGTGTACGACACAACCGGCATTGCCATCGCGGACGGGCTCGGGCATGCTCCCTCCAGCGTCGCGCACGCTTTTGCGGGGGTCTGGGCGGTGCAGGAGTGACGCCGTACCCTTGGGGGTATGGGGTTGGGAAGATGATTCCCGGACAGAGCTTCACCACCAGCTGATGCACCTCTCGAAACCGTTCCCTCCTCACGAGGACTCTCTTCGCCGAGACACCGATGGCCGGTCACGAAATCCCTGAACCCAAAGACCGCAAGCCGGTAGCCGACCCAGGGTCGGAGCCGCGGACGGTCGAAGAAGCACGCCATGCGTGCGATCCCGCCTTCCGGCACGGAGTCGTGGTCGGTTTCGACGGCTCCACGTCGAGCGAGCGGGCCCTCGCCTATGCCATCGGCATGGCCGGCCGATCGGGCTCCGGCCTGATCATCGTCCACGTCGCCAACCGGTTGCCGACCACGGTCTGGGCGGGCTGCGAGCCCCCCGTCTTCGTCGATGTCCCCGATCACCGCACCGAGGTCCTCGGCCTGGAGCTGGCCTGCGCGGACTACCTCTCCGAGGTGCCCTGGGTGCTCGTCGAGCGCGGGGGCGACATCTGCCACGAACTGGAGGAGGTCGGCCGGGAGTACGCCGCCGACGCCATCGTCGTGGGCTCCACGCACGGCATCGTCGGCCGGATCTTCGGGTCGGTGGCCGGCCGCCTCGCCCGCCGGGCGCAACGCCCCGTCATCGTCATTCCCTGACCTTGAGGGGCCCCGAGACTCCCCGAAGGCCGCCCCGCGCTTCCTGAGGGCCCGCCAGAAGGCCCTGTAACGGCACGCGTTGGGCCCCGTACCGTCTTCGCGACGGTACGGGGCCCAAAGTCTGTGCACGGCCGTCTACTCGACTGTCACGGACTTCGCCAGGTTGCGCGGCTTGTCGATGTCGCGGCCCATCGCGAGGGCCGTGTGGTACGCGAACAGCTGGAGCGGGATGCCCATGAGGATCGGGTCCAGCTCGTTCTCGTTCTTCGGCACGACGATGGTGTGGTCGGCCTTCTCCTGCACCTGGTGGGCCACGGCGAGGATGCGGCCGCTGCGGGCCTTGATCTCCTCCATCGCGGCGCGGTTCTTCTCCAGCAGGTCGTCGTCCGGCACGATCGCCACGGTCGGCATCGCGGGCTCGATCAGCGCGAGCGGGCCGTGCTTCAGCTCGGAGGCCGGGTAGGCCTCGGCGTGGATGTACGAGACCTCCTTCAGCTTCAGGGAGGCCTCGCGGGCCACCGGGTAGCCGCGCACCCGGCCGATGAACATCATCGACTTGGCGCCCGCGTACTCCGCCGCGAGCCGCTTGATCTCGTCCTCGTTGGCCAGGATCTCGCTGATCTGCTCCGGCAGCCTGCGCAGCCCGTCGATGATCCGCTTGCCGTCCGCGACCGACAGGTCGCGGATCCGGCCCAGGTGCAGGGCGAGCAGCGCGAAGGCGACCACGGTGTTGGTGAAGCACTTGGTGGAGACCACGCAGACCTCCGGGCCGGCGTGGACGTACGTACCGCCGTCGGCCTCACGGGCGATGGCGGAGCCGACCACGTTGACCACGCCGAGGACCCGGGCGCCCTTGCGCTTCAGCTCCTGGACGGCGGCCAGCACGTCGTACGTCTCGCCCGACTGGGAGACCGCGACGTACAGGGTGTCGGGGTCCACGACCGGGTTGCGGTAGCGGAACTCGGAGGCCGGCTCGGCGTCGGCGGGGATGCGGGCGAGCTCCTCGATCAGCTGGGCGCCGATCTGACCCGCGTGGTAGGAGGTGCCGCAGCCGAGGATCTTGATCCGGCGCACCCCGCGCGCCTCGCGGGCGTCCAGGTTGAGCCCGCCCAGGTGCACGGTGGAGAACCGGTCGTCGATCCGGCCGCGCAGGACGCGGTCCACGGCGTCGGCCTGCTCCGAGATCTCCTTGTGCATGTACGTGTCGTGGCCGCCCATGTCGTACGACTCGGCCTCCCACTCCACGGTGGTCGGCGTGGCCGTCGTGGTCGAGCCCTCCGTGGTGTACGTACGGAAGTCGTCGGCCTTCAGGGTGGCCATCTCACCGTCGTCCAGCGTGACGACCTGGCGGGTGTGGGCGACCAGGGCGGCGACGTCGGAGGCGACGAACATCTCCTTCTCGCCGATGCCGAGGACGACCGGGGAGCCGTTGCGGGCGACCACGATGCGGTCGGTGAAGTCGGCGTGCAGCACGGCGATGCCGTAGGTGCCCTCGACGTGGCGCAGCGCCTCGCGGACCTTCTCCTCCAGGGTCTCGGCCTGGGCGCGGGCGATCAGGTGGACCAGCACCTCGGTGTCGGTCTCGGAGAGGAAGACGATGCCGTCGGCGGTGAGCTTGGCGCGCAGCTCGGAGGCGTTGTCGATGATCCCGTTGTGGACGACGGCGACCTTGTTCTCCGCGTCCATGTGCGGGTGGGCGTTCTCGTCGCTCGGCGCGCCGTGGGTGGCCCAGCGGGTGTGGGCGATGCCGGTGGTGCCGGCGAAGCGCTTGGGGACCTTGGCCTCCAGCTCGCGGACCCGGCCCTTGGCCTTGACCATCTTCAGCGCGCCCGGCTTGCCCGCCGCGGCCTTGCCGGTGATGACGATGCCCGCGGAGTCGTACCCCCGGTACTCCAGCCGCTGCAGGCCTTCCAGCAGCAGCGGAGCGACGTCACGCCTACCGATGTATCCGACGATCCCGCACATGTGTTCTCTGCCCCTCCATCGACGTACACGCATTCCCGTTCGGCGCCCCGCACGGGCGCCCGGTTGCCGGCCGAGGCCGGTCAGCCGTAGACGATGCGGCGCAGCTGGCGGAGCGAGAGCTCCGGCGGCGCCACGGCGCGGTGCGGCAGCTCGGCCGCGATCCGCTCGAAGATCTCCGTGTTGACCAGGCCGCCGGACTGCAGTTCGCGGTGGCGGCGCCGGACGAAGTCGTCGGTGCTCTCGTCGAAGTACGCCAGCACGTCGAGGATCACCCGGGCCGCCTCACCGCGCTGGAGCGCGGTGGAGCGTACGAGGTGATCGATGAGGTCGTCGTGAGACGAGCGGCGTTCAAGCACTCGTCGATATTGCTTGCCGGGGCGCGCTTATGCAAGAAATCTGCCCGGTATCGGGCAGGAGGGGCGGGAAAGACGGTCCGATCGCGTTACATGCTGCGCAGAACGGCCTGCTTCGCGGCGCTGAACTCCTCGTCGGTGAGCACTCCGGCCCGGTGCAGCTCGCCCAGCTCCCGCAGCCGTCGCAGCAACGCGTCGTGGTCGCCGGCGGGCGGGGCGGCGGGGGCCGGCTCGGCCGCCCGGGCCAGGGCCGGGGCTGCCTCCGGGGCGGCCGCCGCCGCACGGGCCCCGGGCAGCCGCATCAGCACCGCCGCGGCGACCAGGACCGCCGTGTGCTCCTTCTTGGAGATCCCCCACAGGTCCAGGGCGTACGTGTCGTACTTCGGCGGGGCCGAGACGGGCCCCTCGACCGGCTCGAAGCGCAGATAGCCGTTTTCCAGGCCGATCGACGGCATCCACCGCACGCCCGCGATCCGCGACAGCGGGAAGGTGGTCGGACCCCCGGCGGTCTTGGACTCCTCGGCCTTCCAGTTCCAGGTCAGCCGGACGCTCTCGCCGTCGAAGGACGCCGTCCCGTCGCCGCCCCCGCCGGAGACGGGCAGCGCGGGGCCCGGCAGCAGGAAGCGGTCCACGGGGCCGTCCGGCACCTGCTCGATCAGCAGGGCGTTGCGGAGCTCGTCGACGAAGTACTCCGCGACCCCCGTGCGGTCCTTCTCCACGGTCAGTACGTAGGGGTCGGCGCCGTCCTTGAGCCGGCCGTCGGCGGCCCGCAGCACCGGGCAGGCCCCGCCGCGCAGCCGCAGCCGCAGCCGTCCGCCCTTGCGGTCCGGTTCGAACGAGACGCCCGCCACCGCTTGCACGGGCACGGCTATCTCACCCAGCTCCTGCCGGACCGGGTGCGCCTTTCCCCCCGGCACGATGCGCACGGTGTCCCCGTCGAACGTCCACGTTCCGTCCCGCTGGATGATTTCTGCCATGCCCGTGATTCTGCCAGCCCGCCTCCGGGCCGGGCCGGAGAAGGTGAGCGCCCGGGGGACCGTCCCCGGGCGCTCACCGGTCGGGTGGCCGCCGCGGCCCGGCGGCCGGGCTCAGAACCCGGCGATCGGGTTCTTCAGGCGACCCACCAACTGGAGCCCCCCGGCGGGGTCGTTGAGGTCGACCATCTGCTGGTTGTCGCGCAGCTGGAGGCGGTTGAGGCAGGAGAGTGCGAAGTCCGCCGCGAACAGGTCGTAACTCCGGAACTTCTCCGCGAGGTACGGCACCGATCCCTGGTAGTCGCGCACACAGGCGGCGACCGTCCGCCAGAAGGTGTCCTCGTCCAGGACGCCCTCGGTGTCCAGGCCCGCGCCCAGGAAGCGGAAGAAGCAGTCGAAGACGTCGGTGAGGACCGACAGCGCCTTCATCTCCTCGGGAACCTCGACCCGGACTCGCTCGACCTGCGGCGGCAGCACCGCGTCCGGGTCCATCACCGCGATCTCCTCGGCGATGTCCTTGAAGATCGTGCGGGTGACGACACCGTCCTCCACGACCAGGATCACGTTCTCGCCGTGCGGCATGTAGACGAGGTCGTAGGCGTAGAAGCTGTGCAGCACCGGCACCAGATAGGCGTCCAGGTAGCGCCGCAGCCACACCCGCGGGTCCAGGCCCGACTCGGCGATCAGCGCCCCGGCCACCGAACCGCCCTCGTGGTCGGTGTGGAGCAGCGAGGCCATCGTCGCGACCCGCTCGCCGGACCGGAGGCCCGGCACGGGACTCTCGCGCCACAGGGCGGCCAGCATCTTCCGGTACGGGGAGCCCTTGACGGTGGCCGCCTCGTAGGACCGGTGGTGGTAGCCGATCGCGGCCCGCTCCCGGATGATCGAGAACCCGACGCCGCGCAGCAGGTCGTCGCGCTCGATCAGACCGGCCAGCCAGTCGTTGATCGCGGGAGTGGCCTCCATGTACGCGGCGGACAGACCGCGCATGAAGCCCATGTTCAGGACCGACAGCGCCGTCTTGACGTAGTGCTTCTCCGGGTGGTCGGTGTTGAAGAACGTGCGGATCGACTGCTGGGCGAGATACCTGTCCTCACCCTCGCCGAGCACCACCAGATGCCGCGCCGCCAGCTCTCCGGCGAAGCTGACCGCGAGCTTGTTCCACCACTGCCAGGGATGGACGGGCAGCAGGAAGTAGTCGCCCGGGTCGAGGCCCAGCCCGCGCAGTGTGCCGTCGAACCGCTCCCGGGTCGCCTCGCTCAGCTCGTCCTTGACCAGCGCGTCGTGGTCGAGGCCGGCACTCGCGGTGAAGGTGGCGCGGTCCCGGTGGGCGGCCAGCCAGACGAGCCGGATCTCCGAGGCCGCCTCGGGGGCGTACGCCCGGTACTCGTCCACGCCGAAGCCGAGTCGCCCGTTGTTGGCGACGAAGCACGGGTGGCCCTCGGTCATCCCGGTCTCGATGGCCTGGAAGCCGGCGGCGACGAGCTGGCCGGAGGACACCGGTTCCTTGGTGAGTTTGTAGGCGGTTCCGGCCAGAGTGGAGGAGACCTCCTCCAGGTAGACCGGCAGCACCTCTGCGGAGATCCCGAGGGTGTTCCGCAGCTCTATGATGAACTCCAGTGTATCCAGGGGGAGTTCGGAGCCATGCCGGTGCCGGGTGATGGTCCCGGCGTCGATCTGCCAGTGGTCCAGGGCGAAGAGGCGCGCGGAGAAACGGTACTCGGTGGAGGCGTCGTCGCTACGGACGGTGTAGCGGCCGTCGCCGAGCGGTGTGGGGGCCAGCAGCCGTTCATGGCTGAATTCCGCCAGCGCTTTGCGTACCAGCAGTCGGTTTGCGGTGGCCCAGCGCTCCGGAGAGAGGTGGGCGACGCTGTCGGTGAGGGCGGTCGTCATCGGTCGTTACCTCCGGTTGCTGCTTCGAACTGCGCACGGGTGCAGGCGCTGAGCAGGGCGTCTTTCTCCGGTTTGGCGATCTCGCGGAGCACCTCGAAGCCGACGGCCTTGTTGAGGGCCTGCACGGCGCTGTTGGTGACGTCGGGCTCGACGACGACCCGGCGCACCGAAGGGTCGGCGAACAGGAAATCCATCACGGCGGTGATCACGGCCCGGGTGAAGCCGTGTACCGGGGTGTCGGTGGGGGCGACCAGAAAGTGCATCCCGATGTCGCCGGGCTCCGCCTCGTACAGCCCCTTCAGCTCGACCTCGGTGGGGTCGTAGCGCTCGATCAGGAAGGCGGGCGCGCCGTCGTGCAGCCCGATGAACGCGTCGTGGTGCGGGTGGGCGGCGATGGACCGGTACTCGCGTTCCACGTCCGCGAGTCCGGCGTCGCCCATCAGCCAGAACGCGGCCTTGGGGTGGGTCACCCAGCCGTGCACCAGTCCCGCGTCGGCGGCGGGGTCCAGCGGGCGGACGGCGAAGGCGCCGAGTCCGTGGGGGCGGGGTTGGTCGGGGCGGCGTCCGTCGGGGCGGCTCATACGGCGAACTCCTGGAAGGCGATGGACTTCTCGACCGGGTAGACCTCGCGGCCGAGCAGCTCGCCGATGATGTACGCGTTGCGGTAGGCGCCCATGCCGAGGTCGGGCGAGGTGATCGAGTGGGTGTGCACCGAGGCGTTCTGGAGGAAGACCCCGCGCCCGGTGGTGTCGATGCTGTAGTTGCGGGCCACGTCGAAGCGGCCCCGGCTGTCGTGGCGCAGCCGCCCGGTGACGGGCGCGAGGAAGGCGGGCGCTTCGTACCGGTAACCGGTGGCGAGGATCAGGCCCTCGGTGGTGAGCCCGTACTCCTTGCCCTGCTCCTCCTGGCGCAGCCCCAGGCTGTACGCGCCGCCCTCCGCGTCGTAACGCGCGCTGACGAGTGCCGAGTTGGTCAGCAGTCTGGTGGGCGCGGGTCCGGCGATGTTCTTCTGGTAGAGCAGGTCGAAGATCGCGTCGATCAGCTCCCCGTCGATGCCCTTGAACAGCCCCTTCTGACTGGTCTCCAGCCGGTAGCGGGTCTCCTCGGGCAGCGCGTGGAAGTAGTCGATGTACTCCGGGGAGGTCATCTCCAGCGTCAGCTTGGTGTACTCCAGCGGGAAGAACCGCGGGGAGCGGGTGACCCAGTTGAGCCGGTAGCCGTACGTGTCGATCTCGGAGAGCAGGTCGTAGTAGATCTCCGCCGCGCTCTGCCCGCTGCCGACCAGGGTGATCGACTTCTTCTTCTGGAGGTCGGCTTTACCCGCCAGATAGCGGGAGTTGTGCAGGAAGTCCCCGCCGAGCCCCTGACAGGCCTCCGGGATGTGTGGCGGCGTACCGGTGCCGAGGACCAGGTGCCGGGAGCGGAACAGCTCGCCGGAGGCGGTGCGCACGGTGTAGAGCCCGGGGCCTTCGTCGTACGTCACCGTCTCGACGGTCTCGCCGAACCGGATGCTGCTCAGCTTCGCGGCGGCCCAGCGGCAGTAGTCGTTGTACTCGGTCCGCAGCGGGTAGAAGTTCTCCCGGATGTAGAAGGAGTAGAGCCGGCCGCGCTCCTTGAGGTAGTTCAGGAAGGAGTACGGCGAGGTCGGGTCGGCCATCGTGACCAGGTCCGACATGAACGGCGTCTGGAGATGGGCCCCTTCGAGGAACATCCCGGCGTGCCACTCGAAGTCCGGCTTGGACTCCAGGAAGACGCCGTTCAGCTCGTCGATCGGCTCGGTCAGGCAGGCCAGGCCGAGGTTGAACGGGCCGAGCCCGATCCCGATGAAGTCGTGGGGTTCAGGAAGCGCGGTCAAGGGAGTCTCCCAGGTACTTCTCGGCGTGGCCGGAGATCAGATCGAGGACCGCGGCGATGTCGTGCACGGTCGTCTCGGGGTTGAGCAGGGTGAACTTCAGGTACTGGCGCTCGCCCACCTTGGTGCCCGCGACGACGGCCTCCCCGGAGGCGAACAGCGCCTTGCGGGCATGGAGGTTGGCGCGGTCGACCTCCTCGGGGGCGGTGACACCGGCCGGGATGTAGCGGAAGACGAGCGTGGAGAGCCGCGGCTCGACGACCACGTCGAAGCGCGGATCGGCGGCGAGCATTCGCCACCCCTCGGCGGCCAGGTCGCAGACCTCGTCGAACAGTTCCCCGATGCCGTCCGCGCCCATGACGCGCAACGTCATCCACAGCTTGAGCGCGTCGAACCGGCGGGTCGTCTGGAGGGACTTGTCGACCTGGTTGGGTATCCGCTCCTCGGCCATCCGGCGCGGGTTCAGATACTCCGCGTGGTACGTCGCGTGCCGCAGGGTCGCCCGGTCGCGCACCAACACCGCCGATGAACTCACCGGCTGGAAAAAGGACTTGTGGTAATCCACGGTGACCGAGTCGGCGCGCTCGATGCCTTCGAGCAGCCCGCCCCGCGCACGGGAGGCGAGCAGCCCGCAGCCGTACGCGGCGTCCACGTGCATCCAGACGGCGAACTGCTCGCAGAGCGCGGCGATCTCGGGCAGCGGGTCGATGGAGCCGAAGTCCGTGGTGCCGGCGGTCGCGACGACGGCCATCGGGACGGCACCCTCGGCGACACAGCGCTCCAGGGCGCGGGCGAGGGCCACGGTCCGCATCCGCTTGTCGCGGTCGACGGGGACGGAGACGACGGCGTCCGGTCCGAGGCCGAGGAGCCTCGCGGACTTCTGCACGCTGAAGTGGCTGCACTCGGAGGTGAGGATGCGCAGCCGGGTGAAGTGCTCCGGACGGATCTTCGCCTCCTCCCGCGCCAGCAGCAGGGCCTGGAGGTTGGACTGCGTACCGCCGCTGGTGAAGATGCCGTCGGCGGCCGGTCCGAGCCCGATCCGCTCGGTGGTCCAGTCGATCAGCCGGCGCTCGATGAGGGTGCCGCCCGCGCTCTGGTCCCAGGTGTCCAGGGAGGAGTTGATCGCGGAGAGCACGGCCTCGCCGAGCAGGGCGGGTATGACGACCGGACAGTTGAGGTGGCCCAGATAGCGGGGGTGGTGGAAGTAGACGGCGTCGCGGAGGTAGACCTCACCGAGCTCGTCGAGGGCGGCGGCGGCGTCGCCCAGCGGCCGGTCGAGGTCGATCGCGTCGACGACGGGGGAGAGCTCATCAACACTGACCCCGCTGAAGGGGCGCTCGGTGGCGGCGAGCGTGGCGGCGACCCGTTCCACTCCTGCGGAGACGGTGTGCCGATAGTGCTCCGCGGTCGTGTTGTTGAGCAGGTGCGAACGCATGGAGGGGTCCTCCCGGGTGAGGGGAACTTCATCGCGGCCCTCCGGGCAGGAAGGGGGGACGAGGGCGCGATACCGAAGTAAGGGGAGCCTAACCTAACCCGAGAGTGACCGCTCCCCTCACCCCCCTCACCTCCCCTCGCCCCCTTCATTCCCCCTTCGAGGGCCCCGAGGCGACGCCCGCAGCCAACCCCGCGCAAACGGCCGCCGCCACCCCCGGCGGAGCGGGAGCGGCGGCGGCCGAGGAGCGTGTGCGGCGTTCAGGTCCGGGGCGTGGGCCGGGTCCCGGCCGGCCGGGACGGAGCCGGGTCGGTCAGTGCTTCGGTGGGTTGGTCACCACCCAGTCGGAGTGCCGGAAGTGAGTGGAGACTCCGCTCCCCTCCTGGGACTTGTTGGGAGGCCCGGAGCTGGGAAACAGCGACGGCGCGATGGGCCGGCCCAGCCGCTCCTCCCACACGGTCGCCCACTTCTCGAGCTCCGGGAAGGCCTCCCGAACCGCCGTCCGGTTGACGAAGCTGTACTTCTGATGAATGAACCCCGTGCGGATGTCCGCATCGCTGAGCTTCCCCGCGCTCTTCAGCTCATCCCACTTCGCCCGGGCCTCGGCCACCATGACGTCGGACGCGATGTGGAAGTCCCCGTCGCTGGGTCCGAGCGGCTTCCCGTTCCCGTCGAGCATCCCCAGTTTGTGCAACGCGTCGAACGGCCGGCGCGCCGGGCGCTCGGCGGGGGGTGTGGAGCCCATCCACTCCTGGAACCTCTCCCGTGCCACCGGCTGCCCCGCCAGGTCCCGTTCGGCCGGGAAGTCCTTGTGGCGGCCCGAGAAGAAAAAGGCCCATGATCCCTGGAGCCGTACGTCGTACTCCTGGGGGCGCTCGCAGGCGGAGCACAGGACCCTGAACAGGGAAGCCGACATGCGCTTGAACTGGTGGGGAGTCGTACCCAACGGCGCCTGGTAGTGGCGCCACCACCTGACCTGCTGCTGCGTCAGCCCGAGGAACTCCAGGTCCCGGGGCTGGATGCGGTATCCCGTGTCATCGTGTGGCCATGCGCGGCCTCCCTCGCTCTGACTTCCCGGGACTCGGCCGTCTGCGTCGATGAGCCCCGCGGTTTGAGCTTTCTGACGCCTTTTGAGAAAGCCCGGGTCCTCGTCGGCCGACGGGCCCGCCAGGACGGCCTGCGCGTGGACACTCGCTGTGACCGGCCAGGAGGTTACCGCCGCGGACGGGGCAACCGCGGGGCCTGACAGAACCAGTGCGGCAAGGGCCACTACTCCCAGCCTCAGACGCTGACGTGACACTCTTTCGCCTCCAGTGGAGAACACTTCGCGGGGCACGCGCTTCTCGCGACCCATGACTCAGAGTTACGCATATTGCTGCGTGTCACCGTCACAGCCACGCCGACCTCGACGGCCCGATCCCACGGTGCCCGGAGGCGGGGCGGGTGCGGTGGGTGATCACCGGGCCGATCATGGGTGGCCCGGCGTCCTCGGGCGGGCTCGGTCGACCGCGATACGAGGGGCGGCGCACGGCGCGGCGGGGGCGGCCGGGTCCGCCCGGCCGCCCCCGTCCTCTCCCCGCCGCGTTCAGGCTCCGATGGCGGCGGGCCGCTCGACGCCGCTCGCGGCGTCGTTCCCGCCCGGCGGGGCCGCGCCGCCCCGGCCGTCGTCGTCGGACGAGGGCCCACCCGTCGCCGCCGCCCGCCGGGCGCGGAGACCGAACGCGCTGACGGCGGCGGCGGTCAGGGCGGCGGCCAGCGGGACGACCAGGGCGGCGCGGTACCCGTCGAGGAGGGCGGCAGGTGACGTCCCGTCCGTGGCGCCGATGTTGACGGCCGCCACCGCGGACAGCCCCAGCGCGGCCCCGAACTGGAAGGACGTATAGAGCAGCGCGCCGGCCACCCCCTGCTCCTCCTCGGCGATGCCGGCGGTGGCCACGATGGTGAGGGGCCCGTAGACCAGGGAGAAGGCCACACCCAGGAGCAGCAGGCCCGGGAACATCGCCGCGTACGTCCAGTCCGCGGCGATCGGCAGGAACAGGGCGTACGACAGCGACGCGAGGAGCAGCCCGCCGAGGATGACCCGGGCGTTGCCGAACCGGGCCACCAGCCTCGGAGTGAGGAGCGGCGAGAGGACCGCGTCCACGCCGATCACGATCAGCGCGAAGCTGGTCTGGAGGGACGACCAGCCGCGCAGCTCCTGGAGGTAGAGCACGGCGATGAACTGGAAGCCGAAGAACCCCGCGGCGAACAGCAGCCCCGACACATTGGCGCGGACCAGCGCCCCGCTGCGGAAGAGGCCCAGGCGCACCAGCGGTGACGACGAGGCGCGCTCGATGAGGACGAACGCGAGGAAGAGGAGCAGGGCCGCGCCGATCGTGCCGACGGTCCAGGCGGCCGGGACGTGCGTGGCCCGCTCGACGCCGAAGACGAGCAGCAGGATCCCGGCGGTGACGGCCACCGCCCCGGCCAGGTCGACGCCCTGCCCGGCGCGGTCCGGGCGGGGCGAGGCGGGGAGGAGCGCCAGCGCGGCGAGAAGGATGCCGAACGAGAGGACGACCGGGGCGAAGAACACCCAGCGCCAGTCGATGGCGGAGAGCAGCCCGCCGACGACCAGGCCGATCGAGAAGCCCCCGGCGGCGGTGCCCGCGTAGACCAGCAGGGCCTTGTCGCGCTGCGGCCCCTCCGGGAAACCGGTGGTGATGATCGACAGTCCGGCCGGTGTCATGAAGGCGGCGGCGATCCCGGTCACGAAGCGGGCGACGACCAGCATCCAGCCCTCGGTGGCCAGCCCGCCCAGCCCGGAGAAGAGCAGGAACACCACGAGCCAGAGGGCGAACATCCGGCGGCGGCCGAACAGATCGGCCGCCCGTCCGCCCAGCAGCATGAAGCCGCCGTAGCCGAGGACATACGCGCTCATCACCCACTGGAGCGTGCCGGTGGACAGGTCAAGGTCCTCGCGGATCGCGGGCAGGGCCACGTTGAGCATGGCCACATCGATGCCCTCCAGGAAGATC
This sequence comes from Streptomyces sp. CA-278952, assembly GCF_028747205.1. Taxonomy (NCBI): domain Bacteria; kingdom Bacillati; phylum Actinomycetota; class Actinomycetes; order Kitasatosporales; family Streptomycetaceae; genus Streptomyces; species Streptomyces sp. CA-278952. The sequence continues at coordinate 5,306,529 of NZ_CP112880.1, forward strand.
GCGCCGCACAGGACGAGCAGCACGGCCCAGGCGCGGCCGGTCATGCGGTCCCTGCTCGCACTCGTCGGGGGCGGTTCCGAAAGGGATGGTGATGAGGACACGGGGGCTTCTCCTTGGGTGCGGATCAATGGGCACGACGAGGCACCGCAACGGCGGTCGGGCGGATCGTGGTCAGCGTGAGGAGGGCCCAAGCGACCGCGCTGCGCGGCTAGTTACCGAATTGCCGGTCGGTTCCCTCTTGTAACCACTCGAAGCTTGCGGCACCGTGGGGAGGTATGGAAGAAGGCACTTCGAAGTCACCGAGTAACTGCGCGGATACCGGCGTCGGTCAGGACTACGACATCAGCCAGTGGGACGTCCGCGAGGGATGCGAGGTGCGGCAGATCCTCGACCGCGTCGCGGACAAGTGGTCGCTCCTCGCCATCGCCCACCTGGAACGCCGTACGCTGCGCTTCTCCGAGCTGCGCCGGCTGATCGAGGGCATCAGCCAGCGCATGCTGACGGTGACCCTGCGCCAGCTCGAACGCGACGGCCTGGTGCGACGCACGGTCTACCCCGTCGTTCCGCCCCGCGTGGAGTACGCGTTGACGGAGCTGGGCGCGACGCTGCACACGACGATCAGGTCCCTGGTCGACTGGACCGAGAGCCACCAGCAGGAGATCGCGAAGGCGCGCGCCGACTACGACGCCCGCAAGGAAGCCGAGGTGTCGGCCTCCTGAGACCGTGGGTCATCGCCGTGTCCACCGCGCCGGGGCCGCACTAAAGTGAAGCGGTGAACTCACCCCAGGGAAACGCCGCTTCGCGCGTGGGCGAAGACGACCGCGAGAGCGCCGTGCGGCGTGTGCGGGAGGCGTACGCCGATGAGCACATCTCGCACGAGGAGATGGACGAGCGCCTCGGCCGGGTGCTGGCCGCCACGACGCAGGGCGAGCTCGCGTCGGCCGTCGACCTGCTCCCGGCGGAGGACCCGGGCACCACGGCGACGATCGCCGCCGCCGGCGGACGGATCAAGCGGCGGGGCGCATGGCAGGTCCCCCGCGTTCTCAAGGTCGAGTCCGCCTTCGGGCGGGTGCGGCTGGACCTGTCCCGGGCGGTCATCGAATACCCGGTCGTCGACATCGAGCTGAGCCTCGGCACCGGCAACGCGAGCATCACGGTGCCGCGCGACGCGATCGTCGAGGTCGAGGGCCTGACGACCGGCTGGAAGGACCTGCGCTACAGGCCCCGGCAGCCGACCCGCGCCGGAGCGCCGCGCATCCGCTTCTCGGGGGCGCTGGGATACGGACGGCTGAAGATCCGCCACGCCTGGCGCTGAGGCGTGGTCCTGGTCGGCCACTCCTACGGCGGAGCGGTCATCACAGAGGCCGGCGACCTGCCCAACGTCACCGGTCTCGTCTACATCGCCGCCTTCGCCCCGGACGCCGGCGAGAGCCCCGGACAGATCAGCCAGGAGAAGCCCCCCGCGGCGTTCGAGAACCTCGCCCCGGACTCCGACGGCTACCTGTGGATCAAGCAGGACAAGTTCCATCGGGTGGAGGCTTCCGCGATCACAGCCGTGTGGTCGGAAACCGCCAGAGGTCGCTGTCTCGGGTCCCCCGGTGCTGGTAGTCGTGGCGGGCGATGTGCATGTTGTCGAGCACGACCCAACAGTCCGCCGCGTACAGCTTGGCCAGCGTGGAGAGACGGGGGGAGAGAAGTTGGGACGGTGGATGGCACAGAGTCTGCCCGCTGCCGGCCTGTCAGGGTGTGACGAGGCGACTGGTGAAGCCTGCGGTCAGGAGGGTTTCGTAGGCGGCATGCACATCCTCCGGGACATCCTGCTCGACGGCGAATCCAAGCTTGGGATACTCGATCACCCGTTGGAGGTCGCCGACGAGCATGTCCAGGACGAGCTTCTCGTCACCGATGCTCTTGACGTAGTCGTCCAGCTCCAAGGGTTCGGAGGCACAGCGCACATCGACCTCGGGCCAGAGCTTGCGGGCGGTGGCGTACGAACGGCGCTCCATGTACGGCTTGGAGACCAGCAGTACCGAGGCCGGGGAAATCCCGGCCTCAGTGAGCACCTGTCGGGAGTACGTGATGTTGTGGCCGGTGTTGCCGGCGCAAGGCTCCAGCAGGATCGCCTCAACCGGTACGCCAAGGGCGAGGGCGTGCTCCTTGTAGTGGACCGCTTCACCGCGGGGGAAGCGTGCCGCCGTAGTGGGGCTGTTGCCGCCGGTGAAGACAAGGACGGGGAAGAGCCCGGCCCGGTAGAGCCCGGCGCTCGTGGTCGCCACGCCGAGATCGTGACTGCCGAGTCCGATCGCCACGTCCGCCGGACGAAGTTCGTGACGCATCTGGTGGTAGTCCCAGATCAGCCGGGCGTCCGCCCACTGTTCGTCGCTCACGGCCTGCTGGATGTCCGTCGGTCCCGTCACCGGTGTCTCTCCTCGATCAGTGGCGCCCGGGGCTCTTCGCCCCACCGCTGGTGGCGTGCCTGCTCCTGATGCCCTCGATGCTGCGTCGCTGGTGGCTGAGCCCGTAGTCGGCTGCCATGTTCCCTGCGTTGTCGCTGAATGGCACCCCGTGACATAGACCATGGGGCATATCGGGCTTGACCGGCCGCCGTGAACCCATCCACGGCGGCCGGGGCGACAGTCTCGGATTATCGGGAGGCGGCAGCTCAGCCCGGCAGCCCCAACTCCCGTGCGATCAGCATCCGCTGCACCTCGCTCGTCCCCTCGCCGATCTCCAGGATCTTCGAGTCGCGCCACATCCGCGCCACCGGGTACTCGTTCATGAAGCCGTAGCCGCCGTGGATCTGCGTCGCCTCCCGGGCGTTGTCCACCGCGACCGTCGAGGAGTACAGCTTCGCGATCGCCGCCTCCTTCTTGAACGGTTCGCCTGCCACCAGCCGCGAGGCCGCGTCGCGCCAGCCCACCCGGGCCATGTGGGCGCGCATCTCCATGTCGGCGATCTTGAACTGGATCGCCTGGTTCGCGCCGATCGGCCTGCCGAACGCGTGGCGCTCGGCCGCGTACTTCACCGACTCGTCCACGCAGCCCTGCGCCAGGCCCGTGGCCAGCGCCGAGATCGCGACCCGGCCCTCGTCGAGGATCCGCAGGAACTGCGCGTAGCCCCGGCCCTCCTCGCCCAGGAGGTTCGCCGCCGGGACGCGGACGTCGGCGAAGGACAGCTCCCGGGTGTCCGAGGCGTTCCAGCCGACCTTGGAGTAGGGGGCCGCCACCGTGAAGCCGGGGGTGCCGGCAGGGACGATGATCGCGGAGATGCGGGGGCGGCCGTCCTCCTTGCGGCCGGTCACCGCCGTCACCGTGACCAACTCGGTGATGTCCGTACCGGAGTTGGTGATGAAGCACTTCGAGCCGTTGATCACCCACTCGTTCGTCGCCTCGTCCAGGACCGCCGTCGTCCGCGTGCCGCCCGCGTCCGAGCCGCCGTCCGGCTCGGTCAGGCCGAACGCGCCCAGCGCCTCGCCCGCGCAGAGCTTCGGCAGCCACTGCCGCTTCTGCTCCTCCGTGCCGAACAGGTGCAGCGGCATCGCGCCCAGCGAGACCCCGGCCTCCAGGGTGATCGCCACCGAGGAGTCGACCCGGGCCAGCTCCTCCAGGGCGATCCCGAGCGCCAGGTAGTCGCCGCCCATGCCGCCGTACTCCTCCGGGAACGGCAGCCCGAACAGGCCCATGCGGCCCATCTCGCGCACGATCTCGTACGGGAACTCATGGCGCTCGTAGAAGTCGCCGATCTTCGGCGCGACCACGTCGTGTGCGAACGCCTCGACCGTGCGGCGCAGTTCCTCGTGCTCGGCGGTCAGCCGGTGGTCCAGGGACATGGGTGGCTCACTCCTTGTGGGAGGGGGAAGAAGAGGGAGGGGTCAGGGCGCGGACCGTGCGGGATGGGCTCGGTCGGCCCAGGTGTCCGGCGAGCCAGACGCTGGTGGCGGTCAACTCATCGAGGTCGACGCCTGTTTCGACGCCGAGGCCGTTGAGCATCCATACGAGGTCCTCGGTGGCGAGATTGCCCGTGGCGCTCTTCGCGTACGGACAGCCGCCCAGGCCGCCCGCCGAGGCGTCGACCGTGCTCACCCCGTGCTGGAGTGCCGCCAGGGTGTTGGACAGTGCCTGGCCGTACGTGTCGTGGAAGTGGACGCCGATGGACCGGGTGGGGACGGACGCCTCGTTCAGCGCTGTCAGCAGGGCCGTCACGTGGCCCGGTGTCGCCACTCCGATCGTGTCGCCCAGCGACAGCTCGTCACAGCCCAGGTCCATCAGCGCCTTCGCGACCCGGACCACCTGTGCCACGGGCACCGCGCCTTCCCACGGGTCGCCGAAGCACATCGACAGATAGCCGCGCACCCGCGCCTTCTCCGCCTTGGCGCGGGCCACCACCGGCTCGAACATGGCCAGCGACTCGTCCACGGTCCGGTTCAGGTTGCGTGCGGCGAACGTCTCCGTCGCCGAGCCGAACACCGCGATCGACCGGACCCCGAGCGCCAGCGCCCGGTCCAGTCCGGGTTCGTTCGGCACGAGGACCGGGAGGGAGACGTCGCCCACGTCCGCGATGTCCCCGAGGAGGGGGAACAGGGCTTCCGCGTCGGCCAGTTGCGGCACCCACTTGGGGTGCACGAAGCTCGTCGCCTCGATCGTGGTCAGGCCGGCCACCGCCAGGCGGCGGATGAACTCCGCCTTCACCTCCGTCGGAACGACTCCCTTCTCGTTCTGGAGGCCGTCCCGTGCGCCCACTTCGTGGATACGGACCCGGGCCGGCAGCCCGGGGGCCGGGACCTGCATCGGGAGCGTGCGCGTGGTGGTCATGAGCCCTCCTGAGCCGAAGCGGCCGCGACGGGGACCACCACCGCCAGGATCTGGTCCATCGCGACCGTCGCACCCGCCGTGACGTCCAGCTCGGTGACGGTTCCCGCGTGCGGGGCGGAGATCACGTGCTCCATCTTCATCGCCTCCACCACGAGCAGGCTCTGCCCCGCCTCCACCTCGTCCCCGACGGCGACCTTCACCACCGTGACCGTGCCCGGCATCGGGGCCGCCAGGGTGTCCGCCCCGCCCCGGCCCGCCCCGCTCAGGGACGCCTCCACCGGGTCGTGGTCCTGGACGTGCCAGGTGTCGCCGTCCCGGCCCAGCCAGTCCCCGAAGCGGTGGAAGTGGCCCACCGCGCCGTCGAGTTCGACCGTGACCCGGTCGGGCGTGACCGTCGCGGAGGCCGGAGCGCCGTACGTCACCGGGTCCGCGCCCGCCACCCGCAGCGGGAAGAGCAGCGGTGCCCGTACGCCCCCCGTGCGCCACCCGTTCGGCACCGAGAACGGGTCCGTCCAGCCGCCCGCGTCCGCCCGGGGCTCCAGCGCCTCCCGGCGGACCGCTGCCGCCGCCGCGTACACCTCGTCCGGCACCCCGTCCGGCACCAGGCCCTCCGCCTCGCGCTCCACAAGACCGGTGTCCAGGTCGCCGGAGACCACGTCCGGGTGGGCCAGCAGGCGGCGCAGGAAGCCCGCGTTGGTCGGGACGCCGAGGATGACGGTGTCCGCGAGGGCCGCCCGCAGTTTGCGCAGCGCGCTCGCGCGGTCGGGGCCGTACGCGATGACCTTCGACAGCATCGGGTCGTACAGGCTGCCCACCGGCACGCCCTCGCTGAGCCCCGAGTCCGTCCGCACCCCGCCGCCCTGCGGCTCGCGCAGTGCCAGCACCGTACCGCCGGAGGGCAGGAAGCCCCGGGCCGGGTCCTCGGCGCAGACGCGGGCCTCGATCGCCCAGCCGGTCAGGGTGATGTCCTCCTGCGCGTACGGCAGTCGCTCGCCGGACGCCACCCGCAGCTGCCACTCCACCAGGTCCAGGCCGGTGACCAGCTCGGTGACCGGGTGCTCGACCTGGAGGCGGGTGTTCATCTCCATGAAGTAGTACGAGGCCGGGTCGGCGCCCGGGACGATGAACTCCACCGTGCCGGCGCCCGCGTACCCGCAGGAGCGCGCCGCCTGTACGGCCGCCTCGCCCATGGCCGCCCGGGTCTCCTCGTCGAGGAAGACCGAAGGGGCCTCCTCGATGATCTTCTGGTGGCGGCGCTGGAGCGAGCACTCGCGCTCGCCGAGGTGGATCACGTTGCCGTGGGTGTCGGCCAGCACCTGGATCTCGATGTGGCGCGGCCGGTCGATCCACCGCTCCACCAGGAGGGTGTCGTCGCCGAAGGAGGCCCGTGCCTCGCGGCGGGCCGCCGCGATCTCCTCCGCCAGCACCGCCGCGTCGCGGACCAGGCGCATGCCCTTGCCGCCGCCGCCCGCGGAGGGCTTCAGGAGGACCGGCACGCCGATCTCCCGTGCCGCTTCCTCCAGTTGGGCGTCGGTCAGGCCACTTCCGGAGGAGCCGGGCACGACCGGGACCCCGGCCGCCGCGACCGTCTCCTTGGCCCGGATCTTGTCGCCCATGAGCGAGATCGCGGAGGCGGGCGGGCCGATGAAGACCAGCCCCGCGTCCGCGCACGCCTGGGCGAAGCCGGCGTTCTCCGCCAGGAACCCGTACCCGGGGTGCACGGCCTGCGCGCCGGTGCGGCGGGCCGCCTCCAGCAGTGCGGGCACGTTCAGATAGCTCTCGGACGCGGGCGGCGGGCCGATCCGGACCGCCGTGTCCGCCTCCCGTACATGCCGGGCGTCCGCGTCCGCGTCGCTGAAGACCGCGACCGAGCGCACGCCCTGCTCCCGCAGGGTCCGGATCACCCGGACCGCGATCTCGCCGCGGTTGGCGACCAGAACGGTGTCGAACATCGTCATCTGTTCCTCACATCCGGAAGACGCCGAAGCCGGGCCCGGCCGGGTCCTTCTGGGGCAGCGGGGCATTGGCGCAGGCCGTGAGCGCGAGGCCCAGGACCTGCCGGGTGTCCACGGGGTCGATCACGCCGTCGTCCCAGAGCCGGGCGGTCGCGTAGTAGGCGTTGCCCTGGGTCTCGTACTGGGCGCGGATCGGGGCCTTGAACGTCTCCTCGTCCTCGGCGCTCCAGTCGTCGCCGAGCTGGTCGCGCTTGACGGTCGCCAGCACGGAAGCGGCCTGCTCGCCGCCCATCACCGAGATCTTGGCGTTCGGCCACATCCACAGGAAGCGGGGGCTGTAGGCCCGGCCGCACATCGAATAATTGCCCGCGCCGTACGAACCGCCGACCACGACCGTCAGCTTCGGCACGCGGGTGCAGGCCACGGCCGTGACCATCTTCGCGCCGTGCTTGGCGATGCCGCCCGCCTCGTAGTCCCGGCCGACCATGAAGCCGGAGATGTTCTGGAGGAAGACGAGCGGGATCCCCCGCTGGTCGCACAGCTCGATGAAGTGCGCGCCCTTCTGGGCCGACTCGGAGAACAGGATCCCGTTGTTCGCGACGATCCCGACCGGGTGGCCATGGATCCGGGCGAAGCCGGTGATCAGCGTCTGCCCGTACTCCGCCTTGAACTCCTGGAAGCGCGAGCCGTCCACCACGCGCGCGATCACTTCGCGTACGTCGTACGGCGTCCGGGAGTCCACCGGGACCGCTCCGTACAGCCCGGCCGGGTCCACCTTCGGCTCCTCGGCCGGCTCGACCGACCAGGGGAGCGGGGCGCGGTCCGGGAGGGTCGCGACGATGTTGCGGACGATCCGCAGGGCGTGCGCGTCGTCCTCCGCGAGGTGGTCGGTGACCCCCGACGTACGGGAGTGGACCTCGCCGCCGCCCAGCTCCTCCGCCGTGACGACCTCGCCGGTGGCGGCCTTCACCAGCGGCGGGCCGCCGAGGAAGATCGTGCCCTGGTTGCGGACGATGACGGCCTCGTCGCTCATCGCCGGGACGTACGCCCCGCCCGCCGTGCAGGAGCCCAGCACCGCCGCGATCTGCGGAATGCCGGCCCCCGACATCCGGGCCTGGTTGAAGAAGATCCGCCCGAAGTGGTCCCGGTCGGGGAAGACCTCGTCCTGCATCGGCAGGAACGCGCCGCCCGAGTCGACCAGATAGAGGCAGGGGAGGCGATTCTCCAGCGCCACTTCCTGGGCGCGCAGGTGCTTCTTCACGGTCATCGGGTAGTACGTGCCGCCCTTGACGGTCGCGTCATTGGCGACGATCACGCACTCCCGGCCGCTGACCCGCCCGATCCCGGCGATCACCCCGGCGGCCGGGGCGGCGCCCCCGTACAGCCCGTCGGCGGCCAGCGGGGCCAGCTCCAGGAACGGCGAGCCCGGGTCGAGGAGGGTGTCCACCCGGTCCCGGGGGAGCAGCTTGCCGCGCGCCTCGTGGCGGGCCCGCGCCTTCTCACCCCCGCCCAGCCGTGCCGTGGCGAGGCGTTCCGCCAGCTCGTCGGAGAGCGCGCGATGAGCCGCCTCGTTGGCCTGCCAGGCCTCCGAGGCGGGATCGGCCGCGCTCGCCAGGACCGGTGCCTGCTGCATCGTGTCGAGCCCCCTTGCCCGTACCGCGATAGTCAACCGCTGCTGTCTCTGCTGAAACTGCTGGTGGTGCTGGTACTGCTGTTAGTGATCGTTAACGCGTTTCCCTCAGGTTAACGAGCGCTAACGACCCTGTCTAGAATGAATCCTCATGAGCACCCATGCCGCCGCCCGCGTCGCGGCCCCCACCCGCCGCGAGCAGATCCTCCGGGAGGCCGCCCGCCTCTTCGCCGAGCGCGGCTTCCACGGCGTCGGCGTCGACGAGATAGGCGCCGCCGTCGGGATCAGCGGTCCCGGCCTCTACCGCCACTTCCCCGGCAAGGACGCGATGCTCGCCGAGCTCCTGGTGGGCATCAGCGAACGGCTGCTGGAGGGCGGCCGCATGCGGGTGTCGGAGGACGCGGCCCGGGGCGGCGGCTCCCCGGAGGCCCTCCTGGACGCGCTCATCGAGGGCCACATCGACTTCGCCCTCGACGACCGCCCCCTGATCACCCTCCACGACCGCGAGCTGGACCGGCTGCGCGACACGGACCGCAAGCGGGTGCGCCGGCTCCAGCGCGAGTACGTCGAGGTCTGGGTCGGCGTCGTCCGCGCCCTCTACCCGTCGCTGGCCGAGAACCGGGCCCGCGTCACCGTGCACGCCGTCTTCGGCCTGCTGAACTCCACCCCGCACCTGGCCCGCCCGGAGGCCCTGCCCGGCCGCGCCGTGACCGCCGCCCTGCTGCACCGGCTGGCCCGGGGCGCCTTCGCCGCCGCGGAACCCTCCTGAGCAGCGGTTTCGCCTCCTGAGCAACCTCGGACCGGGCGCGCGCGTCTGTCCGGTCGACACCTAACGATGCGGGGAGTCGCACCATGGCCGTCTCACTGGGCGAAGAGATCATGCTGCTGTCGCTGGACGACACCACCGGCGCGGCGAAGGGGGAGACCGCGGCCCGCTGGGGCGTGGCGGCCGGGATGCTCCTGGAACTGGTCATGGCGGGCCGCGTCACGGTGAAGGGCGGCCGCGTCGAGGTCTTCGACCCGTCCCCCACGGGCGACCCGCTCCTGGACGGACGGCTCGACCGGCTGGCGCGCTGGGTCCACGGGACGTCCAGCAGCCGCAAGGTCACCGACTGGCTGACCCGGGACCATGCCAAGGGCTCGCAGGACGTCGTGGAGAGCCTCTGCGTCCGCGGCCTGGTGACCGAGGAGAAGCACCGGGCGCTCGGCGTCTTCCCCGTGCGCCGCTACCCGGAGGCCGACGGAACCGTCGAGCGGGAGCTGCGCGCCCGGCTGGCCGAGGTGGTGCTGCACGGAGCCGAGCCGGACGCCCGCACCAGCTCCCTCGTCGCCCTGCTGCACGCCACGGGCATGCACCCCCAGGCCTTCCCCGGCCTGCCGAAGAAGCAGGTCACCCCGCGCATGGCCCACATCGCCGAAGGGCACTGGGCGGGCGTGAGCGTGGGCGAGGCGATCCGGAACCTCCAGGCGGCGATCTCCGTGGTGACCGTCGTGACGGTGCTTTCCGTGGTGACGTAGGGCCCCCAGCCCCAGCCCCTGACGGGCCGGGGCGAGGGGAGGCCCCCCGGTCAGCCGGCCCGGCCCTTCACCGAGACCCTGACCCGGTCGACCCGCATCGGGTGACCCGGCTCGGTCGCGGGGCCCACCGTCGCCCCGTCGGCCTCCGGCAGCTTGCCGCCGACCGCCACGTTCAGGATCAGGAACACCCCGTGGTCCACGGCCCGCTTCCAGGTCCCGGCGTCCATCGCGTCGGCCCGCACCCGGTGGTACACCCGGTCGTCCAGATACCAGCGCACCTCCTCCGCCCCGGGGGTGAGGTCGACCTCGACGGCGTACGTGCGGAACGCCCCACGGCAGTCCGCGCACGCCTGCGGCCCCGACGTCAGCCCCACGGGCTCCTCGCACGGGCCGCCCTCCAGGACCCCGCAGTGCATCGAGCCGAAGAAGGCGTCCCGGCCGTTGACCGACTCCATCACGTCCAGCTCGCCGACCCCGGGCCAGCCGGTGTACCCGTCGCGCAGGTCCGCTCCCAGGGTCCAGAACGCCGGCCAGTAGCCCGCCGCCTTCGGCCCCGTCACGTCCGGCAGCGCGATCGACGCCTCGATCCGCAGCACCCCGCCGGGCGGCGGCGCGAAGTCGGACCGCACGGTCGTGATCCGGCCCGAACTCCACTGCTCGCCCTCCCTGGTGGGCACGATCTCCAGGGCGCCCTTCCCGTCCAGGCGTACGTTGCCGGTCGAGTCGGTCATGGTCTCGATCTCGCCGGTGCCCCACCGCGGCGCCGGGCAGCCGGGGTAGCAGGTGCCGAGGTCGTAACTCCAGTGCGCGGGGGAGGGGCGGCTGTTCGCGGGCCCGTCGAAGTCGTCCCGCAGCAGCTCGGTCCAGCCGTCCGCCCCGGGCGCGGCGGAAGGCGCGGGAGCGGGGGCGCCGGCCGGGGGCAGTGCGCCCGACTCCGTCAGCAGCCGCTCCAGCCGGGGGGCCAGCACGATGGCCGCCACGTTCGTCAGATGGGCGTCGTCCCGGTAGAGCAGGATCCGGTCCCGTACCGCCGGACAGGTCGGGCCGTTCCCCGGGCACAGCACCTGGTTCACGCCGACGGACCGCACGCCCGGCACCGCACCCGCCGTGATCCGGCGCGCCAGCTCGTCCGCCGGGACCGCCTCGGCCCGGCTGAACGCGCAGGCGGCGGTGGAGTCCGGAGCGCCGGACACGCACGCGGGAATGTCCGTCCCCGGTACGGGGGTGTCCTCGATGTACACGATCGGTGCGCCGGTCGCCCGCAGCGGCTTCAACGTCTTCTCCCAGGCGGCGGAGAGGAGTTCACGGTCGGCCGTGTACCGGTTGAGCGAGGCGATCACGATGAGCCGGGGCTTCGGCCCCGTACGCAGGCGGTCCAGGGCGTCGGCCCGCCAGGTGTCGCACTCCCGGTACTCGCGCCCCAACTGGGGGTTCCGCACCGCCAGTTCCGGAAGTGGGCAACCCTGCTTCACCAGCTCCTGGAGCGCCCAGCCGCGCTGGGAGGCCAGCGCGAGCAGCGGGGAGAACCACTGCCCGGCGTGGGAGTCGCCGAGCAGGACGACGCGATCGGGGCTGTCCACCGCCCCGAACAGGCACTCCGGGCTGCGGGTCACCGCGGGCGCGACCTGGCAGGCCCCGTCCGGCGGGAAGTCCTTGCGCGCCTGGGCCGGCCCCGGCACCAGCGGGCCGTCCGCGAGCGCGGAGCCGTCGGCCCGGGCGAGCAGCGAGGGGCCGGCGGCCGCACCCGGCGGGAGGCCCTTGGCGTCGACAGGGGTGGCCGGGCCCATCAGGTGCAGGGTGGTGGTGCCGACGACCAGCGCGAGCACGACCGGCAGGACGATGGCGGAGATCCCCACCGCCAGTCCTCGGCGCGGGAGTTCGGAGACCGTACGGCTGCGGCGCAGCGGCTGCTCGACCCAGCGCATCGTGGCGAGGGCGGGCAGCGCGGCGGCCAGCGTCAGCGCCGTCTTCGCGGGCCAGCCGAGCGCCCCGAGGCGCGCCTCGGCGAGGACGAGCACCGGCCAGTGCCACAGGTAGAGGTTGTAGGAGAGCCGCCCGACCGCCCGAGCAGCCCGGCCGCTGAGCAACCGCCCCACCCCGTGGGCTCCTTGGGCTTCGCGCTCGCCCCGGCCCGGGATCGCGGCGAGGATCACGGCGGCCGTGCCCAGGGTGGGGACGAGCGCCGCGTAGCCGGGGTACGGGGTCGACGCGTCGTACGACACGACGCACCAGACGATCGCCGCGGCCCCCGCCCACCCGCAGACCAGCCGCAGCGGGCGCGGCCCGCGCAGCAGATGCCAGGGCAGCAGCGCCAGCAGGGCCCCGACGGCGAACTGCCAGACCCGCGAGGGGGTTCCGAGGTACGCGAGCGAGACGGAGTCCCGCGTCCAGTGCAGGGACAGCGCGAACGAGGCGAGCGCCACGGCGGCGGTGGTGAGCGCCACGACCGCGCGCACGGCCCGGCCCCGGCGGACCGCACGGGCGGCGACGAACACGATCACCGCCAGCAGCGGGGCCCAGAACAGGTAGAACTGCTCCTCGACGGCGAGCGACCAGAAGTGCAGCAGCGGACTCTGGTCGTGCCCGGCGGCCAGGTAGTCGGTCTGCTGCGAGACGAACCGCCAGTTGGCGACGGACAGAGCCGCCGCGAGGACGTCCTTTTCCAGGTCGGCGCGGAGCAGCGGTACGGTCAGCCACGCCCCGGCCACCGCGACCGCGGCGAGGACGACGGCGGCGGACGGCAGCAGTCGGCGGGCCCGGCGGGAGAAGAAGTCGCCGAGCCGGATCCGGCCGGTGGCGATCGCCTCCCTGACCAGGAGCCCGGTGATCAGATAGCCGGAGATGACGAAGAAGACGTCCACCCCGACGAAGCCGCCCGCCGTTCCCGGTATCTGGGCGTGGAAGGCGAGGACCGCGAGGACGGCGACCGCGCGCAGCCCCTCGATGTCGGGGCGGAACGTGGACCGGTGCGGACTGGGCCCGGACTCGCTGCCCGAGCTGCCCGAGCTGCCCGTGCCCACCGAGCCGCCCGAGCTGCCCGTGCCCACCGGGCTGCCCGGGAGCGGGAGTGTGGCAGACGGGGGCGGGGGAGCGGACCGTTTCCGGCGGGGGCCGTGGGCGAGGAGGAACGGCATCGGGTGGCGCCTTTCGGTGCGGCTCAACTCAGCCACGGGAGCATCGGGTCGACCCACCCGGAGGCGAGCAGGCCGGTGAGCAGGAGGACGGCGGAGGCGGCGAGGACCTCGGGCCAGCGGCGGGGCAGCACACCCGCCCGGGGCCGGGGCGGCCGCATCCGGGTCCGGGGCCCGGTCCGCGAACGGTGGCCGGCGGGTGACTGGACGTCGACGGCCTCGGCGGGTGTTCGGCCGTCCGGCCGTAGTTCGGCCAGCAGATCCCGGATCAGGGGCACGTTGATCTGGAGCTGGACCAGGAGGTAGAGGCCGAGGCCCCAGGCGGGCTCCCAGCCGTTGCGGGCCACCACCAGCGCGAGGCCCCCGGCGGCGGCCCCGTTGGACAGGACCAGCCAGACCAGCGAGACGCCCACGACCCGGCGGGCCATCGAGCCCGAACTCCCCTTGCTCCGGACCCCCGTGGGCACCCAGGCGGCGCTGCGGCCCCGCAGGGTGTGCCAGAACGCGGTGGCGGCGGCCACGCTGGTGAGGACGTTGGCGCGGATGACCTCGACCCGCCACCGGGTCCGGCTGATCCGGGGCAGCAGCACATGCCACAGCCACAGCGGGGCGAGCAGCGGCAGGACATGCCAGGGGCGGATGTGGTCCGGGTACCAGAACATCATCACCAGCGGCGGCAGCGGGGCGGCGAAGGTGTTCACGGCCGTGGTCAGGTAGCCGACGACGCCCTCGTAGAAGCAGAGCCGCATCCGCCACGGCGCGCCCATCCGCTCGAGCACCGGGGTGCCGAGGAGGTGCAGGTTGCCCATCGCCCACCGGTACTGCTGGTTGACGAACGAGGTGACGGTGTCGGGCGAGGTGCCCTTGGCGACCAGGACCGGGACGTACTGGGTGCGGAACCCCCGCTCGTGCAGGGCGAGTCCGGTGTACAGGTCCTCGCTGTGGTCGAGCCGGGCGAAGCCGCCCGCCAGGTCGATCGCGGCGCGCCGGTAGACGGCGTTGCTGCCGCAGCAGATCGCCGCGTCGCTCGCGTCCCGCGAGGGCTGGATCCAGCGGAAGAACCACTCCTGCGCGGCCCCGGCGGCGCGTTGGATCCAGTCCATGCCCGCGTCGGTGTCGAAGCACTGCGGGCTCTGCACGATGCCGACGGCCGGGTCCGCGAGGTACGGGACCAGATGGCGCAGGAAGTCCGGCCGGGGCGCGAAGTCCGCGTCGAGGATCGCGATGTACTCGGCCCCGGACAGCGTGAGCGCGTGGTTGAGGTTCCCCGCCTTCTTCAGGTGGCCCCGGTCGGGGCGTACGACGTACCGGTAGCCGTGCTCGGCCGCCAGGGCCGCCACCTCCGGCCGGTCGGCGTCGTCCAGCACCCAGACGGTGAGCGCGTCGGGCCAGTCGAGGGCGGCGACCGCGCGGTAGGCGTTGGCGAGCACGGGCAGCGGCTCGCCGCAGGTCGGCAGGTAGAGGTCCACGCCCGGCAGTCCGGCGGGCCGCCAGGCGCGGACGAGCACCTCGTGCGAGGCCCGGGTGAGCCGGCGCTGACGGAGGCTGTTCACGGAGGACAGCAGCAGGGCCACGACGTTCAGCCCGAGGATCGCGAGGAAGGCCCACAGCGCGGGGGTCCGTAACGCGAAGGTGAACATGGTCGCCGCAGTGAAGACGAAGGCCAGCGAACTGCTCACCAGCACCCACCGCCGTTGCGGCCCGAAGTACCAGTAGAGCTCGTCGTCGGACGGAGGTTGCGGAAGGTGATGCACGGTCATAAAGCCCCCCACGGCTGTCTATGTGCCCGTTTCAGGTGGCCCACCCTAATGTCAAAGGTATAGACCACTTACCCGAGAGCGCCCCGACGGAGAGAATCGGACACCGGTTTGGCGCGACTCGATTGGTCCAGACCTCTGGGTGGTTCCATTCGAGCCCGACGCCCGCCCGCCGGGGGAAGAAGCAGGTCACGCCGGGGTGAACAGTCCCCGAAGACTTGCCGGGCCGGACGTGCGGGCCGGACGCGTGACCGGCTGTCGGCCCGCGAGTCCGGCCGGAAGCGGACCCTCCGCCGGACGGAACACCCGGCACACCCGTCCGTCGGGCAAGACACCGGGCACGCCCCGCACACCGGACGGCACAATGGGTCCATGCCGATACCCAGCCGCGCCGCCCTCGTCGACCACCTCGTCCGTACGCGTATCGCGGGGGACGTCGCCACGCCACGCGACAACAACCTCTCCCACTACCGCAAGCTCGCCAACGGCGACCGCCACTACTGGCTGGGCCTGGAGCTGGGCGACCGCTGGACCGACGAGCAGGACGTGCTCGCCGTGATGGCGGAGCGCTGCGGCGTCAACGACGACCCGGCGCACCGGCAGGGCCAGGACACCATCGACCCGGAGCTGACGGTCGACGCCCTGGAGCGGATGGCGGCCCGGCTGCGCAAGGCCGCGGACGGCCGCGAGCGGGTCCTGTTCGCCACCGGGCACCCCGGCGGCATGCTGGACGTGCACCGGCAGACGGCGGACGCGCTGCGCCGCGCCGGCTGCGAGATCGTCCGCATCCCGTCCGGGCTGATGGCGGACGAGGGCATGGTCTTCCAGTTCGCCGACGTCGCGATGCTGGAACGCGGGGCGACCCTGTGGCACACCCACTCCCCGGCCCCGATGGCCGCCATCCTGGACGCCATGGCCCACCTGGGCCGCCCGCTGCCCGACCTGGTCGTCGCCGACCACGGCTGGGCGGGGTGTGCGGGACAGCGCGGGCTGGACGCGATCGGCTACGCGGACTGCAACGACCCGGCCCTGTTCCTCGGCGAGGCGGAGGGCACCCTCCAGGTCACGGTCCCGCTGGACGACCACGTCACCGACCCGCGTTTCTACGACCCGATGACGGACTACCTGCTGCACGCGGCGGGGTTGCTGGAGGAGGAGCGGGGGGAGGAGCCGGTGGAGTCCGCGGAGCCCGTGGAACCCGCGGAGGAGCCCGCCGCGTAGGGGGCGACGAGGGCCGGCGATGAGTTTCGGGCCCGGCGGGCGTCTTCACTGACACGACGCGGACGTAACGTAAGGGGCAGGCCATGAAGTTCAGCACGACGATGTTCCGGACCGGGAACAACACGGGCATCGAGGTGCCGGAGGCCGTGGTCGAGGCCCTCGGCGCAGGAAAGCGCGCCTCGGTGAACGTCAGGGTGAACGGGTACGGGTACCGCTCGACGATCGCCCCGATGGGCGGGCGATACCTGATCCCGTTCAGCGCCGACAAGCGCGCGGAGACCGGCATCGGCGGCGGGGACGCCATCGAGGTGGAGCTGACCCTCGACACCGCGTCCCGCACGGTGGAGCCGCCCGAGGACCTGGCGGCGGCGCTGGCCGCGGCCCCCGGGGCGGCGGCAGCGTTCGCCGCGCTCTCGCCCAGCCGGCAGAAGGCGTACGTCACGTCGGTCGAGGGAGCGAAGGCGCGGGAGACGCGGGAGCGGCGGATCGCGAAGACGGTGGCGGAGCTGACGGCGTAGGGATCTGGGGCCGGTGGCGGAGCTGGCGCCGTGAAGTGCTTGTTCGAGAACCCGAAGAGTCCCCGGACCGTGGCGGCGCTGATCGTGAGGATAAGAGTGTACGAACCGCGAGCTCTGTGAAAGCGTCGCTTGTCGTACAAACTCAGAGTGCGGGGGATGCTGGTGACTGGTTTGGGCTGGATGGTCGGAAAGGATCTTCCGTTCGTGAGCATGACGTTCGTGAAGGGCATCACGGCCTGGCAGCTCCTGGAACGGATGGGTGCCGATGCGGCGACCGTGGCCGTCCGGGATCAGGAGGACTTCCACGACGAGTTCGAAAGCCTTCTTTTCGAGACGGACGGCTACGTCGTGAGTGCCGGCCAGTGGGGTAACTGGGCGTGGGTCTGGGAGCATTCCAGCTGGCGCTGTTTCGACGACCCGCAGCTGTTCAGCGACATCTCAACGGGATCGGCCGGCGTTTTTCTGGCTTGGGGCGAGGGCCCGGCGGAGTTCATGTACGCAGAAGACGGTCAGTTGCTCAGCGCGTTCAGCTGGTACGCGACGACGGAGCTGAGGGATCTGGTAGGGGGTGCGCCCTCGCGTTTTGACTCCGAGTTGCGGAAGCACGGTGCGGACCCGGATACCGGAGACTACGGCCCCTTGACTCCACGCGAACTGTACCTTCGGCTCGCGGAGGAGGTGGGTGTCGGGCTGGCTGCGAATGACTTGCTCACCGAGCCAGTTCTCAGCGCCCAGCTCACTCCTCCGTAGGGCTGCGGCCGTCTGGCTTCCTGGAGCAGTTCGGTCGTATGCTGCCTCGGGTCAGGCGCCGGGTCATCACTGTGACGAGTGACCAGGTCAGGTGTGCTTCCCAGCGCTGGGGGAGACGTTCGTCGTCGCGGACGTTGCGGCGGGCTCACAGGATGCAGCCGAGTGTGTTCCATCTCCCAGCGGCGTGCAGGAGCACGAAGCCCTTCGCACCGCGGGGCCGATGCCGCAAGCCTCAGGGGCCGGGGTGCTGCTGCCGCAGCCGCTGCGCCCGCCCCGGCGTCGGGTCCAGATAGACCCGCCGCACCGACGGGAACCGCTCGCGCAACTGGGCTTCCGCCTCCTCGCAGGCCCACTCGACCTCCGTGGCGGTGGCCATGTCCCGGAAGTCGATCTTCGCGGCGATCAGGATCTCGGACGGCCCCTGGATGAGCGTGGTCAGCTCCAGTACGTCCACGATGTGCGGCACCGACAGCAGCTCCTCGCGCACCCCGGACCGCATCGCCGGGGGCAGCGGCCGCCCGATGAGCAGCTGCGCGTTGGTGCGGCCGAGCACCCAGGCCACGTACACGAGCAGCAGGCCGATCAGGCAGGAGGCGATCCCGTCCCAGACCCCCGAGCCCGAGAGCTGCCCGCCGAGCAGTCCGCCCGCCGCCAGCAGCAGCCCGATCAAGGCCGCCGAGTCCTCCATCACGACGGCCTTCACCGCCGTGTCCGGGGTGTGGCGCAGGTAGTACGCGTCCGGCACCCGCAGCCGTGACGCCTCGCGCCGCACCTGCTTGACCCCGGTGCGCAGCGAGTAGCCCTCCAGGAGGAAGGCGACGCCGAGGACGAGGTAGGAGACGAGGGGGTCGCCCAGCTCCTCGCCCTCGACGAGGGTGTGGATGCCGTCGTAGAGGGAGAAGACGGCCCCGCCGACGAAGGTGGCGATGGAGGCGAGCATCGCCCAGATGTAGCGCTCGGGGCCGTGGCCGAGCGGATGGTCCTCGTCGGCCGGCTTCCCGCTCCGCTTGAGCGCGGCGAGGAGCATGACCTCGGTGACGGTGTCGGCGACCGAGTGGGCCGCCTCGGAGAGCATCGCGCTGGAGCCGCTGATCAGCCCGGCGACGGCCTTCGCCACGGCGATGCCGAGGTTGGCGACGGCCGCCACGATCACCGTGAACGTGGACTCCCCACCATCGGTCCCACTGTCCGCTTTCGCGTCGCTCATGGTGGGGAGTATGTCCGAAATGGCGCTTCAGATGGCGCTCATCCCCGGGGACGCGACATCCCCGGGGCTTTTCCGGGGCCTTCCCCGGGGACGGGGCGCGTCATCACCGGGGAACGCGGACGACGCCTTCCTGGATGACGGTGATCGCGAGGCGTCCGTCGGCGGTGTAGATGCGGGCCTGGCCCAGTCCGCGACCGCCGGAGGCGGAGGGCGACTCCTGGTCGTACAGCAGCCACTCGTCCGCCCGGAACGGCCGGTGGAACCACATCGCGTGGTCCAGGCTCGCGCCGACCACGTCCCCGACCGCCCAGCCGCCCCGCCCGTGGGCGAGGAGCACCGAGTCGAGCAGCGTCATGTCGGAGACGTAGGTCGCCAGGCAGACGTGGAGCAGCGGGTCGTCCGCGAGCTTGCCGTTCGTGCGGAACCACACCTGGGACCGGGGTTCGCGCGCCTCGCCCACCGTGCCGAACGGCGGCGCGTCCACGTACCGCAGGTCCACCGCGGCCCGCGCCTCGATCAGCCGGTCCACGACCTCCGGATCGCTGAAGCGGTCGGCGTACCGGGGCAGCATCTCGGCGGCCGTCGGCAGGGTCTCCGGGTCAGGGGCGGCGGGCATCGGCGCCTGGTGGTCCATGCCCTCCTCGTACGCCTGGAAGGACGCGGAGAGGTGGAAGATCGGCTGCCCGTGCTGGACGGCGACGACGCGGCGGGTGGTGAAGGACTTCCCGTCGCGGATGCGGTCGACGCTGTAGACGATGGGCGCGCCGGGGTCGCCCGCCCGCAGGAAGTACGCGTGCAGGGAGTGGGCGGCCCTGTCGGCGGGGACGGTGCGGCCCGCGGCGACGAGCGCCTGGGCCGCGACCTGGCCGCCGAACACCCGGGGCACGACCGCGCTGCGGCTCACGCCCCGGAAGATGTCCCGCTCGATCCGCTCCAGGTCGAGCAGGTGGAGCAGATCGAGCAGGGGATCGGGACTCTCGTTCATGGACGGGAAGGTAACCCCTCTACAGGCCCATGGACTTGGCGATGATCGACTTCATGACCTCGCTGGTGCCACCGTAGATGCGGTTGACCCGGTTGTCCGCGTACAGGCGCGCGATCGGGTACTCGTTCATGAAGCCGTAGCCGCCGTGCAGCTGGAGGCAGCGGTCGATGACGCGGTGGGCGACCTCGGTGCAGAACAGCTTCGCGGAGGCGGCCTCGGCCGCCGTCAGCTCTCCGGCGTCCAGGGCCTCCAGCGCGCGGTCGGCGACGGCCTGGGCCGCGTCCACCTCGGCCTGGCAGGCGGCCAGCTCGAACTTGGTGTTCTGGAACGAGGCGACCGTCTTGCCGAAGACCGTGCGGTCCTGCACGTACTCCTTGGCGAACCGGACGGCGGCCGCTGCCTGGGCGTACGCGCCGAAGGCGATGCCCCAGCGCTCGGAGGCCAGGTTGGTGCCGAGGTAGCCGAAGCCCTTGTTCTCCTCGCCCATGAGGTCCTCGACCGGGACCTTGACGTCGACGAACGCCAGCTCGGCGGTGTCCGAGACGCGCAGGCCCAGCTTGTCGAGCTTGCGGCCGACCGAGTAGCCCTCGGACTTCGTGTCGACGGCGAAGAGGGAGATGCCGAAGCGGCGGTCGTCCTCGCGGGGGGCGGCGGTGCGGGCGCAGACGATCACGCGGTCGGCGTGGACACCGCCGGTGATGAAGGTCTTGGACCCGTTGAGGACGTAGTGCGTGCCGTCCTCGGAGAGCTTGGCGGTGGTCTTCATGCCCGCGACGTCGGAGCCGGTGCCCGGCTCCGTCATCGCGAGGGCCCACATCTCCTCGCCGCTCGCGAACTTCGGCAGCCAGCGCTTCTTCTGGTCGCCGGTGGCCAGCATCTTGATGTACGGGAGGCCGAGCAGCGTGTGCACGCCGGAGCCGCCGAAGGAGACGCCCGCACGGGCGGTCTCCTCGTAGATGACGGCCTCGTACTTGTGCGAGTCGATGCCCGCGCCGCCGTACTCCTCGTCGACCTCGATGCCGAAGACGCCCAGCTCGCCCAGCTTGAGGTAGAAGTCGCGCGGCGCCTGGCCCGCGGCGAACCACTCGTCGTAGACCGGCACGACCTCGGCCGCGATGAAGGCGCGGATGGTCTCCCGGAACGCCTCGTGGTCCTCGTTGAATACCGTACGGCGCACGGGATGCCTCCTAGGTCGGCAGTCGATTCGATCGCGTCGTTCTCGGCTAAGCGCTTGCTCAGACTTCCCTCGAAGTTACCCGCCGGTTGTGGTCGCTGTCCAGGGTGATGCTCGGCACGCGGAAGCCGGCTGCGCACCGGACCCCCGCCACCCGCGTGCGGCCCCATTGTCAGTGGTGTGGGGGAGTATCGGAACGACGGCGATGGAACGTACGGAACGCATGGGGGAGACCACCGTGACCATCACGAACGAGCAGCTGGCGCAGTACAGGTTCCTGGCCCTGCTGTACGAGGACGACTACTTCCCCGACCACGTCCTGGACAAGGGCACGGCGGTCCTGCGAGCCCTGTGCGAGCGGATCGAGGCCGAGAAGCCCGCGGACCTCGCCGCCCTGTACGCCCTGACCGCCGCGCCGACCCGGGCCTTCAACGACCTGGAGGCGGAGTTCGAGGCGGCGGGGAGCGAGATCGAGACGGTCGCCCGCGAGGAGATAGGTGAGGCCTTCTGGACCATCGCGACGGCGTACGGCTTCACGGACGCGGACCCGGAGAAGCTGATCGCCGAGCGCGAGTGGTGACCGGGCCCCGCTTCCGCGGGAGGGGCCGGGCACCGTCGGCCGTGGGAGGGTGAAGGGGTTGGGAGGGGTGAGGGGTGAGGCTGTGAGGCTGGAGGACCTGGCCCGGTTGCGTCGGGCCCGCGACCGCATGGACCGCGAGTACGCCGAACCGCTCGACGTGCCCTCGCTGGCCCGTGCCGCCCTGATGTCGCCCGGCCACTTCTCCCGCAGCTTCCGGGCCGCCTTCGGCGAGACCCCGTACAGCTATCTCATGACCCGCCGCATCGAGCGGGCCAAAGCACTGCTGCGCCGGGGCGACCTGTCGGTCACGGACGTCTGCTTCGCCGTCGGCTGTACGTCGCTGGGCTCGTTCAGCTCCCGCTTCACGGAGCTGGTCGGGGAGAGCCCGAGCGCCTACCGGGCCCGCCCCCACGACGCGGGCGAGACCATCCCGGCGTGCGTCGCCAAGATGCTCACACGACCGGTCAGGAATGGAGAAGCGGATCGCAAGCCCCGCCCGTAGCGTGAAACGCATGAACATCAACCTCTCGCAGTGCTTCATCGCCGTCGACGACCACGACAAGGCCCTCGCCTTCTACCGCGACGCCCTGGGCATGGAGGTGCGCAACGACGTCGGATTCGAAGGCATGCGCTGGGTGACCGTAGGGTCCCCCGCACAGCCGGACGTGGAGATCGTCCTCGAACCCCCGCTCGCGGACCCGAACGCCCCGGAAGCCGACCGCCGGACCATGGCCGAGCTGCTCGCCAAGGGCATGCTGCGCGGCGTCATCCTCTCCTCCGAGGACGTCGACGCGGCGTTCGAGAAGGTCCGCGCGGCGGGCGGCGAAGTGCTCCAGGAGCCGATCGACCAGCCGTACGGCGTCCGCGACTGCGCCTTCCGCGACCCCTCCGGCAACATGCTCCGCATTACCCAGGCCAAGAAGTAGCACCAGCCCGTGACACCAGCCCGTGACACCAGCCCGTGAGGGGCCGGGGCCGGAACAGGCCCCGGCCCTCACGCACGATCAGTAGGCTCCGCGCACCAGCGGGCCGCCCGTACCAGCCGCACCACTTGCCACGAGCCGCACCACCCGACCCGCCACGAGCCGCACCAGCAAGGCCCCCGCACCCAACGGCTCCACGCACCAGCGGGTCCCACGCACCAGCGGGTCCACGCACCAGCAGGTCCCGCGCACCAGTAATGGAGAGACGACGAGCATGGCTCCGCGAACGAAGACCCAGCAGCCGCCCGCGCCGCACGCCGCCGACAGCCACGACCTGATCCGTGTGCACGGTGCGCGGGAGAACAACCTGAAGGACGTCAGCATCGAGCTTCCGAAGCGCCGGCTGACGGTGTTCACCGGAGTCTCCGGCTCGGGCAAGAGCTCGCTGGTCTTCGCCACGATCGCCGCGGAGTCCCAGCGGCTGATCAACGAGACCTACCCCGCCTTCGTCCAGGGCTTCATGCCCACGCAGGCGCGACCCGACGTCGATGTCCTCGACGGGCTGACGACCGCGATCATCGTCGACCAGCAGCGCATGGGCAGCGACCCCCGCTCCACGGTCGGCACCGCCACCGACGCCAACGCCATGCTGCGTATCCTCTTCAGCCGGCTGGGCAAGCCGCACATCGGCCCGCCCGGCGCGTTCGCCTTCAACGTCCCCTCGGTGACGGCGAGCGGCGCGATCACCGTCGAGCGGGGCAACAAGAAGGCGGTCAAGGCGACCTTCAGCCGCACGGGCGGTATGTGCAACCGCTGCGAGGGCCGCGGCTCGGTCTCCGACATCGACCTCACCCAGCTCTACGACGACTCCAAGTCGATCGCCGAGGGCGCGTTCACCATCCCCGGTTGGAAGTCGGACAGCTGGTGGACGGTGCGGACGTACGCGGAGTCGGGCTTCCTGGACCCGGACAAGCCGATCGCCAAGTTCACCAAGAAGGAGATGCAGGACTTCCTCTACCGGGAGCCGACCAAGGTGAAGGTCGAGGGCGCGAACCTCACCTTCGAAGGGCTGATCCCCAAGATCCAGAAGTCGTTCCTCTCCAAGGACCGCGAGTCGATGCAGCCCCACATCCGGGAGTTCGTCGACCGGGCGGTCACTTTCACCACCTGCCCCGAGTGCGAGGGGACCCGGCTCACCGAGGGCGCCCGCTCCTCGAAGATCGACAAGGTCTCGATCGCCGACGCCTGCGCGATGGAGATCCGCGACCTCGCGGAATGGGTCCGCGGTCTGGACGAACCCTCGGTCGCCCCGCTCCTCGAAGCCCTCCAGCAGACCCTGGACTCCTTCGTGGAGATCGGCCTCGGCTACCTCGCCCTGGACCGCCCGTCGGGCACCCTGTCCGGCGGCGAGGCGCAGCGCGTCAAGATGATCCGCCACCTCGGCTCCTCGCTCACCGACGTCACCTACGTCTTCGACGAGCCCACCATCGGCCTGCACCCGCACGACATCCAGCGCATGAACGACCTCCTGCTGCGCCTGCGCGACAAGGGCAACACCGTCCTGGTCGTGGAGCACAAGCCCGAGGCCATCGCCATCGCCGACCACGTGGTCGACCTCGGCCCCGGGGCCGGCACGGCGGGCGGCACCGTCTGCTTCGAAGGCACCCTGGAAGGACTCCGCGCCTCCGACACCGTCACCGGCCGCCACCTGGACGACCGTGCCGTCCTCAAGGACGAGGTGCGCAAGTCCACCGGCGCGCTGGAGATCCGGGGCGCGACCTCGCACAACCTCCACGACGTCGACGTCGACATCCCGCTCGGAGTCCTCACCGTCATCACCGGCGTCGCCGGCTCCGGAAAGAGCTCGCTCGTCCACGGCTCGATCCCGGCGGGCGAGAACGTCATCTCGGTCGACCAGAGCCCCATCAAGGGCTCCCGCCGCAGCAACCCGGCGACGTACACGGGCCTCCTGGAGCCGATCCGCAAGGCCTTCGCCAAGGCCAACGGCGTGAAGCCGGCCCTGTTCAGCGCCAACTCCGAGGGTGCCTGCCCCACCTGCAACGGCGCGGGCGTCATCTTCACCGACCTCGGCATGATGGCGAGCGTCTCCAGCCCCTGCGAGGACTGCGAGGGCAAGCGGTTCCAGGCCTCGGTGCTCGACTACCACCTGGGCGGCCGCGACATCAGCGAGGTCCTCGCGATGTCGGTCGCCCAGGCCGAGGAGTTCTTCGGCTCCGGCGAGGCGGCCCTCCCGGCCGCACACAAGATCCTCGACCGTCTCGTGGACGTCGGCCTGGGCTACCTGAGCCTCGGCCAGCCGCTCACCACCCTGTCCGGCGGCGAACGCCAACGCCTGAAGCTGGCCACGCACATGGCCGACAAGGGCGGCGACCGCCAGGTCCTCGTACTGGACGAACCGACCACCGGCCTGCACCTCGCGGACGTGGAACAGCTCCTCGGCCTGCTGGACCGGCTGGTCGACTCCGGAAAGTCGGTGATCGTCATCGAGCACCACCAGGCGGTGATGGCCCACGCCGACTGGATCATCGACCTCGGCCCCGGCGCCGGCCACGACGGCGGCCAGATCGTTTTCGAGGGCACCCCGGCCGACCTGGTGGCCGACCGCTCCACGCTGACAGGCGAGCACCTGGCGGAGTACGTGGGGGCGTGAGGCGCAGGGACCTTTCCGCCTGTCCTTCGGTCAGGCGGAGAGGGTCCCGCGCTTGACCGCGTCCACGAAGGAGGTCCACCCGGCGGCGGGGACGAGCAGGGCGGGCCCGCCGGGGACCTTGGAGTCGCGGACGGGGACGGCGGTGGGGTGGTGGTCCTGGACTTCCAGGCAGCTGCCCGACTCGCTACCGCTGTAGGAGGACTTGCGCCAGCGGGTGGGCGAGACGTTGGTCGGGATGCTCCGCCTGGCCATGTTCTCTGTAGCCCCTCGCTGTTGCCTTCACCACTGCCAAAGAGTCGTCTCGTGACAGGGAGTCGCTCAGGGAAAGAGCGTAACGGCTCTGAAGTGCCTCGACTACGGCTGGCGAGTCGTGCAACTTCCCTACCCGCACTCCCTCGCTGTAGGCCACTGGCGGCTGGTCATCGAACCACATCAACGTCAGCATGCTTTCCAGTAACGAGTGGAACCCGATCGACATGGGAAGCACGTGCGTGCGGATGAGCTTTGCTTCGGTGAGCTCGACGATGTGGTCCAACTGCTCCGCCATGACCTTCGGTCCACCGATCGGGCGCCGGAGCGATGCTTCGTCCAATATCGCCCAGACCACAGGTGGCTTGGCACTTTGGAAGACCTTTGCGCGATTCAGCCGTGCGACGACGGCCTTGTCACACTCCGTCGGGCTCAACGGTGGGAACGCCATGCCGAGGACGGCGCGTGCGTACGCCTCGGTCTGGAGGATGCCCGGAAGGAAAGACAGGGCGAACTCGCGGATCATTGTCGCCTGCTGTTCGAGGTGTCGCGCCGCGCCGAAGTAGTCCGCGAGGACTCCGTCATCCTCCGCTCCCGGCCGGAAGCTCGTGAGCACATTGCCCGTCCCCAGCGCCTTGTCCAACCGCCGGGCGTCCTCCTCGCTCGGCATGCGACGCCCCGCCTCGATGTGCGAGATATGCGACCGCGTCATCAACGCCAGGTCCGCGAGCTGCTGCTGTGTCAGCCCGGCCGCCTCTCGCTGGGCCTTTAACCATTCGCCATAGGTATTACTCACAGCCAACTCCCGTGCGACGAACGCGGTGTCACCACAAACCCTCTGGCGAGCCTAGCCTCGCTGCTCGCACGCTGTGAGTGGATCGCTACGCAGCGAAGAATTCACCCCCACCGTGCACGGAGTTGACGCCCTCATGAACGAACAGCCCCATAACGCCGCACGCCTGCTTCCTTGGGCCGGAACGGACGGCAGGCCCTGCTACGTAGTCGGCGACGGCGGCGGCAAGGTCTCGCGTGAGGCCGACAAGGTCGAGGCCTTGCAGCTCGGCATGGCGTACGAACTCCTGGACCACGCCGACGACATGGTCGCGGACGACGGGTCCACGGCCGTCCAGCTCCGCCATGTCGCCGCCGCCCTGGCGCACTCCCTGCGGGACGTCCACCGGGTCGCCCGGAGCCGGGGCCTGAGGCTGGGGATTCCCGACGCCTTCGGGCCCGGTCACCCGTCGGGCCCGGGGCTGGTCCGGCTGCGGCCGTGAGGCGTGGGCGGTCGTCCGGTCACGCTCCGGGCGCTCCGATACCGTGGCGGCATGCCGTTCTACGTTCATGCTGAGGACCAGCCGGATGTCGCCGACCAGTTGATGGAGCTGTCCGAGGAGCACTGGTCCTACATGGACCGCTTCGACAGTCGGCTGATACTCCGCGGACCCACCCTGTCCGACGACGGTGAGGAGCACACGGGGAGCGTCCACGTCGTCGACCTCGCCGACCGTGCCGCCGCCGAGCGGTTCGCGACCGAGGAGCCGTTCTGGAAGGCCGGTCTCTACCGGGCGTTCACGGCGGTCGCAACGGTGGTGCTGCTGCGCCGCGAACCGGCGGCGGATGCCCCGTACACGCTGATCACCGCCCGGTGGCCTGCGCAGGACCGAGCCCCGGGCCCGGTCGAGCAGCGGCTGCTGGGCGCGGAGCCGGACGGGCGACTGAGCTTCGTGGCTGTTCTGGTCGACGACGAGGGAGCCCGCACGACGGGAGTGGTCGCGGCCGTGCAAGCGTTCCCGGACGAGGCGCAGAGCCTGGTCCAGCCGTTCGCGGATCAGCTCGCCGGTGGACCCACACCCCTCGGTGCGCAGCGCTGGCAGCGCGGCGGACGCTCCTGAGGGGCCGGGGTGAACCCCTGGATCAGTCGTCGTGAAGACCGGGCCCGGGCTGGTCCGGCTGCGGCAGTGAGGGGGCGCGGGTGACGATGGGGTCATGACCCGCGTCCTGTCGACACCGCCCGCGATGATCTCCGGCTGCCTCGCCGCAGCTCCGCAACCCGTGGTCCCGGCAACGGCCGGCGGTGGCCTGCTGCTGCGCCCCTGGGAACGGAGCGACGCGGCGGCGTTCCTCTCCGCCTACCGGGACGAGGAGACCCGCCGCTGGCACACGCACCGGCCCTCGACCGAGGCCCAGGTCCGGGAGTGGTTCGAGGGATACCGGCAGGACTGGGAGCGGGAGAAGGGCTGCCACTGGGCCGTTGCCCGTGACAGCGGCGAGGTGCTCGGCCGGATGGCGTTGCGCGGCCTGGACTTCGACGACGGTGTCGCGAACGTCGCGTACTGGGCGCTCCCGGCCGCACGCGGCGCGGGGGTCGCCTCCCGCGCGCTCGCGGCGGTCAGCGCGTGGGCGCTGGACGACATCGGCTTCCACCGGCTGGAGTTGGACCACTCGACGCGCAACCACGCCTCGTGCAGGGTCGCCACGAAGGCCGGCTACCGCCTGGAGGGCACCAAGCGCGACGCGGCCGTGCATGACGACGGCCGGCACGACATGCATCTGCACGCCCGGGTCAGGGGCGACTGATCGTGTCGCGCAGCCAGGAGTGGATGCCGCTGAACGCCGTTGCGGCCAAGGTGGTGGGGTGGCCGGTGAAGCCGTGGGGCGACTCGGGGTAGACGCGCAGTTCCACGTCGTTGCCGGCCGCCGACAGCCGGCCCGCCAGCGTCAGGTTGTCCTCCAGTAGGACGTCCTCGCTTCCCACGACCAGCAGGGCCGGGGGAAGCCCGCTCAGGTCGGCGTAGAGGGGCGAGATGTCGGGAAGGGTGCGGTCGGCGACCTGGCCGACGTAGGCCTGGATGAAGTACTCGTCCGCGATGCGACGGCCGCCGGGGGTCTGTGCGCTCAGGTCGTAGGTGCCGAAGCGGAGCGCGGCCCCTGCGAACCGGTCGGCGAGGCCCCGGTCGCGCAGCCGGAGCAGGGTCGCCAGGGCGAGGGTGGCCCCGGCCGAGCTTCCGCCGATCGCGAGCCGGGAGGTCCCGAAACGGGCCTCGGCCTCTTCGACGAGCCAGAGCGCAACCGCCGCGCAGTCGTCGGGCGCGGCCGGCCAGGGGTGCTCGGGCGCGAGCCGGTAGTCGACGCCGACGACCGCGATGCCCAGGGCGTCCGCGAGCTCGCGGTGGCGTTCGTCGCCCTGCGCCGCGGAGCCCATGTAGAAGCCGCCGCCGTGGATGCCCAGGTAGACCGCCCGGGGCGGGCCGCCGGCGGGGAGGAAGATCCGGACCGGGACCCGTACGCCGGCGGCTTCGACCGTCTCTTCGACGGCAGGCGGCACGGCGGCACGAGGAGCGGGCTTCTTCGCGCGGGCCTCCTTCAGCTCCTCGTACGAGCCGGGCCCGCGGCCTGCCACCCTCGACCGGTAGAAGGCGCGAGCCTCGGCAACCTGCTCGGCCGGCACGTCGACCAGCAGTGCTTCCAGCGCGAATCGCACGCGTCGCTCCTCATCCGTCGTCCTGGCTGACCCAGCCTGCCGGCAGCCAATGTAGCGGCGGATCGTGGGGCGCGGTTCGTCACCGCCGCGGTGATCGCCGCTGTCACGGCAGGGCGACCGATCCGGAGGTCAAGCGTCCGCCCGCTCCTCCAGGAGGACGGTCACGCTGTCCCCTTCCTCCTTGCCGATCGCCTTGCGTACCTCGGACTTCACCGGCAGCTTGTGCGTGCCGTCGCCCAGGGCCATGAACGAACTGCGGAACGGATGCCCGTCGATGGTGCCCCTGACCTTCACCAGGCCGCGGGTGCCGAAGAACTCGGCCGACTCGGGCCACACGACGTAGGTCCAGCCGCCCTTCTCCGGACTCTTCCGCAGGGTCGCGGTGAACTGCTTGTTCAGCTTGTTCATCGTGCTGTTCATCGTGGATACCGCCTGTCCAGGAGCTCTCGACGAGAAGGAGGCTGTTGCCGCCCACCAGTAGGACCGAGGCGGTCCGGGAAACTCATCGCGGCCACGACGACCGCTGGACCCTGTACGACCGCTGTTCATGACATCTGTCATGAACAGAGGTGACAGCCCACACCGCCCCGCCCGTCCTCCGCAGGGCACGCTCGGGGGGAGAGCGGAGTATCCGACCCCGACGGTGGGACATGACCATGCGGAACGAGAACGAGATGCTCATCGTTGAAGACCTGACGCTGCTGATGATGGACGACAGGTCCGGGGCCATCGCGGGGGCGGGCACGCTGTACTACGCGCTGGGCGGCGCGGTCCTCGTCGAGCTGGGCCTCGGCGGCCGGATCAGGGCCGACGAGGACGACAAGGGGCTGAACGGCGTGAAGGTCCACGCCGTGGCCGGTCCCGCGTCGTCCGATCCGCTGCTCCGGGCCGCCCACGCGAAGGTCGGGGAGCGCGTGCGCGGCGTCCAGACGCTGCTGATCGAGATCGGTACGGGGGTGGTCACACGGGAGACGGTCCTCGACCGGCTCGTCGAGCGGGGCGTGCTGCGCCGGGAGACCAGGAAGACGCTGGGCCTGTTCCGCACGACGTCGACGACGGTCGCGGACACCGGGTACAAGAAAGCCCTGGTGGAGAGGGTCCGGGCCGTCCTGATCGACGGCGCGGAACCCGACGCCCGTACGGCGGCCCTGGTCGGACTGCTCTCCGCGAGCGGCACCCTGCCGACCCTGCACCGCTCCATCCCGTGGTCCGGCAAGGTCTACAAGCGGGCGAAGGAACTGGAGCGGACCAGTTGGGGCGCGGAAGCGGTGAACGCCGCGGTGATGCGGACGGTGGCGGCGGTCTCCACGGGCACGATCGTCGCAGTCACCAGCTAGAGCGGCCGTCGGCAGGGGCAGGGGCAGGAACAGGTTGGTCCTGGTCCCGTCTCAGGCGGGGCGACGGGCCATCCACGTCTCACGGGTCGACCGTACGACGAGGTCGTCCCGGTGGCGTACGTCCTCGGGCCCGCCGTCGATGAGCCGGTCGAGTGCGGCCAGGTCCTCCGGCGAGATGCGTCCGACCAGGTTGTCGCGGATGCGCTCGAAGACGAGGTAGGCGTACCGCCCCGCCCCCTCGGGCAGCGGGGCGCGCAGCTCCCACGGTTCGGCGCGTTCCTGCTCGACGGAGAAGCCGGCGGCCACCAGCAGCGAGCCCCAGTCGGCGCCCCGGTGCGGCAACTGCTCGGCATGCAGGCCGTCGAGGGCCTCCCGGCAGCGGCGTTCCAGCGCGCCCGGCTCCCCGCCCTCGGGCAGGAAGGTCGGCATCCCGTCCACCTCCGCGACGGCCAGCAGCCCGCCAGGACGCAGCGCGGCGCGGATGCCGACCAGGGCGGTGGCGGGGTCGTCCAGGTGGTGCAGGGACGCCGACGCCCAGACGAGGTCGGCGTCGACGACCCCGGGCAGTCCCGTACCGGCGTCGGCCTCCACCGTGTGCACGCGGTCGCCGAGCCCCCGGTCCCGGGCCGCCGAGGCGAGCCTCTCCAGCATGGCGGGGGAGCTGTCGACAGCGGTCACCCGGGCGGTCGGGAACCGCTCCAGCAGGGCGAACGTGCCGGTCCCGGTGCCCGAGCCGAGGTCGACGATGCTCCGGACGTCGTCACCGGCGAGGCAGGCGATACGGCCGGTGAGTGCGGTCAGGTGGGGCGCGAAGAGGGCGGCGTCGAGGTCGAGGATCTCGGGGAGACCGTTCGGCGTCGCGGCGGGGTCGTGGGAGTGAGCCGCATGACCGTGCTGGTGCTGGTGCTGGTGTTCGTGAGCCATGAAATCGAGCGTACGGGTTCTTGCGTTAGATGCATGTCACCTTGCCAATAACGCAAGAAGATGGCAGCGGAGCCACCCTCCTACGCAAAGGGATCGGGCCCTGGAGTACGCAACCATTCACGCTACGGACGGTCTCCCTCAACACGTGAGCATGTGCGCACATCGGGGGATGAACAACGATGAAGACTTCTCGGCCTCCCGCGGCGACCGGGAAATTGTTCGCGTTCTGAAGGGCTCAAGCGTTGGAAGGATCGCTCCTGGGCATGTGGCAGGTTGTTCACGGAGCTGCCCGGCTCCCTGGTTCGGGCGCGAGGCGTCGTCGCCCGTCCGGCCGAGGAGCGGTGTTCACACCCGGCCGGGGCGCGTCCAGTCGTGGTTCTCGCGTACGAGGGTGAATCCGGCCGACCGGTAGAGCGCTGCCGCCGCCTCGTTGCCGGCCGGCGTCAGGACGGCCACCGCGCTCGCGCCCCGGTCGACGAGTGCCGTGCACGCGCCCCGTACGGCGTCGCGCCCGTAGCCGTGACCTCGGTGGTCCGGATGGGTGCCGACCGGTTCGAGCAGGCCGCATCGGCCCGTACCCCCGAACCAGCCGGTCGCGGCGGCGGCGGGGTCTCCGGCGGGCGTGCGGACGAGCGTCTCCACGGCGAGGTGGCCCGCGGGGGACTCCTTCATTTTGCGCCAGTGGTCTACGGAGAACGTGGATCCCTCGAAGGCGGACCGGTGCACCAGCGCCCGGTCGTCGGCGTCGGACCCGGTGACCTGTACCGCGCGGCTCGACACCGGCCCCGGGGACCAGGAGAAGACCAGCCAGGGCTCCTCCGTGTCCGGCTCCCAGCCGGGCACGGGCAGGCCGTCGGTCGCGTCGTTGCCGGGTACGAGCAGGTCCTCCGCGTCCGCCGCGAGCGCTCCGAAGTCGGCTTCGGGCGCGGCGGTCACGCGCAGCACGGGGCCGTCGAGGAAACCGACCGCGACGGGGGCCGACTTCGCCGCGTCGCTGCTGGACCGGGCCTCGGCCTGTGAGGAGGTCCGTGCGTCGGCCCGTGCGTCGGCCCGCTTGTCGGTCCAGAGGTAGACGGTCGCGTCGTCCAGTCGCTGGAGCCAGCCCACGTCCCCGGGGTGCAGGCTCCCGGACGGGGCGTCGGGCGGTGTCCACGCGCGCAGGGCGCGCAGCGCCGGGCCGGTGTCGGCAGGGGACAGGCGGCGCCGCGCGAGTGAGGCCATGCGCGGAGACTAGTCAGCGCGCCACGGAGGCGCGAAGGCTTTTGTGCCCGGGGTGCCCGGGGTGCCCGGGGTGCCCGGGGTGCCCGGTGGGTCCGGTGGGTCCGTGGGTGCGGTGTGCCCGGGCCGGTCGTCATGTCTGCCTCAGCGCGAACCACAACTCCGTCCGTACGTCCATGTCGTCCAGGTCCGCGCCCAGCAACTCCCCGCACCGCCCGATGCGTTGGCGGACGGTGTTGCGGTGGACGCCCAGGGCCACCGCCGAACGGTCCCAACTGCCGTGGAGGGAGAGCCAGCAGCGCAGGGTGTCGGCCAGCGGCGCGGTGAGCGGGGCGAGGAGGGCGCGGGCGTGGGCGGCCGCCTGTTCGGGCGGGACCAGCGCGGCGAGGCCCCTCGTGGGGGCGTCCACCCTCAACGGGGCGCGGGTCGCCCGCGCGTGGGCCAGGGCGCGGGCGGCCAGGGCGTCGGCGGCGGCGAGAGCGGTGACGGGGGTGGGCGCGGACGCGCCGAGCGTCCAGCCGGGCCTCGGGGTGAGCCGGGCGGAACGGGGCGGGGGGTCCGTCCCCGCAGGATCGTCGGTCAGCGGCTCCCCGCCCTCGGCCGAGTCCGCCCCGCCCTCCGCCGAGCCTGCCCCGCCGCCGCCCGGGCCCAGCAGGAGCCGGACCGCCTCGCCCGCCCCGCGTCCCGCGTCGACCAGGGCCGTGCCCAGCGACGCGCCCAGGGCCTCGGCCGTCAGGGCGTCCGCCGGGGCGCCGTCCGTGCGCAGGGCGTGGATCACCGTCCAGGGGCCGGTGGCACCGAGGAGCGGCGCCACCTCGGCCGGGGAGGCCCCCAGGAGCAGGCGGACCAGGGCCGCCGAACGGCCCGCCGCGTCCGCGCCCTGGTGGGGGGCGGCCAGAAGGGAGAGGAGGACCACCGCGATGCCCGCCACCGTGTGGTCGCCGGACTCCCGTCGCCGGGTCGCCAGTGCCAGGACCAGCCCCTCGCCGCCGCCCAGCACGTACGCGGACAGGTGGGTGCCGCCGTGGGTGTCGGTGGCCGAGGCGGGGGAGCCGGGGCGTTCGCGGGCGACCACCCGGGCCAGCCGGGTCAGGGCCCCCGCCGCCTCCGGGTCCGGGCGGCGGCCCGCCGCGTGGACCTCCTCGCCCCGCGCCGTCAGCAGGACCGCCCGGCCGCCGAGCCGCGTCGCGAGCTGGTGGAGGACCGCCGGTACGGGGTCGGGGCGGGCCGCAGCCGCCGCCAGCGCCTGCTGGGCGCGGGTCACCCGGCGCAGCTCGCGGTGGCGCGCCTCGGCCATCAGCCGCCATACCGCCCGCGCGATCGCGGTGAACGGGGTCTCCGGCGGGACCTCCAGCAGCGGCAGGCCCTCCCGGTCGCACGCGTCGATCAGGGCCCGGGGCACCGCCTCGTGCACCGGCCGCACCCCGAAACCCAGCGCCGCCGCCCCCGCCTCCACCAGCCGGCCGACGTAGTGGTCCGGGTCCGTCAGCAGCACGCCCGCGCTCAGCAGCAGTTCGCCGCCGAGCAGATAGGGAAACGGGTCGGCCATCTCCGAGGTGTGGACCCAGAGCAGATCGGCGTCGGCCGGGCCCGCGATCCGGCGCAGGCCCAGCTCCTCGCGCGCCAGGAGCTCCGCCAGCGGGATGGGCGGGGTCGGCGGGCCGGGCGGGCGAGTCGTCTGCGGGGCGCCCGCGGAAGAGCTCGGCATGGACGATTCCTCCATTCAGTGCGTCGCGAATGGAGGAAACGTACACTTCAGAGTTGGCATTCGGCCGTCTACCGTCTTCCTGGGGTGGGCCGGACGGGCTGGTGGGCCCGCACACTCGACACCGTACAAACCCGAAGGAAAGGCACACCCCTATGAGCAGCACCGAATCGCCGCGCGGCCCCATCGACTCCTCCCGCGTCCCGCGGTACGCCGGGCCCGCGACGTTCGCCCGGCTGCCCCGGCTCGACGAGGTCGGCCGGACCGACGTCGCCGTGGTCGGCGTCCCCTTCGACACCGGGGTCTCCTACCGGCCCGGCGCCCGCTTCGGCGGCAACGCCATCCGTGAGGCCTCCCGGCTGCTGCGCCCGTACAACCCGGCGCAGGACGCCTCCCCGTTCGCCCTGGCGCAGGTCGCCGACGCCGGGGACATAGCGGCGAACCCGTTCAACATCAACGAGGCCGTCGAGACCATCGAGAGCGCGGCCGACGACCTCCTGGGCACCGGCGCACGCCTGATGACCCTCGGCGGCGACCACACCATCGCCCTGCCCCTCCTGCGCTCCGTCGCCAAGAAGCACGGGCCCGTCGCCCTGCTCCACTTCGACGCGCACCTGGACACCTGGGACACCTACTTCGGCGCCGAGTACACCCACGGCACCCCGTTCCGCCGGGCCGTCGAGGAGGGCATCCTCGACACCTCCGCCCTCTCCCACGTCGGCACCCGCGGCCCGCTGTACGGCAAGCAGGACCTGACCGACGACGAGAAGATGGGCTTCGGGATCGTCACCTCCGCCGACGTCATGCGGCGCGGCGTCGACGAGATCGCCGACCAGCTGCGGCAGCGCATCGGCGACCGGCCGCTGTACATCTCCATCGACATCGACGTCCTGGACCCGGCGCACGCCCCCGGCACCGGCACCCCCGAGGCCGGCGGCCTCACCTCCCGCGAGCTGCTGGAGATCCTGCGCGGCCTCTCCTCCTGCCACCTGGTCTCCGCCGACCTGGTCGAGGTCGCCCCGGCGTACGACCACGCCGAGATCACCTCCGTGGCCGCCTCGCACGCCGCGTACGAACTGACGACGATCATGTCCCGCCAGATCGCCGCGGAGAAGGCGAAGGGGGCCGCGTCCAAGTGAGCCACGACCACGACGACCGGCCGCAGCTCACCGCCGCCCAGGCCGCCGCCGTCCTGAACCCGCCGGCCGGCCGCAATGGCGGCGACCTCGTCGTCGAGTCCCTCCAGGGGCTCGGCGCGACCACCGTCTTCGGGCTGCCCGGCCAGCACGCGCTCGGCATGTTCGACGCGCTGCGCCGCTCCTCCCTCCGTTACGTCGGACTCCGCGTCGAGAACAACGCGGGCTTCGCCGCCGACGCCTACGGCCGGATCACCGGCGAGGTCGCGCCGCTGTTCCTGTCCACCGGGCCCGGGGCGCTGACCTCGCTCGCCGCGCTCCAGGAGGCGGCCGCCGCCTCCGCGCCCGTCCTCGCGATCTCCAGCCAGATCCCCACGGCGGGGCTCGGCGGCGGGCGGCACGGCTATCTCCACGAGCTGCGCGACCAGCAGGCCTCCGTCCGCGACATCGTGAAGTCCGTGCACACCGTGCGGTCCGCCTCGCAGATCCCCTCCGCGATCGCCGCCGCCTGGGAGTCCGCGCTGACCGCCCCGCACGGGCCGGTCTGGGTGGAGATCCCGCAGGACGTGCTGCTCGCCGGGACGACGCTCCCGGTCGTCAGCGCCATGGACGCCACTCCGCGCGAGCTCTACCCGCGCCCCGAGCTGACGGTCGCCGCGGCCCACCTGCTGTCGAACGCCGACCGCCCGGTGATCGTCGCGGGCGGCGGAGTCGTCCGCTCCGACGCCTCCGGCAAGCTCCTCGCGCTCGCCGAGAAGATCGACGCGCCCGTCGTCACCACCTTCGGCGGCAAGGGCGCGTTCCCCTGGGAGCACCCGCTCTCGCTCCGTTCCTGGCTGGAGGACCGGCACACGACCGACTTCCTGGAGGACGCGGACGTCCTCCTCGTCGTCGGCTCGGGGCTCGGTGAACTCTCCTCGAACTACCACACCTTCCGCCCGCGCGGCCGGGTGATCCAGATCGAGGCCGACGCCGGGAAGCTGGAGTCCAACCACCCCGCGCTCGGCATCCACTCCGATGCCCGGGAGGCCCTGTCCGACCTCCTGGAGGCCGTCGAGCCCCGCGAGGACGCGGGTGGTGCGGCCGAGCGCGTGGCCACGGTGCTGGAGAAGGTACGGGTCCGGATCGACGCCCAGGAACTGACCCTGGAGCAGCAGGTCCTCGCCGCCGTCCGCGAGGCGCTGCCCGACACCGCGCCCAGCTTCTGGGACATGACGATCCTGGCGTACTGGGCCTGGTCCGCGTTCGATGCCCGCCGCCCCAACACCATGCACTCCGCCCAGGGCGCGGGCGGCCTCGGCTACGGCTTCCCGGCGGCCGTCGGCGCGGCCGTCGCCGACCCGACGAAGCCGGTGCTCGCGGTCTCCGGCGACGGTGGCGCGATGTACTCCATCGCGGAGCTGGCCACCGCCCGCCAGTACGACCTGCCGCTGACCTGGCTGATCGTCGACGACGGCGGCTACGGCATCCTGCGCGAGTACATGACGGACGCCTTCGGCGAGGGCACGGCCACGGCGACCGAGCTGTCCCGCCCGGACTTCGTCGCGCTCGCCGAGTCCTTCGGCGTACCGGCCGTCGTGACGACACCGGAGTCCCTCGCCGCCGACCTCGGCAGGGCGCTGGCGGCCCCGGGCCCGTCCGTCGTCGTGCTCCCGGCCCTGCTGCGGATGTTCGAGCCGACGCACCTGTAGGCCGTACGGGCAGGCCGCATGCGTAGGCCGCATGCGTAGGCCGCATGCGTAGGCGGTACGTGTAGCCGTACGCGCAGGCCGTACGCGTACGGAGCGCGGCGGGCCGGCCCCGGCCGGATTGGTCCCCGGCCGGGGGTGACCCCGGCCGGGGACCGACCCGCTCACAGCTCCGCGAGCGCCTTCTCGATCGCGCCCTCCTGGGCCTGGGCACCCTCCTGGAACCGGGCCCGCTCCGCCGGGTCCCGGATCTCCCCGGGCAGCTCCCGGCGCAGTGGCAGAAGGTCCGGCAGCTGCCGGAACACCACCGCTGCGGCGGGCCCCTCGCCCCGGTTGGCGGCGGCGGCCAGATAGCGGCCCGCCTGCCACAGGTGCACGGTGAGGTGCTTGCGCGGTTCGGTGGACACCTGCCGCCGCGTCCCGGGCTTCCCCAGGGAGGGGTGCGTGCCCTCGCCGAGGCGCTCCAGCGCGGCGAGCGCCGCGTAGAGCTGTCCGCAGCGGTAGGCCTCGGTGAGCCGGTCGTTCGCCATGGTTCCTGCCCCCTTCGGCGGCCCTTCCGACGGCCTTCCGACGGGGAGGCCGCCCATGCCGCTGCGGATGACTACCCGCCCGGCCCGGGCCCCGAACCGGTCCCGGGACCCCGGTACCGCACACCCGCGACCATCGGCCCCGTTCGCCGCCCCCTTTATTGCGGCGGGATGAAATCCGCAGCCCTGGGCGTTGGTGCCTTCCGGTAGACCAGGTGGAACAACCGGATCAGCTGGATCAGCTGGATCAGCGGACAGGCCGACGAGAAGGCCGAAACGGGAGGCAACGCGTGACGGGCGCAGAGCAACAGGGGTGGGGCCGGCGGCTGACCGGGTACGCGTGGCGGTACCGGCGCAACGTTGTGCTCGCTCTCGGCTCGTCGCTCGCCGGAATGGCCGTCCTGGCCCTCGTTCCGCTCATCACCAAGGTGATCATCGACGACGTGGTCACCGACCACACCCGCTCCCTCGCCGTCTGGACCGGACTGCTCATCGGCGCGGCCGTCCTCGTCTACATAGCCACCTACATCCGCAGGTACTACGGCGGCCGGCTCGCCCTGGACGTCCAGCACGACCTGCGTACGGACATGTACACGACGATCACCCGGCTCGACGGCAAACGGCAGGACGAGCTGTCCACCGGGCAGGTCGTCGGCCGGGCCACCAGCGACCTCCAGCTGATCCAGGGGCTGCTGTTCATGCTCCCGATGACCATCGGGAACGTGCTGCTCTTCGTCATCTCCCTGGTGATCATGGCGTGGCTCTCGCTGCCCCTGACCCTCGTCGCCCTCGCCGTCGCCCCCGCCCTCTGGTTCATCGCCCGCCGCTCCCGCACCCGTCTCTTCCCCGCCACCTGGTACGCCCAGAGCCAGGCCGCCGCCGTCGCCGGAGTCGTCGACGGGGCCGTGTCGGGGGTCCGGGTCGTCAAGGGGTTCGGGCAGGAGGACCAGGAGACCGGGAAGCTCCGCGAGGTCGGGCGCCGGCTGTTCGCCGGGCGGCTGCGCACCATCCGGCTGAACTCCCGCTACACCCCCGCCCTCCAGGCGGTGCCCGCGCTCGGCCAGGTCGCCATGCTCGCCCTCGGCGGCTGGCTGGCCACCCGGGGCGAGATCACTCTCGGCACGTTCGTCGCCTTCTCCACCTACCTCGCCCAGCTCGTCGGCCCGGTCCGGATGCTCGCCATGGTCCTCACCGTCGGCCAGCAGGCCCGGGCCGGTGTGGAGCGCGTCCTGGAGCTCATCGACAC
Organism: Streptomyces sp. CA-278952; assembly: GCF_028747205.1. Taxonomy (NCBI): domain Bacteria; kingdom Bacillati; phylum Actinomycetota; class Actinomycetes; order Kitasatosporales; family Streptomycetaceae; genus Streptomyces; species Streptomyces sp. CA-278952. The sequence goes on from NZ_CP112880.1 coordinate 5,344,871, forward strand.
CGAGCCCTCGATGCAGGACGGTACGAAGAAGCTGCCCGCCGACGCCCCGGCCGGCATCGAGTTCGACGACGTCCGCTTCGGCTACGACGACGAGCGGCCCGTCCTCGACGGGTTCTCGCTCACCGTCGAACCCGGCGAGACCGTCGCCGTCGTCGGCGCGTCCGGCAGCGGCAAGTCCACCGTCTCGCTCCTGCTGCCCCGCTTCTACGACGTCTCCCACGGGGCCGTCCTCATCGGCGGCCATGACGTCCGCGAGCTGACCCAGGCGTCCCTGCGCTCCGCCATCGGGCTCGTCCCCGAGGACAGCTTCCTGTTCTCCGACACCATCCGCGCCAACATCGCCTACGGACTCCCCGACGCCACCCAGGAGCAGATCGAACAGGCCGCCCGCGCCGCCCAGGCCGACCGGTTCATCGCCGACCTGCCGAAGGGCTACGACACCACCGTCGGCGAACACGGGCTCACCCTCTCCGGCGGCCAGCGCCAGCGCGTCGCCCTCGCCCGCGCCATCCTCACCGACCCCCGGCTCCTCCTCCTCGACGACGCGACCTCCGCCGTCGACGCCCGCGTGGAGCACGAGATCCACGAGGCCCTCAAGCAGGTGATGGCGGGCCGTACGACGCTCCTCATCGCCCACCGCCGCTCCACCCTCCAGCTCGCCGACCGCATCGCCGTCCTGGACGGCGGGAAGCTCGCCGCGATCGGCACCCACGAGGAGCTGGAGCGCACCTCCGCGCTCTACCGCCGCCTCCTCACCGACCCCGACGAGCTGGGCGGCACCTCGCCCGGCCACCGGCCGCCGCGCCCGGAGGCCGGCCCCGAGGACGACCGCGCGCTCCAGGAGGAGCTGGACGCCGAGTTCGACGCGGAGCGCGGCATCACCCCCGCGCTCTGGATCCGCGAGGAGGAGGAGCGGGACACCACCGTCGCCGGCATGCCCGCGACGCCCGAGCTGCTCGCCCAGGTCGAGGCCCTGCCGCCCGCCACCGGCACCCCCGAGGTGGACGAGGCCGCCGCCGTGCGTGCGGAGGACTCCTACGGGCTGCGCCGGCTGCTGCGCGGCTTCGGCGCGGCCCTCCTGATCAGCCTCGGGCTCGTCGCCGTCGATGCCGGCATGGGCCTGCTGCTGCCGGTCCTGATCCGGCACGGCATCGACGAGGGCGTCTCCCAGCTCTCCACCGGTGCGGTGTGGGCCGCCTCCGCGATCGCGCTGGTCGTCGTGCTCGTCCAATGGGTCGCGCAGACCGGCGAGATCCGGATGACCGGCCGGACCGGCGAGCGGATCCTCTACGCGCTCCGCCTGAAGATCTTCGCCCAGCTCCAGCGGCTCGGCCTCGACTACTACGAGCGGGAGCTGACCGGCCGGATCATGACCCGGATGACGACGGACGTGGACGCGCTCGCCACGTTCCTCCAGACCGGGCTCGTCACCGCGTTCGTCTCCGTCGTCACCTTCTTCGGCATCATGGCCGCACTGCTCGTCCTGGACGTCCAGCTGGCCCTGGTCGTCTTCGCCACCCTGCCCGTGCTGATCATCGGTACGGTCTTCTTCCGGCGCAGCAGCGTCAAGGCGTACGAGCTGGCCCGGACCCGCATCAGCGCCGTCAACGCCGACCTCCAGGAGTCCGTCTCCGGCCTCCGGATCGTCCAGGCCTTCGGCCGCGAGCACGACGGGGCCGTCCGCTTCGCCGAGCACAGCGACCACTACCGCCAGGCCCGGGTACGCGGCCAGTGGCTGATCTCCGTCTACTTCCCGTTCGTCCAGCTGCTGGCCTCCGTCGCCGCCGCCGCTGTGATCATCGTCGGAGCGGGCCGGGTCGACAACGGCACGCTGACCGTCGGCGCCCTGGTCGCCTACCTCCTCTACATCGAACTGTTCTTCGCCCCCGTCCAGCAGCTCTCCCAGGTCTTCGACGGCTACCAGCAGGCGACCGTCTCCCTCGGCCGCATCCAGGAGCTGCTGCGCGAGCCCACCTCGACCGCCGACCCGGACGAGCCGCTCGACGTGCTCTCGCTGCGCGGCGAGATCGCGTTCGAGGACGTCTCCTTCGCGTACGGCTCCGACGAGGAGGCCCTGTCCGGTGTCGACCTGCGCATCCCGGCGGGCCAGACGGTGGCGTTCGTCGGGGAGACGGGGGCCGGGAAGTCGACCCTCGTGAAGCTCGTCGCCCGGTACTACGACCCCACGGGCGGCCGGGTCACCGCCGACGGAGCCGATCTGCGCACCCTCGACATGACCGCCTACCGGCACCGCCTCGGCGTCGTCCCGCAGGAGGCGTACCTCTTCGCCGGCACGGTCCGCGACGCCATCGCCTACGGGCTGCCCGACGCCACCGACGCCCAGGTGGAGGCCGCCGCCCGCGCGGTCGGCGCGCACGAGATGATCGCCACGCTGGAGGACGGCTATCTCCACGAGGTCGCCGAGCGCGGCCGCAACCTCTCCGCCGGGCAGCGCCAGCTCATCGCGCTGGCCCGCGCCGAACTCGTCGACCCGGACATCCTGCTCCTGGACGAGGCCACCGCCGCCCTGGACCTCGCCACCGAGGCCCTGGTCAACCAGGCCACCGACCGCCTCGCCGGCCGCCGCACCACGCTGGTGGTGGCCCACCGGCTGACCACCGCCGCCCGCGCCGACCGGGTCGTGGTCATGGACCACGGGCGCGTCGTCGAGGACGGCACGCACGACGAACTGCTCGCCCGGGGCGGGCGGTACGCCCGGCTGTGGCGCACCTTCATCGGCGAGGGCATAGGGGAGGACGAGCCGGCGGGCGTCTGAGGGGCGGCGGCGGCCCCGCGTGCAACCTCCCGCCCGTCTGCTGCGTCGTAGCCAGAGACGCACGGGTGCGTACAGACGTCAGGTGGGGGCGAAGGTGTTCGATAGCGCTGCGGAGCCGGTGAGACCCATGAGACCGACAGGATCGCCGGGACCGGCGGGACGGTCAGGACCGACAGGATCGCCGAGAGCGGCGGGATCGACGGGGCCGGCGGGACGGCCTTTGCTGGTCCGCCTCCTCGTCCTGCTCCTGCTCGCCGGACTCGTGCCCCTTCTCGGCGCCCCCGGCGTCGCCCGGGCCGCCTCCGGCTGCTCCGGCCGCCCCGCGAAGACCGTCGAGTTCTCCACGGGAGAGCTGCGCGTCTACAAGAGCCGCGCGCAGGCGTGCGCGGTGACCGTCGCCAAGAAGCCCGGCAAGCGGCGGACGATGAGCGTCACGCTCCAGGCGCGCGGCGGCCGCGCCGTCACCGACAAGGGTTCGTACACGAAGATGGCCGGCCCGGTCACGGTCAACGCGCTCAACCGCTGCGTACGGGCCACCGGCGCGATCGGCAGGAAGTCCGCCTCCACCGGATGGATTCTCTGCTGACCTTTCCACCCACTCCTCCACCTTCTTCCCCTTCTTCCCCGTCTCCTCCCCTTCTCCGCCGACTTCTCCGCTGACACGGACAACCAGGTCTGGCGTGGCGTGTGTTGCCCCGATAAGTTCACGGCGACTGTTGTGAATCAAGGGGAGCGTGCATGCGCAAGTCACTCACAGGGGTTCTCTCGCTCGCCGTGCTCATAGGCACGGTCGGAGCCACGGGGGCCTCGGCCGGTGCGGCCACCGCCGCGGAACCGGCCGCGAAGCGGAGCAGCGAGACTGTCGCCGGCAGCGAAGCGAGCAACGAGGACATCAAGGACCGCATCCTGGCCATCCCGGGCATGAGTCTGATCGAGGAGAAGCCTTACGCGGGCTACCGCTACTTCGTCCTCAACTACACCCAGCCGGTCGACCACCGGCGTCCGTCCAAGGGCACGTTCCAGCAGCGCCTGACGCTGCTGCACAAGGACGTGAGCCGCCCGACGGTCTTCTTCACCAGCGGCTACAACGTCTCCACGAACCCCAGCCGCAGCGAGCCGACGCAGATCATCGACGGCAACCAGGTCTCGATGGAGTACCGCTACTTCACCCCGTCCCGGCCGGCCCCCGCCGACTGGTCAAAGCTGGACATCTGGCAGGCCGCCAGCGACCAGCACCGGGTGTTCACGGCGCTGAAGAAGATCTACGACAAGAAGTGGCTGGCCACCGGCGGGTCCAAGGGCGGCATGACCGCCACGTACTTCGAGCGCTTCTACCCGAAGGACATGGACGGCGTCGTCGCCTACGTCGCGCCCAACGACGTCGTGAACGACGAGGACTCGGCGTACGACCGGTTCTTCGAAAACGTCGGCACCCAGGAGTGCCGCGACAAGCTGGCCGGTGTGCAGCGCGAGGCGCTGATCCGCCGGGCCCCGCTCCAGAAGAAGTACAAGGAGCTGGCCGCCGCCAACGGCTGGACCTTCAACACCGTCGGCTCCCTCGACCGCGCCTACGAGGCCACGGTCCTGGACTATGGGTGGGCGTTCTGGCAGTACAGCCTGGTCGCCGACTGCGTGGACATCCCGGCCGACGCCGAGGAGGCCACCGACGAGGACATCTGGAACTCCGTCGACGCCATCTCCGGCTTCTCCGCCTACGTCGACCAGGGCCTGCAGACGTACACCCCGTACTACTACCAGGCGGGCACCCAGCTCGGTTCGCCGGACATCAAGCAGCCCTGGCTCGGCAATCTGAGCCGCTACGGCTACCAGCCCCCGCGCAACTTCGTGCCCCGCTCCATCCCGATGAAGTTCGAACGGGGCGCGATGCGGGACATCGACCGCTGGGTCAAGCGCAACGCCCGGCAGATGATGTACGTCAACGGCGAGAACGACCCGTGGAGCGCGGAGCCGTTCCGTCTCGGACGCGGTGCGAAGGACAGCTACGTCTACACCGTCCCCGGCGGCAACCACGGCGCGAAGGTCTCCGGTCTCGTCGCCGACGAGAAGGCGAAGGCCACCGCCGCGATCCTGCGCTGGGCGGGCGTCGCCCCGGCAGCCGTCGAGGCGGACCCGTCGAAGGCGAAGCCGCTGGCGAAGTTCGACAAGAAGCTCGACAAGCGCAACGGCGAGATCGAGCGCGACGAGGCCACCCTGCGCCCGTAGGGGCCGCACGCGGCACGCGGTTCTCCTCGCAGCATTCCCGTGGGGCTGCGTCCTTCGGTCACTCTCCCGGTGACCGGCGGGCGCAGCCCCGTACACCCGGCGCGGGCCACGCCAGGCGTACGGGGCGCGGTGCCGTCCGGTCGCCTGGGCTAGTACGACAGCCCGTGGCCCACCGGATACAGCACCTGCGCCGGGTCGTCCGCGCGCTGCACCGGGACCGGGAGGGTGCCCTCCGGAGCGGCGTGGCCCGCGATCACCCGGGCGGCGGCGCGCAGTTCGACGTCGGTCCAGGAGTACGCGGCGAGGCTCGCGGCGACTCCGGTCCCGGTGAGGTGGGCGACGTCGTACGGGTTGCGGACGGCGACGGTGACCACGGGGACGCCGGTCGCCACCAGGGCCCTGACCAGGGTGCGCTGCGAGCTGGTCGCCGTGACGTTGTACGTCGCCACGACCACCGCGTCCCTGCCCTCGGCGGCGGCGACCGCTTCGGCGATTTTCGCCTGGTTCGGAGCCGTGCCGGTGGACAACGCCTCTGCTGTGAAGCCCAGTTCACCGAAGGCGTGGGCCAGCGTACTGGTCGGCGGGCCCGTCGTTCCGGAGGGGGAGGCCGGATCGGCTCCTACCACCAGGAGGTCGCGGTGGCTGCGGCGGGAGAGCGGCAGCAGGCCGCCCGGGTCGGCGAGCAGGGTCGTCGTGCGCTCGGCGATCCGGTCGGCGGCGGCCCGGTGGGCGCGGCTGCCGACCGTGCGCTCGACGCCCCGCCGGCTGACGAACGGGTCGCGGAACAGGCCCAGTCGGCTCTTCAGCCGCAGGATCCGCAGGATCGATTCATCGACTCTCGCCTCGCTGATCTCGCCGCCCCGCACCGCCTCCAGCACGGCGTTCCAGGCGACGGAGAGGTTCGGCGGGTTCAGCAGCTGGTCCACGCCCGCCAGCAGCGCGAGGACCGGGACGCGGTCGTCGCCGTACTTCGTGCGCACCCCCTCCATGCCGAGTGAGTCGGTGACCACCACCCCGTCGTAACCCAGCTCCTCGCGGAGGATGCCGGTGAGGATCGGCCGGGAGAGCGTGGCCGGGTCCTCGGACGGGTCGAGTGCGGGGACCACGATGTGCGCGGTCATGATCGAGTCGATACGGGCCCGGATCGCGGCGCGGAACGGCGGGGCGTCCAGCTCCTCCCACTGCGCGCGGGTGTGGTTGATGACGGGCAGCCCGGTGTGGCTGTCGGTGCTGGTGTCGCCGTGACCGGGGAAGTGCTTGGCGGTCGACGCGACGCCCGCGCCCTGGTAGCCCTTCACCTGCTCCGCGACCAGGGCGGCCACCGCGTCGGGGTCGGAGCCGAAGGACCGTACGCCGATGACCGGGTTGGCCGGGTTGACGTTGACGTCGGCATCCGGCGCGTAGTTCTGGTTGACGCCGAGCGCGGCCAGTTCGGTGCCCGCGATCCAGGCCGCCCGGCGGGTGTCGGAGCGCGAGCCGCCCGCACCGAGCGCCATCGCGCCCGGCAGCAGTGTGGCGGGTTCGCCGACCCGGCAGACGATGCCGTGTTCCTGGTCGGTGGAGACGAGCAGCGGCAGCCGGGAGCGCCCGGCGAGCGCGGCGCGCTGGAGGCCGTTGGAGAGGTCGGCGATCTGGAGGGGGTCGCGGGTGTTGTGCGCCCAGGTGAAGTAGATGATGCCGCCGACGTGGTACGTGGAGATCAACTCGGCGGCCGTACGGACCCCGATCTCCTTGAGGTTCGCGTCGATGTCGGCCTGGTCGGGGTCGGTGGCGGAGTGCCCGTAGACCCGCATCACGAAGAGCTGGCCGACCTTCTCCTCCAGGCTCATCCCGGCGATGATCCGTCGCAGCCGGCGGTCGGTGGAGGTGTTCGTGGTGGGCGCGGACGCGGCGGAGGGGGTGGCGGCGAGGGCGCCGGTGGCCGCCGCCGTGGCGGCGGCGGTGGCGGTGAGGAGGGTGCGTCTTGAGGTGCGGTGGGGCACGTGAGCTCCTTCCCGGGGTGAAAGAAACTTTCAAGTGAGTACGCTTATAGGGAAAATAACTTCCGGTCAAGAGGGCGGGCCGCCCGCGCCACGCCCCGCACGCGAACGGAGGGACGCGAACGAGCGGACCGGAAGCGCACGGACACGCCACCCCGTACGCACGCGAAAGCGCGGGGTACGCCGCCCCGCACCGGCCCCCGCGCCCTCGTACCGTCCCGCCGCTACCGCTGCGCCGCTACCGCTGCTTCGGCGCTCCGAGCCGCAGCAGGTGCTCGCGCCCCGCGCCCAGCAGCCCCGGCAGCTCCGCCGCCCCCGGATGCCAGCGCTTCTCGTACTCCCAGCACACCCACGTGTCCGGATCGAGCCCGTCCAGGCAGTCCGCCAGCGGAACCACCCCCGAGCCCAGCGCCACCGGGGTGAGGTCGTCCGCCGACGCGACGTCCTTCACCTGGACGTAGCCCAGGTGCGGAGCGAGCACCGCCTGACTCGCGGCCGGCTCCTCGCCGGCGAGCCAGGTGTGCAGCACGTCCCAGATCGCGCCGACCCGGGGGTGCCCGACCGCGGCGACGACCCGGGCGGCGTCGAGGCCCGCCCGGTGCGAGTCATGGGTCTCCAGCAGGATGCTCACCCCCATGTCGGCGGCGGCCGGCGCCGCCGCACCGAGCCGCCGGGCGGCCGTCGCGTCGGCCTCCGCCTGCTCCTGGTCGCCGCCGCCCGGAAAGACCCGGACGTAGGACGCGCCCAGGTCCCGGGCGAGCTTCACCAGCTCGGACAGCTCCGCCAGGACCGGTTCGTCGTCCCCCTCGGCAGCCGCCTTCACATACCCGGCGAGGGCCAGGATCTCCACCCCGCCGGCCTTGAACGCCTCGACCACGTCGGCCCGTTCCAGCGACGAGAGCCCCAGGTGCACCGGCTCCTCGGGGTGGACGCGCAGCTCCACCCCCCGGTAGCCGTTGCCGGCGGCGAGCCGGACGACCTCGGAGACCGGCGTTCCCGGCACCCCGAGGGTGGAGAAAGCGAGCTTCATGGTGCGTGTCCTTCCCTTGTGCCGACGCCCCGCTCCTGCCCGCCGGGCCGGTGGCTACTCCCATCCGGACGACGGGTGCGGCCGCCGGCCTCCTCAGCCGACGCCCCGCAGCAGTCGCTCCAGGCTACCCAGCAGCTTCAGCGCGTCCTCGCGCCGCGCACCCTCCAGCGCGCCCGTGCCCGCCACCGCGCGCTGCTCGGCCTCCCGCACCCGCTCCGGGGTGACCACCCGCAGCGCCGCGGCGGCCTGCCGGGCGAACATCGCGAGCAGATCCAGCTCCCGGACGCCCGTCCTGGCCTGCGGGGAGGGGTCCAGCACCTCCAGCACGCCGAGGATCCGGGAGTCGCTGATGAGCGGGGCCGCCATCAGGGCGTTCGGCACGTACGCGGTCGACTCGGCCAGCGAGCGGTCGAAGGACGCATCCGTGCTCAGGTCGTCCACCACCATCGGCTCGCCGGAGGTCGCCACCCATCCGGCGATCCCGCGGCCGGCCGGGAAGCGGCGGCCCACGAGGAACTCCTCGCCCTGCCCGGACACGGCCTGGAAGACCAGCTCGTCCGCCTCCTCGTCGAGCAGGAAGACCGAGCTGGCCTCGGCCCCGAAGATGGCGCGGGCCACGTCGACCACCGACTGGAGCAACTCGCGGCGCGGCGCGTCGGCGGTCCTGGCGTCGGCGACCTGGGCGGCGGTGGGGGAGGGGGAGAGGGAGGGAACGGGATCAGTTCTCGGAGTCATCACGGATATCTCCTGCCGCAGAGGAAGGACGCGGCGTGTGGCGCACATTGGCCGCGGACAGATAGAGGGCGTTCTTGAGCTGGAAGGCCGTCATCCGCGGATGCGCGGACAGGACGCGGGCGCAGAGCCCGGCGACGTACGGCGTGGCGAAGCTGTTCCCCGTGGTGCGGATCGTCCGGCCGCCCAGCCACGGCACGGTCACGTTCTGGCCGGGACCGAAGAACTCCACCGGGGGCTCCGGGTTGTACAGGTGCAGTTCGGGGTCGTCCTCCTGGTGGCTGCCCACCGAGATCACCGAAGCGAACCGCCAGGGGAAGCTCTCCACCGGGGTGTTGTGGGCCGAGGCGACGATCACCGTACGGGCGAAGTAGGCGCTGTCGGCCAGGCTGTGCAGCTCCTGCGCGAACTGTGCGCGGGTCGTCGACAGGCTGAGGTTGACCACGTCGAAGCCCTGCTCCACCGCCCAGCGCAGCCCGGCCATCAGGACGTCGCCGGTGCCGGAGAACCGCTCCCCGAGCACCCGCACGCTGTGGATCTCGCACTCCGGGGCGGTCCGGCGGACGATGCCCGCGCACGCGGTGCCGTGCCCGCAGGTGTCCCCGGTGGTCGTCGGCTCGACCGTGATCCTCCCGGTCTCCCCGTCCTTGACGACCACCCAGGAACCGGCGAGCGGGCCTACCAGCGGATGGTCCCGCTCCACGCCCGAATCCACCACGCACACGCGTACGCCGCGCCCGGTGGCGGGCCCGGCGGGGCGGCCGAGCGGTGGCCCGGGGTCCGCCAGCACCGGTACGTCCTCCGGGCCACGGCCGCGCAGACTCCAGGTCAGCCCCTGCCCCGGGGCCCCGCGCGCTCCCGGGACCGTCCGCGGCTGTCCCGCCCCCGTTCCCGCCCCCGCCCTCGGCCGTTCCGGTTCCGTCCGTGGCCGTTCCGCCCTCGGCTGTTCCGGTTCCGTCCGTGGCCGTTCCGGTTCCGTGGTCGCCATCGGTCAGCTCCTCTCCCTCGTCGTGGCCAGGTGCCGGGGCGGGTGCGCGAGGAAGCCGGAGACCCGGCGCACCCCCGGCAGATGCCCCTTGCCCGTGAAGTGCGCCCCGGCCGACCGGGCCGAGGCCCCGGCCTCCGGCCACCTGCCCAGGGCGGCGAGCGTGTGCGCCCGGTCCAGCTCGGCCGTCGCCTGCACCAGCGGGGAGTCCGTGAGCAGCGAGGCCCTGACCGCCCGGTCCGCGTGTTCCGCCGCCTCCTCCGGGCGGTCCCGCACCGTCAGCCGGGCCCGCAGCCCCGCCAGGTCCACCGCGTCCGCACGGCTCAGCCCCGACGTGTCGCCGACGCCCGCCAGCCGGGCGGCCGCCGGGGTTTCCCGGCCCGCGTCCAGCTCCAGACGGGCCGCGTCCAGCGCCACCGCCGTCCGCATCCCGGCCGCCCCCGTATGCCGGGCCGCCGCGTCCGCCCGGCCCAGCAGGTCCAGGGCCTCCGTGCCGTTGCCGAGCAGTCCCTCCACCGTCGCCCGGAACACCGGGAGGAAGACCTCCGCCTCGGCGAACCCCAGCTTCCCGGCCAGCCGTTCCGCCTCGGCCAGGCAGCGGTACGCCTCGTCCGGCCGCTCCTGGAGCGCGTACAGCACCGCCAGCGGGCAGTTGAGGGTGACCCGGACCGTGGGCCGGCCCGCCCCGTGCGCGGAGAGCAGCGACCGGCAGCGGACCACCGCGGCGGGCACCGGAACCGGCCCCCGCCACAGGGAGACGCCGATCGCGCCGAGCGCCCCGGCCCGCTCCGGCTCCGCACTGGCCAGCACCGCGTGCTCCAGGGCCCGCGCCTGGTCCCGCTCCGCCTCCTCGTGCCGCCCGGACCGCTGGAACTGCTGGGCGAGTCGCAGATGGGCCCGCGCCCGGCCCGCCGAGTCCCCGGCCGCCTCGAACACCGGCAGCACGGCCCGGGCCACGGCGGCGGGGCCGGGGCCCGGACCGCCCGGATCCAGCACCGCGAGCGCGAGGCGGGCATGCGCGGCCTCCACCGGATCGGACGCCGAGTCCCGTACGAGGCGCAGCAGTTCGGCCCCCTCCCCGGTGCGGCCCAGCGCCACCCGTACCTCACCGAGCCGCCGTGTCGCCGCCGGATCCCCGGGGCACAGGTCCACCGCCCGCTCCAGCAGGCCGTGCGCCCAGTGCAGGTCGGACCGGGCGGCGGCCTGCGCCCCGGCCCGGCCCAGCGCGGCGGCGGCCCGCTCGCGCAGCCGCCGGGCCGGATCGTCCAGCAGGCCCAGCTCCGCGCGGTAGCGGTAGGCGCGCTCCAGGTGGCCGCCGACCGCGCCGTCGCCGCTCCGCAGCACGCTGGGCAGCTCCGCCGCCCAGGCATGGCGTTCCGCCTTGGCCCGCTTGGACAGCGAGGCGTACGCCACCTCGTGCACCAGTCCGCTGCTGAACCGGTACGACGCCGGCTCCCGGGCCCTCGTGGCCCCCGACTCCACCAGGCGGCGCCGGCCCAGCACCGCCAACGCCTCCTCGACGCGCCGCCGGTGCTCCGGGGCCACCCCTGCCGCGCCGGTCGCCCCGGCGAGCTGCCCGGCGTCGTGGCCCTCGCCGGCCCGTACGGACAGCTCCAGCCGGACCAGCTCCGGCGCGGTGAACTCCCGGCCGATCACCGCCGCCAGGTCCACCACCCCGCGCTCCGCCCGGGCCAGGGCCCCGATGCGCGCGCCCAGCAGGGCCTGGAGCGTGGGCGGCAGATCCTCCTCGGCGGCCGGTTCCCCCGGGCGGGCGGCGACCGCCGGGTCCGCCCGGTCGCCGACCAACAGCTGCTCCAGGTAGAGCGGATTGCCCCCGGCCCGCGCCAGGAGCCGGTCGTCCACCGGGGCCGTCCCGGCGTCCGAACCGGCGAGACCGGCCGCGAGCCGCGCCGCCTCCGCGGGCGGCAGGCCGGTGAGCTGGAGCCGCCCCGCACCGGAAAGCGCGTCCCCCTCGCCCGGCCCGTCCGAACCCACAGCGTCGTCCGAAGCCTCCGACTCGTCCGGTCCGTCCGGTCCGTCCGGTCCGTCGGGCCGCCCGGCGCAGAGCACCAGCACTCCCGCGCACCCCGAGCCGTCCGTCAACCGGTTCACCGTGCGGACCAGCAGCGGGGCCGCCGCGTGCCAGTCGTCCAGCACCAGGACGACCGGGCGGGCTCGGGCGGCCCGCTCCAGAACCGCCGTCAGCGCCGCGCACATGTCCTCGAAGGGCGCGTTCGGCGTGCCGTCGCGCAGCAGGCCCTCGGACAGCAGCGCCATCGCGTCGTCGACCGCCAGTCCGCCGGCCGCGTCCTTCGCGCCGACCGCAGGACGGGACGCGGGCGCAGGGACGGGCGCAGGGACGGGCGCAGGGCCGGTCTCAGGAACCTGCTCGGACAGGGGATCAGGCGCGGGCTCAGTTGTGGGCGCGGGCCCGGCCGCCACCAGCGAACGCACCGCGTCGGCCAGCGGGGCGAGGGTGCCGTGGTCCCCGTAACTGCGGCACCGCCCCGCGCCGTACGCGAGCGCGCCGGACGCCGACCGCCGCGCCAGCCACTCCCGTACCAGCCGGGTCTTGCCGATGCCCGCCTCCCCGGTGACCCGCAGCGGTCCGGACCGACCACCGTGCGCGGCCCGTTCCAGGGCGGCGTCCAGCGCCTGCCGCTCGGCGTCGCGGCCGACGAAGGGGACGTCGAAGCGGCGCAGCAGCTCGGGGTCGTCCGCGCCCAGGGCCAGCAGCCGGTAGGCCTCCACGCTGTCCCGCTTGCCCTTCAGCCGCAGCGGCCCGGTGGGCTCGGCGCTCACCGTCGGGCCGGCGGCGAGCAGGGTCTCCGGCCCGATCAGGATCTCGCCGGGGCCCGCGTTCTGCTCCAGCCGGGCGGCGATGTTGACGGTCTCCCCGGAGACCAGGGCCTGCCGGGCGGTCGTGTCCGAACCCGCCACCACCTGACCGGTGTTGACGCCGATCCGGGTGATCAGCTCGATGCCCAGGGTGGCGGCCAGCTCCTCGTTCAGCCGGGCCAGCGCCCGGCGCATCCCGAGCGCCGCCGCCAGCGCCCGGCGGGCGTCGTCGTCACGGACCACCGGTACGCCGAACACCGCCATCACCGCGTCCCCGATGAACTTCTCCGGCGTGCCGCCCCGCGCCACGATCTCCGCGCTCATCGCCTCGAAGTACCGCAGGGTCACCGTGCGCAGCGTCTCCGGGTCGAGCACCCCGGACAGTGCGGTGGACCCGACGAGATCGCAGAACAGCACGGTCACCGGCTTGCGTTCGTCACCGGGCGGTGCGGCGGAGGCCGGTCCGGCCCCGGTGGTCGCGCACGGCGTCCCGCAGGACGAACAGAACCGTGCCGTCGGCGGCAGATCCTGCTGGCACGAGGAGCAGTTCATGGCGGGTCCTTCTCTCCCGGGGGCCGTGCGGTAGGCGGTAGGGCGGCAGGTGGTCGTGCGCACAAGGCGCGTGCGATCGGGCGTACGGGGCGGGCGGCGGTGCCGGGGCCTCGTGAGGCCGTGACGTCGTGACGTCGTGACGTCGTGACCTCCGGGCGGGTACGGGCCCGGTGCCGGTCGCCGGAGCCGGGCCCGTACCGCTGATCGGTCTCCGGTCAGAACAGGGCGCCGCCGGCGATCTCGCCGTGCGCCTGGACCTCCGGTCCCACGGCGTCCAGCCGGCCCTTGACGTCCAGCAGCAGCGCCAGTTCCTCCGGCGTCAGCCCGCACAGCACCTCGCGCTGCTCCTCGGTGAGCAGATCCACGGGGAACCCCGCCTCGTACAACGCGGCGGGCAGCACGGGCCGTTCGCCGTTCTCGGGTGGTCCGGTCATGGTGTGACTCCCATCGGTGGGACGAGTCCGGCCCCCCGCAGCGACGGCGCCGGTGCGGAGCGCCCGAGCCGGACGAACAGCCGGGTGAGCGCGTCGAGGGAGTGCAGCGCGCTGACCGCCACGGCCGCTTCGGCCCCCCGGCCGAGCGGCAGCCGGTCCAGCAGCGCGTACAGCTCGTCCAGGTGCTCCGTGTCGAGCACCGCGTGCTCCCGTACGGTCCGCAGCGCGGCGGCGGGCAGCCCGGTCAGCCGGGCGATGCGGCCGGTGAGGCCGGGGGCCGGCGCGTAGCCCTCCAGCACGGCGATGTAGCCGAGCAGGGCGACCGGGTGGTGGTGCTCGATCCAGTAGTACTGGGATCCGACGAGCGAGGCGACCAGGGGAGAGGGCAGCGGACCGAGCGCGTCCCCGGGGTCGCCGCCCGCCGCCCGGAGGTCCTCCAGCAGCCAGGCGTCATGGCCCTCCTCCTCCCGGATGTGCTCCTCCAGGTACGCGGCGAGCGGTGCCCCCAGCGGATCGCCGGACGCGGCCCGGACGCGGGCGCGGTCGAGGGCCAGCTCCATCAGCGGAACGGAGGCGCGGATGACGGCGTGCATGGCGCACAGATACGTCCGGTAGCGCGGCAACAGCCCCTCGGGACGCCACATATGGTGCGTCGCGTTCCGGAACTCCGGCTCCAGTAGGAGGAGTTTGACCCGCAGACGTGCGGAGGCCCCCACGCACCCGAGCCGCGTACCGCCGGCCACCGCGCTCATCGGGCGTCCGGCGCGTCGGTCCGGGGCGGCGGCGACCCGCCCGCGGCGACCAGCGGCGCGTACGCCGCGCAGCCGTGGCGGCGCACGACACCCTGCGCACCCTCCCGGGAGCCGCGCACCGCGGCCGTCAGGTCCAGCAGCGCCCCGGCCGCCCCGCCCGCCACGGCGAGGGCCCCGACCGCCGCCGCCTCGTCGTCGCCCAGCGCCCGGCAGCCGTCGCAGTAGGAGCCCGCCGGGGGGCCGGAGCCGTACCGGGCGGCCAGATGCGCGGGCCCGACCGTGCGGAGCATGCGCAGCACCGGGGACTCCAGCGTCCGGCCGCGTACGGTCGCCCAGTCGTCGACGCCGATGTGCCCGAGGTCCAGATGGGCCGGGACGGGCCGCCGGTCGACGGTGTCCTGGTTGCAGCAGGCCAGCACCCGGCCGTCGAAGGCGACCACCGGCCAGGCGGCCATCGAGCACGGCGACGCCGCCGCCGGGTCGGGGCCGGTGCGGGCGGGCCTCGCCCAGGAGGCCGCCCGGCCGAACGGCCGCACCTCGTTGACCAGGCTGGGGACCCGGCCGCCGAACTCCTTCTCCACCGCCCGGGTGATGTCGGCGAGATACGGGTCGGACGCGCCGGTCCCGGTGAGGTGGAAGCTCACGGCCACGCCCTCGTCCTGGATCCGGTGCAGGGCGCGGAACACGTCGGCGCGCGGGACCTCGCGCTCGTGGTGGACGTCGAGGGAGGCCGAGAAATGGTCGACGGAGCGGATCGCGCGCAGGATGGCGGGGGGAATCGCAGCACCTCTTCGGCCTCGCAGGCTCCCGCCCCGGGCGAAGAACATGCCGCTGAGCAGTGCGGTACGGGATCCGGCGCGGTGCGCCAGCGCGCTCAGCCGTTCGGCGAGCGCGGGCAGCAGCAGGGGCTCCCCACCGGTGAGCATGACGACGTCGGGCCGGTTCTCCTCTGTGAACGAGCCGACGAAGCGCTCCAGTTGACCGCCGTCCGGTTCTTCCCGGGTGAAGAGGTCCGACCCGGTCGAGCAGTGCGCGCAGCGCAGGGGGCAGCGCCGGGTGAGGCCGAGGAGCAGACCGGCGGCCGGGTAGGGCCGCCGTGCGACGAGTTCGGCGAGTTCCATGCGGGCCGCCTCCTTCGGGGCCGGGGCGCGTCGGGCGCGTACCCAGGCTGCGCGCCACCGGTTCGCGGACGGTCCGGCGGGGCTTCGGCGGCGGTATGGGACCAGGTGGGGGCGGGTTCCCGGCCCACCGACGGGGCCGAAAAGCGGTGCTTTCCTCCCTCCGAACTGGCCCGATACCGACGCCATACCACCGCCGAAGCGATCGCCAGGCCCGGCTTCCTAACTTTCTCGGCAACGGCAGGCACCGGCCGGCCGCACCGGACACCGAGGGGCGCGCCCCACGGACCCGGACCCGCAGTGACGAGTGGATGGAGACCGCCATGTCCGAGAACACCAAGCCCGCCGCCGACGACACCAACGAGGCCCCCGAGGTCGAGGCGCACTCCGTGCTGGACCTCCAGGAGACGGCCGTCAACGCCGACCGCGACATCATCGCGCCCCCCGGCAACTGCATCAGCGTGCTGAGCGTCGTCGAGAACTGATCCCCGCAGGCCGGACGCCCAGGAGAGATCCCCGGGGGCTCCGGTCGTCCCGCTGATTCCTGTCATCGCAGTGACGAGTGGATGGAGACCGCCATGTCCGAGAACACCGAGCCCACCGCCGACGAGACCCCCGAGGTCGAGGCGCACTCCGTGCTGGACCTCCAGGAGACCGCCGCCCAGGGCGGCGACCAGACCGACGGCAACTGCATCAGCCTGCTGAGCGTCGTCGAAGCGCAGCGCTGATCCCACCGGGCCGTGCGCCGCGGCGGGACGAGGCCGACGCCTCGCCGCCGCGGCGCCCGGACGACGGGGAGGCGGTACGGGGCGGCTCCGTGAACACGGGAGCCGCCCCGCCGCGACTCCGGCCGCCCCGCCGCGACTCCGGCCGCCCCGCCGCGACTCCGGCCGCCCCGCCGCGACTCCGGCCGCCCCGCCGCGACTCCGGCCGTCCTGCCGTGTTCCGGCCGCCCCGCCGTACTCCGCCCCGCCCCGCCACATGACCCGCGTCCGCACAGCGGAGGCCCGTCTCTCACACCGCCTGCCCGACCACCGCCCTGCCCGACGATCTCCGGGAGCCCTCCGATGGCCACGTCGCTCCGCTCCAACAGGGATTTCCGGCTGCTCTGGATGAGCGGCTTCTTCGCCGTTCTGGGCAGCCAGATGGGCGCCCTCGCGCTGCCCCTGCTCATCCTCAAGGAGACCGGCTCCGCCGTGCAGGCCGGTCTCGTGGGGACGGTGTCCGTCGGCGCCGTGCTGATCACGATGCTGCCGGGCGGGGTCATGGCCGACCGGGTCGAACGCCGCCGCCTGATGCGGCTGTGCGACGTGGGGAGCCTGGCCGCGGTCACCGCCCTGACCATCGCCGTGTGGAACGGGAGCGCCCCGATGCCGCTCGTCCTGCTGGTCGCGACCGCCGGGGCCGTGCTGAACAGCGTCTACGCCCCCGCCGCCTTCGGCCTGATGCGCGCGGTCGTGCCGCCGGACCAGATGGGCACGGCGACCGCACGCCTCCAGGCGCGTACCTCCACCGTCCGACTGGTCGGCCCGCTCGTCGGCGGTGCGTTGTTCGGCGTGCACCAAGCCCTGCCCTTCACCGCCCAGTTCCTCGGGCTGTTGCTCTCGACGGTCTGCGTGGCCCTCGTGCGGACCCGCTCGGAGGCCAGGACCAAGGCCGGTTCGGTGTTCAGCCGCCGGGAACTCACCGCCGGCCTCACCTTCCTGTGGCAACTGCCCTACCTGCGCACGGTGCTGCTCGTCTTCGGCCTGGGCATGAACTTCGCGTTCGGCGCCCTCACCTTCACCGCGCTCGCCGTCTTCTCCGAGGGCGGGCGCTCCGGCCTCGGCGGCGGCTTCGTCATCACCTGCGTCTCGGCGGGCGCCCTCGTCGGCGCGCTGCTCGCGCCCCGGCTCGCACCCGACCGCCACGTCCGGACGCTCATCGTCATCACCTGCTGGAGCTGCGTCGGGACGGCCGCCGCGCTGGCCTGGCTCAGCAGCCCGCTGCTGGCCGGCCTGTTGTGCGCGCTCTGCATGTGCCTGTCGACGATCGCCAGCATCGGCTTCCTCTCGACCCTGCTGGTCGTCACCCCGGAGGACCGGCTCGGCCGGGTGCAGAGCGCGGCGAGCTTCCTGTCCTCCGTCGTCCAGCCGTTCGGGCCCCTCGCGGGCGGCGCCCTGCTGACCGCTCTGGGCAGCCGCGCGGCCTTCGGGGTGACCGGGTGCGTGCTGGCCGTCTCGGCGGCCGTGGTGACGTTCGCCCCCTCCGTACGGGCCGGTGCGGTCCCCGATCCCGCCGGTGCGGTCCCCGATCCCGCCGGTGCGGTCCCGGCTCCCGCCGGTACGCGGACGCCCGGGGAACCCGCTCCCGAACCGGCTGGAGCCGCCCGGACCCACCAGGGGACCGCCGTGGAGGACCCAGCCCCGGCCCGACCCACCCCCGACCCCGCCGGTCGTCCCGGCGCACTCTGAGGAGAAACGCCGTGCCCGGACCGCAGCAGACCCAGCTCTACTGCCTCGCCGACCGTACGTACTACGACACCCCGGCCCGGCTGCGGGACGAGGAGACCCGCTTCCCGCTGGACTCCGCCCCGCCCCCCGAGGGCTGGCGCCGGACCCCGGGCGGGCTGTGGACCTCGATGCTGCCCGAACACGGCGAACCGGCCGCGCAGGGATGGAAGATCCATGTCTCCACCGTCCCGGAGGAGGCGGAGGCGACCCTCCGCGACACCACCGGCGTCTGCCTCTCCCACCGGGTGCCGTTCAAGTTCCTCCGCAGCGAGCAGGCGCTCCTGCTGATGTCCGGCAAGTACATGTCCCGCTCCGGCGCGGGGAAGTTCCTCACGCTCTATCCGCCGGACGAGACCCTCTTCCTGCGGGTCCTGGACGAGCTGACCCGCGTCCTCGCCGGACGGCGGGGCCCCTACATCCTCAGCGACCTCCGGATCGGCGACACCCCGGTGCACGTCCGGTACGGGGCGTTCACCGCCCGCTGGTGCCAGGACGGAGACGGCGAACGCGTCCCCGCGCTGCGCCACCCCTCGGGCGAACTGGTGCCCGACGAACGCGGGGTGGTGTTCCGGGTGCCGCCGTGGGTCACCGTCCCCGAGGCGCTGCGCCCGCACCTGGCGGCCCGCGCGGCCGCCGGGGACGCCGCCTTCCCCTACACCGTCACCTCGGCCCTCCAGTTCTCCAACGCGGGCGGGATCTACCTGGCCCGGCACCGGGAGACCGGCCGGCAGGTGGTGCTCCGCGAGGCCCGGCCGCACTGCGGACTCGACGGGGCCGGCGACGACGCGGTGACACGGCTGCACCGCGAACACCGGGCCCTGACCGCGCTCGCCGGACTGGACTGCGTACCGAGGGTGCACGGGGTGACGACCGTGTGGGAGCACCACTTCCTGATCGAGGAGCACATCGAGGGGACCACCCTCCTGGAGGAGATCGTCGCCCGCTTCGCCCTCGTCCGCGGGGGCACCGCCGCCGAACTCGCCCCGTACACCACGTGGGTGGACTCCGTGACCGAACAGCTCACACGGGCGCTCGCGGCCGTGCACGGGCGCGGCCTGCGCTTCGGCGACCTGCACCCCAACAACATCATCGTCCGCCCCGACGGCCGCGTCGCCCTCATCGACTTCGAGTACGCCACCGATCTCGACGACCCGGACACCCCGACGGCGGGCGCGCCGGGCCTCCAGGCGCCCGCCGGGACCCCCGGCGCCGAGGCCGACGCCTACGCGCTCTGGGCGACCTGGCTTTCCATGCTCATGCCGCTCATGGAGATGGCCGGGCACGACCGGGCCAAGGCCCTGACCCTGGAACGCTGGGCGCGGCGCAGGTACGGACTGGCGGCCGACGCGGGCCCCCGCCGCCCCGCCGCCCTGCGGACCGTGGAGGACGGCCGGGAGGGGGAGATCGCGGCCCTTCTCGACGGCCCCGCCCCCGACTGGGCCGGCCTGCGGACCCGACTGCTCGCCGGACTCCACGCGGGCGCGACGCCCGAGCGCCGCGACCGGCTCTTCCCCGGCGACCCGAAGGCCTTCGCCACCGGCGGAAGCGATCTGGCGCACGGGGCCGCCGGCGTCCTCTACGCCCTCCACCGCATCGGGGCCCCCGTCCCGGACGCCTGGACCGACTGGCTCGTGGCGGCCGCCCACCGGCGCGACCCCGCGTCACCCGGCGGCCTGTTCGACGGACTGCCGGGCACCGCGGCGGTGCTGGCGCTCCTCGGCCGCCCGGACGAGGCGCGGGAGCTGTTCGTCCGCGCCACCGCCGCCGCGCGCCCCTCCACCTCCGCCGATCTCCTGACCGGCCGCGCGGGCACGGCCCTGGCCGCCCTGCGGCTGGCGACGGCCGGCACGTCCGCCCCGGACCCGGAGCTGGTGGACGCGGCCCTGCGCACCGCCTGGGACCTCGACTGCCTGGTCCGGGGCGAAACGGCGTCACCCGGCGGCCTGTCCGCCCCGCCCTCCGCGGGGCTGCTGCGCGGCCTGAGCGGCGTCGCCCTGCTGCACCTCGAACTCCACGCGCTCACTGGCGAGAAGTGGCTGCCGCGCGCCGCCCGCACCGCCCTGTACCGGGACTCCGGTCACTGCGCCGCGATGCCCGACGGCACCGTCCAGGTCAAGGACGGCCGCCGCCACCTGCTCTACCTCGACCAGGGCAGCGGCGGCTTCGCCCTGGTCGCCCGCGCCTACCTGGCCCGGCATGAGGCGCCCACGCTCGCCGCCCTGCTGCCCGGCGTGCACAAGGGTTGCACCAACGAGTTCGTCCGTGAACCGGGGCTGTTCACGGGGCGGGCCGGACTGGTCGCCACCGCGCGCCAGTTGGAGCGGGGCCCGGCCGGGCCCGGGGTCCTCGCCTCCGTACGCAACCTGTCCTGGCACCTGGTCGCCGACGGGGACCGGCTGCTGGTGCCCGGGGCGGGGCTGCGCCGCTGCTCCGCCGACCTGGCCACCGGGGCGGCCGGGCTGCTGCTGGCCCTGCACTTCCTGGCCGGGGCGGAAGCCGACGGGCCCTCCCACGGGAGCCCCGCCGACGACCGGCCGCACGACCTGCTGAAGCTGCTCACCCTGGGCTGAGCGGACCGGCCGTCACCACCGTGACCGTGCGGGCGGGTAAGCCGATGGGATGCGGGGCGAGATCCGGCGTCAGGTCCGGTACGACGGTGACGGCGGGTGCGCCGCTGTGCGCGGGAGCCTCCCGCTCGCGGGCGTACAGGCCGAGCAGCCTCGGCACCTCGTACAGCGCGGCGTGCGCGGTGACCTCCCCGGCGGGCGAGGTCACCGCACCGGCGCCGATCAGCGACTCGACGGCCCGGATCGCCGCCCGCTCCCCGCAGCCCAGCGCCGCCGTGGCCCGGTCCAGGGTGAACCCCCCGTCCTCGGAGAGCCCCGCCAGCCTCCCCAGCACCCACCGGTCGCCGTCCGCGAGATCCCGCCAGCCGGACGCGATCCGACCCCGTACGGAGACGTCCCCGGCGACCAGTTCGTCCAGTGCGGCCGACGGGTCCTCCAGCCGGGCCGCGTACTCCGCCAGCGGCAGATGCCGCAGCACCGCGAGACGCATCCCGCTCACCTCCACCGCGAGCGGGAGCGCCCCGCAGGCCCGGACGATCCGCAACGCCGCCCCCGGGTCGGTCCGCAGCCGCCCGGCCCCGATCAGCTTCCCCAGCAGCTCCAGCGCCTCCCCGTCCGCCGGCGCGGGCAACGCGATCCGGTGCACCGGGGCGAGCCCCGCCAACTGCCCCCGGGCGGTGACCAGTACGGAACACTCCCCCGACCGGGGCAGCAGCCCCCGTACGGCCGCTTCGTCCGGCACGTCGTCCAGGACGACCAGCGCCCGGTGCCGGGCCAGCCACCCCTGCCAGGCGTCCGCAAGGGCGGCTGTCACGCGGACGCCCGTCGGCCCGCCATCCGGCCCGCCCTCCGGCTCCGCGGGGGCGGCGCCCGCCACCCCGCACAGCCGCCCCAGCTCCGCCAGGACCTCCGCCCGGCTCCGCGCCGTACCGTCCTCCCGGCGCACCCGGACATGGACGCGGCCGTCGGGGAAGCGGTCGGCGAGCAGATGGGCCGCCCGGGCCGCGAGCGCCGACTTCCCCGCCCCGGCCGGGCCCGAGACGACCACCACACGCTCCTCGCCGCCGCCCAGCACGTCGAGCAGGTCCCGCAGTTCGTCGCGGCGACCGGTGAAGGCCCCCGTACAGGCGGGCAGCGCCCCCGCGCTCCCCGCCTCCCGGGCGGCGGCGGGCCGCCGGGCCTCGCGCCCCCGGCCGAGCATCGAGCGGTACTGCGCCGCCATCGCCGGGCTCGGCTCCAGCCCCAGCTCCCGCGACATCAGCTGCCGGTAGTCGTCGTACACCGCCAGCGCCTCGGCCTGCCGGCCCGACTGGTGCAGGGAGGTCATCCAGGCGGCCCGGAGCCGCTCCCGCAGCGGGTGGCGCTCCACCAGATCCCGCAGCCCGTCCACCGCGACGGCGGCCCGGCCCAGCTCGATCTCGGTCTCCGCCCAGTCCTCGAACACCGTCAGGCAGCGGGCCTCCAGCCGGTCGGCCTCCTCGGCGACCCCGGCGGAGTCCCGCAGATCGTTCAGCGGCGGCCCCTCCCACAGGTCCAGTGCCTCGCGCAGCAGCCGGGCCGCGCCGGGCAGATCGCCCCGCCCGGCCGCCGCCCGCCCCGCACGGGCCAGCGCCCCGAACCGCAGGGTGTCCAGCTCGCCCTCGGCGATGCGCAGCAGGTAGCCCCCGCAGCCGTGCACCACCCGGTCCCGGCCCTCCTCCCCGGCGGGCCCCAGGAGGGCGCGGGCGGCACTGACGTAGACCTGGAGGTTCTTGCGGGCGGTACGGGGCGGATCGTCCGGCCACACCGCGTCGGTCAGCACGCCCACCGGTACGGGGGTGTTGGGGCGGGCCAGCAGCGTGGCGAGGACCAGGCGCTGCTTTCGCGGGCCGAGCGGCAGCTCACGGCGGTCCAGCCGGGCCGTGAGCGGGCCGAGCAGGGAGACGTACACCGCACCTGCGGAACCGGTACGGGCGGGAGGTCGGGTCATCAGCGGGCCTCCGGAACGGGGACGGGCGGCGGACTGGGCCGTACGTACGTCCCGATCCTGCGGCCGCTCCGGCCCCCGCACATCGGGGCCCCGCACGCATTTTCCGCCCGGCCACCCGACCGAAACCGCCCGGCGCCCCCATGTTGCCCGCCCCGGCCCCCACGTCCCCCGGAGCGGGCCCGGCTCAGGCCGGTGGGGCCGGTTCGGGCGGGCCCCGCCTCAAGCCGCTGGTTGCCGGTCCGGGCGGGCCCCGCCTCAGGCCGGTTCGGCGGCGCACTCGGCGGCGAACTCGCACAGCGCGGCCCGGTCCGCGCGCCCCGTCTTGCTCAGCAGACTGGCCATGTGCTTCTCCACCGTGCGGGGCGAGATGGACAGCCGCCGGGCGATCTGCTGGTTCCCGGGGCGCTCGGGCAGCAGCACGAACACCTCGTACTCGCGCGGGGTCACCCCGCCGGCCCGCAGCGGCGACGGGATCCGGTCCCAGCCGCCCCGGTGCTGGCCCACGCTGGCCCCGGCCTGCCGCAGCGCCGCCCGGCACGCGGAGGCGACCGGCTGCACCCCGGCCCCGTAGAAGTACTCCTCGGCCGACCGCAGCCACGCCACCGGCTCGCCCCACCCGTCCGCGCGGGCCGCGTCCGCGACCAGCCGCAGGCCCAGGTGGCGGGCGACCGGGAAGGGCGCGGACCGCGCATCGAACGATGCCATCAGCCGGGCGGCCCCGGCCGGATCCCCCTCCCGGCCCAGCAGCACCGCGTCCGCCAGCTCCAGGAACTGCCGGTTCCAGGCGAGACACCCCCCGGGAGCCGCCCGCGCCTCCGCCAGCTCCGCCCGGTCCGCGTCGCCCGCCAGCACCCGCAGCAGCGGGCGCAGCCCGTACCGCCCGCTCAGGTAGTAGTAGCTCGGGTGGTCCGCCTCCCAGGCCAGCGCCTCGTCGAGCCCCGCCGCCGCCCGCTCCCGGTCCTCCTCCAGGAGCGCCCCGAACGCCCGGCACAGCCCCGACCGCAGCGGCACCAGCAGCGACTGCTCGCCCCCGGCCCGCCGGAACGCGGCCAGCGCCCGGTCCATCTCCCGCCGCCGCCCCCGGTGCGCGGCCATCGTCGCCCCGGCCAGCAGCAGATAACGGTGGGCGGACCGGTCACCGACCCGGGCGCTGGCCTCCGCCGAGCGGTCGATGGTCTCCTGCGCCTCCTCCCACCGGGCGCACATCACCGCGTTCATCGCGAGCAGCCCGTCGACCGTACGGGTCAGCAGCAGCGCCCCCAGCTCGGTGGCCGCCGCCCGCGCGGAGAGCAGCCGGGCCGCGTCCCCGGTCCGCATGAAGGCGTTCGCCCCGAGCCGCACCAGCGCCTCCACCCGCCAGACCGGCAGCGCGTGTTCGGTGGAGATCGACAGCATCCGCTCCAAGGCCGCGTCCGCAGCGTCGAAGCCCTCCTCGCGCCGCAGCAGCGCCAGCAACTGCCAGGCCTGACAGGCCACCACGGGCAGCCCCTCGGCCTCGGCGGTCTCCGCGGCCTCCCGTACGGCCCGCTCGGAATCCGCCGGGTCCCGGGGCCTGCGCCCATGCCCGGGGAGGAGCGCCAGATACCCGTCGACCACCACGAGGGCGGCCCGGCGGCCCGGCGGCGGCGACGGGCCCAGCAGGACCCGGGCCGCCTCGACCTGGAGCGCCGCGTCGGCGGTGCGCTCCGCCATGACCGCCGCCCAGGCGAGCTCGATGTGGATCAGGCCGCGCCGGGCGGCGGCCTCGGAACGCGCCGGAACCGGCGGCAGCGCGTCCGCCAGCGCCAGTGCGCCGTCCAGATCGCCGCCCTCGGCACGGGCGACCGCCAACGACTCGGCGACGGCGGCCCGGTCGCTCTCGGCGGCCAGCGGGTGCGCCCGCTCCAGCAGCACCACGGCGGAGCCGTGCGCCCCCGAAGCGAGCATCCGTCTTCCCGCCTCCGCGAACTGGCGGGCCGCCCCGGCCCGGTTGCCCGCGGCCAGTTGCAGCGAGGCCACGAGCTGCCGGCCGTCCTCGTCCAGCGGCTGCCCCGCGTGCTCGATGGCCCCGGCGGCGCGGCGGGCCAACGAGGCGCGCTCGGCCGGTGCCAGCGAGGAGATCAGGGCCTCGGCGGTCAGCGAGTGCCGGAAGGTGTAGCGGTCGGGGGCCGCGCCGTCCGGGGCGATCACACCGGCCTCCACCGCGGAGCGCAGATGTGTGAACAGGGCCCGGTCCTCGAAACCGGTGACGGTCTGGAGCACGGTCACCGAGAACTGGCTGCCCAGGGTGGCCGACGCCAGTAAGAGGTCCCGCACCGGCTCGTCCAGCCGCTCCAGCCTGCGGGCCCAGCTGCGGACGATGTCCGAGGGGACCGAACCACCCGGCTGCTCCACCGCCTCCCACCCGTCGTCCGTCCGCCGGAGCCGGCCGGTGTCCAGCAGGTCCGCCAGCAGGACTTCCAGCAAGTACGGGTTGCCCGCGGCGCGTTCGGCCAGCCGGCGGTGCACCGACTCGGGTATCTCCTCCGGCCGCGCCTCCAGGCACGCGCCCGTCAGTGCCCGCACCCGGTCCTCGTGGAGCGGACCCAGCTCCCGTACGGTCGCGGCGTGCCGGCGCTCGACGGAGCGGACGAGGTCCAGGGCGGCGCCCGGCTCCGGACGCAGGGTGCCCAGGAACAGGATGGGCAGATCGGCCAGGTTGTCGATGACGTACTCGACGACCGCGACGGTCTCCGTGTCGCAGTCGTGCAGATCCTCCAGCAGGATCGCGCAGCCCGCCTCCCGGCCCAGCACGGACAGCAGCCGCAGCAGGGCCTCGGCCAGCTCCACGACCGTCTCCGGATAGCCGGGGGACCCGTCCTTGCGCCACTCCGGAACCAGTCGGGCCAGCGCCGGGTGGTAGGGCGCCAGCTCCGGATCGGCCGGGGTGCCCGCGGCCCGGAACCGGGACGCCAGCGCCTCCGCGAGCGGACGGAAGGGCACGACGAGCCCGGTCGAGGTGGCCCGGCCGCGCAGCACGGGCATGCCGAGCCCGTACGCCCGGTAGGCGCACTCGCCCACCAGTCGGGACTTGCCGATACCGGCTTCCCCGAGGAGGAACAGCGCGCGCCCCGAACGCCGTCGTACGGCGTCCAGGGCGCTGCTCAGCAGTCCGATCTCCTCGTCCCGCCCGACGATGACCGGCGAAGTGGCTCGCATGGCCGCAGGCTACTGGAGCCCCAACCCCTACGACAGCGGGCCAATCCTGCTTATTTAGCGTTGAGTTGGCCGGAATCGCTCACCACGGGGCTGTCATGGTGGTCCACGGCAGGTCGTGGCTGTAGCCGCTCTCGCCCTCCGATGCGCTGAGAAGTCTGCCGCGCGCACCGAGACCTCCGGTGGAACCCAGGGAGATCTGCCCCGCCGGGTGCTCGGGCGTGCCCTCGTGCGCGATCTCGCCGGACGCCTGCAGGGCCGATTCGCCGAACTGCTTCATCTCTGCCTCATCCTCTGGGTGGTGGTGGTGGTGGTGGTGGTGGTGGTGCTGGTGCTGGTGCTGGTGGTCGCCGTCGTCGGAATCCGTGGTTCGGTCAGGGGGCGCGGGAGGGGCGTAGGAGCAGCGCGGACCCGATCCGGTCGGGGAACCCGGCCCGCAGCAGCCCGTGCCCGATCCCCGAGAGCCCGGTGAGCAGCCCCGGGTGCGGTACGAGGCCGGGCGTCCCGCACTGCGGGCCCGCCCGGTCCGCCGAGGCCAGCAGCGTCCCGGCCCGGCGCATCCACGCGGGCCGCGCTGCGGGGAGCGCGCCGTGGCCGAGGAGTTCGAGCAGCCCCGACTCCCCGTGGCACAGGCTGTCATCGGCGAGCGGCCTGATGCCCGCCAGCTCGCCGGAGCGCGCCGCGAGCCAGCCGGACAGCTCCGGGTCCGCCAGCGCGTCGGGGCTGTCCGCGATCGCCAGTGCGATGCCGGCCACCCCGTCGCACCAGGCCGGCCCGGCAGCCACTCCGCCGGCCACTCCGGCAGCCGCCTTGGACGCCGTTTCGGACGCCGTTCCGTGAACCGGCCCGGCGGTCGCTCCGTGCGGCGCTCCGGCGCTGGTCACGCGGTTCGCTCCGGCCGTCGCCCGCCGCAGGGCCTCCAGTCCGGCGTCCCGGTGGCGGGCGTCGCCCCCGGCCCCGGCGAAGCGCAGCAGCGCCCAGCCGATCCCCGCCGCCCCGTCGGCGAAGCCCCCGGCGTCAGGGAGCGGGGCGGCGGCGATCCGCTCGGCGCAGCGCTCGGCGCCACGCCAAGCCTCGGGGCGGCCGGTGACGCGGTGCACCGCGAGCAGCGAGACGAGCCCGCCCGCCGCCCCGCCGCGCACCCCGTACCCGTCCTCGGCCGCGCTCGCCGCGCAGCTCAGCCGGACGGCGGGACCGGCCTGGTCCAGCACCTCCCGGTCGCCCAGCAGCGTGCCCACCTCGGTCAACGCATAGGCGATGCCGCCGAGGCCCGCGAAGGCGCCGGAGCCCAGGGAGCCGAGTTCGTCGGCCCGCCCGTGCAACGCGTCCAGCAGCCCCGGGACCGGGGCGAGCGCCTCATGGGCCGCCTCCGCGTACCGGGAGGCGCCGGTGAGCGCGGCCAGTTGCGCCAGGAAGAGCGCGGGCCCCGTGTAACCGCCCGCGAGGTCCGCCGCCATCGGGGTGAGCCGCCAGTAGCGCTCACCGAGCAGTTCGAGCCCGATCCAGTTGGTGCGGCGCTCGTGCCGGTAGGCGAGGGAGACGAGCTGGTCGCCCACCGACCGTGCGGCGGATAGCAGTTGCTCGGGTTCCGGTGCGGTCGCCGCGCTCCGCGACCGGCCGCCCGGCGCCGCCCGGTGCGGCGGCTCGGGCGAGGTGCTCACCATGGCGGCCCGGATGATCCGTTCCTGGTCCTGGCGGTCCACGGTGTCCATCGCACGCACCTTCGCCTCGACGCGAGCCAGCCCGGTGGGGCCGACGGGGCCGCCGCCGGGCTGCCCCGGGACCGTACGGCCGGTGCCGCTCCACAGCTCCGTGCCTCCCGGCCGGGTGCCGAACACCGGCACGTCACCGCGCCACAGCTCCGCGACCTCCTCGTCCTCCACGCCGGGCAGCGCGGGCCTGCCCAGGAGCGGGGTGCGCAGCAGCGAGAGGACCTGGTGGCGTTCGGTGGCGTCCCGCATCAGGTCGGGGTGGGTCGACTCGTCCAGCAGCGTCGTGTACGTCCAGGTCGGCCGGGGTACGACACGCACCTCGTCCCGCGCGAAGAGCCGCAACAGGCCGTCGGCGCCGAGGAGTTCGTCCCGGTGCTCGCTGACCGCGGTGTATCCGGCGCGGAAGCCGCCGCACAGGGCCTCGGTGTACGCGGAGGGGTCGGCCGCCACTCCGCCCAGCCGGGGCCGGTTGGCGGACTCGGTGAACCGGCCCGCCCGCCGCACCAGCCGCATGCGGTCGGTACCGGCGTCCGCCCAGTCGGCGGTCTCGATCGGCGACGACGCGGCCCGGCCCCCGCCGATCGCGGACATGTCGAGCGCGGTGGTGTCCCCGACGAGCAACTGGGGCAGCAGGCCTACCCGGTGGACCGAGTCGTGCAGCGCCCGGGCGGCCGGGTCGGCGGACCGGGCGGGCCCCAGCGGCGGGTGGAACAGCGTCTCCACATCGACCAGCACCGGGTGCGGGCCGCAGGCGATCAGGTTCTCGTGGTGCAGATCCGTACCGTCCAGCGTGTGCAGCAGCGCCAGCAGCGCACCCTGACGCCGGTAGAACTGCCGGGTCTCCGCCGCCGAGGCGCAGGGCCGCTCCTCGACGAACTCGGCCCAGCCGTACTCCCCCCGGTCCAGGACCCGCAGCACCCGCAGCTCCGGGGCTCCGGGCAGCGAACCGAACCACTCGGCCAGGGCGTTGAAGTGCCGGTGCGCCGCGAGCGGACGCGGTTTGTAGACCAGCCGGGTGCCGTCGGCGAACCGCAGCAGCATCACCGACC
This sequence comes from Streptomyces sp. CA-278952, assembly GCF_028747205.1. Lineage (NCBI taxonomy): Bacteria > Bacillati > Actinomycetota > Actinomycetes > Kitasatosporales > Streptomycetaceae > Streptomyces > Streptomyces sp. CA-278952. The sequence goes on from NZ_CP112880.1 coordinate 5,373,253, forward strand.
GGCCGCCGCGGTGGCTGTCGCCCGCCCCGGCCTCGACACCGGTGAGCGCCCCGGTGCCCGCGCTCCCGCCGCGTACGCCCTCCGGGGAACCGGCCCGGTCGCCGAGCACCCCCGAGGGGGTCAGCAGGTGCCGGTCGGCGGCGAGCCGCGCGGCCATCTCCGCGAACGCGTCCCCCGCGTTCAGGCAGGCCGTCGCGAGGAGGCGGGCCAGCACCGGGTAGCCGGTGACGAGCAGGGCGAGACCGTCGCGGCGGGCGGTCCGCCGTACGAAGTCCCGGAAGCGTTCCTCGGACCCCTCGCCGCTCAGTCGGCCCAGCCGCCGGGCCTCGTGCAGTTCCGTGACGAGGGTGCGCGCCGCGATCCGGGACAGCCGGCGCGTCAGCTGCCGCCGGAAGTCCGCCAGGAGGTTCGAGGAGCCGTCTGCCGCCGGGCTGTCCGCCGCCGGGCCGGCCGCGAGGCCGTTCCCCGAGCCGTTGACCGGGCCGCCGACCGCCGGGCCCCCGACCGCCGGGCCGTCCTTCGCGAGCGCGTCCCGGAGCCGCCGTGCCGCCGCCTCGACGAACGGTGCGACGACCGGCCCGAAGCCGCTGAGCCCGGGGTATGCCCGGTCGGGGACCACCACGTCACGCGGCGCCGAGGCGACGGCCTCCCGGGCGAAGACCGCCCAGCCGGGTTCGCCGGCGGGGCTGCCGCCGACGACACCGGGAAGCCACCACGGCGCCCCTGCCGTGTCCCTGAACGCGACGGAAGCGGCGGAAGCAGACGCCACGGAAACGGCAGGGACCGGCTCGACGGATGCGGCAGGGGCGGGGCGACGGCTCGTGCCTCTGTCGATCAGATCCTTCTCCGCCACAGCTCCGCACCTCCCCGGTCCCGGGCCGGCCCCGGTCGGGCCGCCCGGATCCATCGTGGCGGGGGAGCGGGTGGGGCGCATGGGGGAGTCGCCCCCATCTTTCGCCCTTCGGCCCGCAGAAGCCGGTAACGCGCCGCCGTGCCACCGGGATTGGCGGTTTCTCGCCTGCCGCTCAGGGCCGGGCTGATGCTTAATAGGCCTCCCGCGCATGCGGGGTGAGTGACGAGTGCACGGGGGAGCGCATGAACACCACAGGGAACAGCGGGCAGCCGTCGCCACCAACGCCACCGTCCGGACCCCCATCCTCACCCCCGTCCTCACCCCCGTCCTCACCACCGCCGGGTCCTCCGGCCGGGCCTCCCTCGCAGCCGCAGCCGCAGCCACCACCGCTACCTCCGCTGCCGCGCCCGGGAGGCGTCCTGGAGATATCGGTCAAGCGCCGGATGCTCTGGATCGGAGCGGCGGCCCTGCCGCTGCACAATCTCACCCGGGTCGAGGCCATCAAGATCAAGCCGGAGCGGAACGTCCTCCGTTTCCTGCTGGGGCTGGGGCTGGTCGCCTTCGTCTATTCGGTGACCGACTGGGCGCCGGTTCTCGTCCTGCTGATCATCATGGTCGTCTATTTCGTCAAGGCGCTCATCGCACCGGAGAAGCCGGTCCTGGTCGTGGAGACGGCCGGCGGCTCCTTGGTGCTCGTGACTCTGCCGAGCGTGGACGAACTGCGGGGGATCGCCGGGCAGATAGTGCACGCGATCGACCATCCGGAAGCCGAGTTCACCGCACACGTGCACCAGTTGAACAACTACAACGGCCCCGTGTTCAACCAGAACGGTGGTCAGAACACGGGGATCAGGCTATGACCGAACCGACGCACCACTCGACCTACAACGGCCCCGTCTTCAACCAGAACGGCGGCCAGAACATCGGCGTCAACTACGGCTATGTCGGCGCCGTCCAGGACTCGGAACTCCGCGCGGCCGTGGAAGAACTGAAGTCCCAGCTCCGCACTCTCACTGCCCACCTCACCCCGGAGCAGGCCCGCACGGTCGAGGAGACCCTGCCCGTGCTCGCCCTGGACCGCGAGGCCATGACCGAGCGCGGCCTCACCCTGGCGCGGCTCAGCCAGATCGCGAACAGCCTGGGGCCCGTGGCCCAGCCGGTCGCGGACGCGCTCGGACGGCTGCTCGGCCTGCTGGGCTAAGGGCCGCCCCGCAGGTCCCCGGCCCCGCAGGCCCCCCGGCCCCGCAGGCCCCCCGGCCCCGCAGGCCCCCCGGCCCCGCAGAGCCCCGGCCCCGGGGGCCGCGGCCCCGCCGGGCCGCCGGCTCACCCCCGAGGCGCCGCCGTGGACCCCCGGATCATCAGCTCGGCCGCGATGGTCGCGATCCCCCCGGGCGGCGGGTCCTCCTTGCCCATCGCGAGCCGGCCGGCCCGGGCGCCCGCCTCGAAGAGCGGCAGCCGCACCGTCGTGAGGGCCGGCACCGCGTCCACCGAGAACGGCAGGTCGTCGAAGCCCGCGACCGAGATGTCCTGGGGGATCCGCATCCCCTGGTCCCGGACGGCCGCGCACGCGCCCAGCGCCACGGTGTCGTTGGCGGCCACGATCGCGGTCACATCCGGTGCCCTGCGCAGGAGTTCGAGGGTGGCCTCGTAACCGGAGCGCCGGTCGTAGGGGCCGTGCACGGTGAGCAGTTCCTGATCGTCGGAGCTCCGGTCCCCGTCAGCCCCGGCCCCGGCGGTGTCCAGCCCGGCGGTGCGCAGCGCCTCGCGATGGCCCTCCAGCCGGTGCCGGGTGGTGGTGCGCTCCGGGGGCCCGGCGACGTAACCGATCCTGCGGTGGCCGAGCGAGATGAGGTGCTCCGCGAGCCGGCGTCCGCCGCCCCGGTTGTCGAACGCGAGCGCGGCGACGAGGGCGTCCCCCTCGGGCAGCGGGGGCCGCCCGCAGAAGACGATCCGGGTGCCCGCGTCCGCGAGCTTCGCCAGCTTCGCGGACATCGCCGCCTGGTGGGCCGGGTTCTCGACCGCGCCGCCGGTGAGGACGACGGCGGCGGCGCGCTGGCGCTGGAGGAGGGTGAGGTAGGTGAGCTCGCGCTCCGGGGAGCCGCCGGTGTTGCAGATGACGGCCAGCTTCTCGCCGCCCGCCCGTCCGGAACCGTCCCCGGGGCCGCCGATCTGCGTCTGAGCCGCGCCCGCCATGATCCCGAAGAACGGGTCGGCGATGTCGTTGACCAGGATGCCGACCAGGTCCGATGTGGCCGCGGCGAGCGAGCTCGCGGGCCCGTTGAGCACGTAGTCCAGGTCGTCCACCGCGCGCAGGACCCGCTCCCGGGTCGACGCCGCCACCGGGTAGTTGCCGTTCAGCACACGCGAGACGGTGGCCGGGGACACCCGGGCGCGGGCCGCCACATCCGCCAGGGTGACTGTCATCGCTGTCCTCCGTGAGATCACGTGCGGCCCCCTCTTGTCCGGCCGCTGTCGGCAGGCTAGCGTCATCTCGCATAGAAAGCGCTTGCTACGGCTGTATGGAGGGACCTTCGTGACACGCAGGACAGTGCGCATCGCCATGAACGGCGTCACGGGACGGATGGGATACCGGCAGCACCTGGTGCGCTCGATCCTCGCGATCCGTGAGCAGGGAGGCCTGGATCTCGGCGACGGCGAGGTGCTGTGGCCCGAGCCCGTGCTCGTCGGCCGCCGCGCCCACGCCCTGGAGGAACTCGCCGAGCGCCACGGTCTGACCGAGTGGTCGACCGACCTGGACGCGGTCCTCGCGGACGACACGATCGACATCTACTTCGACGCCCAGGTCACCTCGGCCCGGGTGGAGGCGATCAAGAAGGCGATCGCGGCGGGCAAGCACGTCTACACCGAGAAGCCGACCGCCACGGACGTCGAGGGGGCCCTCGACCTGGCCCGGCTCGCCCGGGACGCGGGCATCAAGCACGGCGTCGTGCAGGACAAGATCTTCCTGCCGGGCCTGCTGAAGCTGAAGCGCCTGATCGACGGCGGCTTCTTCGGCGAGATCCTCTCCGTGCGCGGGGAGTTCGGCTACTGGGTCTTCGAGGGAGACTGGCAGGAGGCCCAGCGTCCCTCGTGGAACTACCGCGCCGAGGACGGTGGCGGCATCGTCGTCGACATGTTCCCGCACTGGGAGTACGTGCTCCACGAGCTGTTCGGCCCGGTCACCTCCGTAACGGCCCATGTGCAGACGCACGTTCCGCAGCGCTGGGACGAGCAGGGCAAGCCGTACGAGGCGACCGCCGACGACGCCGCGTACGGCATCTTCCAGCTGGCGGGCGGGGCCGTCGCGCAGATCAACTCCTCCTGGACGGTACGGGTCAACCGCGACGAGCTGGTCGAGTTCCAGGTCGACGGCACCCACGGCTCCGCCGTCGCCGGGCTGCGCAACTGCCGTGTCCAGCACCGCTCGTCGACACCCAAGCCGGTCTGGAACCCGGACCTCCCGGTCACCGAGGCGTTCCGCGACCAGTGGCAGGAGATCCCCGACAACCAGGAGTTCGACAACGGCTTCAAGGCGCAGTGGGAGCTGTTCCTGCGCCACGTGGTCCTGGACGAGCCGTACGCCTGGGACCTGCTGGCCGGCGCCCGGGGCGTCCAACTGGCCGAGCTGGGGCTGAAGTCGTCCGCAGAGGGCCGCCGCTTCGACATCCCGGAGCTGACCCTGTGACCCGCGCGACCGCCTCGCGGCGCCGCCGGAGGCCGCTGACATGACGATCCACCTCCCGCAGGGCCCCTACACGCCCCGCGCCACACCGCTCGACCTCGCGCCGGGAGCGCCGGCCCCCACCTCCCGTACGGTCTTCTCGGCGGCGCACGTGGTCGCGGACCCGTACGCGGACATCAGCCCGGACGACCCGGCCGCCGTCGACTGGGAGTCCACACTCGCCTTCCGCCGCCACCTGTGGGCCCACGGCCTGGGCGTCGCGGAGGCCATGGACACCGCGCAGCGCGGCATGGGCCTGGACTGGGCGGGCGCCGCCGAACTGATCCGCCGCTCGGCCGCCGAGGCGAAGGCGGCGGGCGGCGCGATCGCCTGCGGCGTCGGCACCGACCAGCTGCCCGACGACGGTCCTACGCCCACCCTGGCCGAGGTCCGGGCGGCGTACGAGGAGCAACTGGCCCTGGCCGAGGGAAACGGCGTCCAGCCGATCCTCATGGCCTCCCGCGCGCTGGCCCGCGCCGCACGGGGCCCGGAGGACTACCTCGCCACCTACGCCCACCTCCTGCGCCAGGCGTCGGAGCCGGTGATCCTGCACTGGCTGGGTCCGATGTTCGACCCGGCCCTGGAGGGCTACTGGGGCAGCGCCGACCTCGACGAGGCCACGGACACCTTCCTCAAGGTCATCGCCGAACACCCCGACAAGGTCGACGGGATCAAGATCTCCCTCCTGGACGCGGCGCGCGAGATCGACGTACGCCGCCGCCTCCCGGGCGGGGTGCGCTGCTACACGGGCGACGACTTCAACTACCCGGAACTCATCGCGGGCGACGAACGCGGCTTCAGCCACGCCCTGTTGGGCATCTTCGACCCGCTGGGCCCCCTGGCGGCGCACGCGGTGCGGGTGCTGGACACGGGAGACGTGGACGGCTTCCGGGCCCTCCTGGACCCCACGGTCGAGCTCTCCCGCCACCTCTTCCGGCCGCCGACCCGCTTCTACAAGACGGGCGTGGTGTTCCTGGCCTGGCTCTCCGGCCACCAGGACCACTTCACGATGGTGGGCGGACTCCAGTCGGCGCGCTCGCTCCCGCACCTGGCGAAGGCGTACGAACTGGCAGACGGCCTGGGCCTGTTCCCCGACCCGGAGGTGGCCGAACACCGGATGCGCTCCCTGCTCGCGGTCCACGGAGGCGCACGATGAGCGACGACCACCTCTCCCGCCTCTCGCTCAACCAGGAGACCCTCAAGCAGTGGTCGCTGCCCGAGCTGGCCGAGGGCTGCGTCAAGGCGGGCATCGGCATGGTGGGCCTGTGGCGGGCCCCCGTGCAGGCGTACGGCGCCGAGCGCACGGCCAGGCTCATGGCCGATGCCGGGCTCACCGTCACCAGCCTCTGCCGAGGCGGCTTCTTCACCGCCCTCGACCCGGGGACACGCGCACGCGCCCTGGACGACAACCGGGCGGCGATCGACGAGGCGGCGGCCCTGTCCACCGACACCCTGGTCCTGGTCTCCGGCGGCCTCCCGCCCGGCAGCCGCGATCTGCACGGGGCCCGGGAGCGGGTCGCCGACGCGCTGGCGGAACTGGCCCCGTACGCGGCGGCGCGCGGCGTACGCCTGGCGATCGAGCCGCTGCACCCGATGTACGCCTCCGACCGCTGCGTCGTCTCCACGCTCGGCCAGGCTCTGGACATCGCGGAACGCTTCCCGGCCGAGCAGGTCGGCGTGGTCGTCGACACGTACCACCTCTGGTGGGACGACCGGGCCCCGGCCGAGATCGCCCGCGCGGGTGCGGGCGGCCGCATCCACTCCTTCCAGTTGGCCGACTGGATCACCCCGCTCCCGGCGGGCGTCCTGCTGGGCCGGGGCCAACTGGGGGACGGCAGCGTGGACTTCCGCGCGTTCCGCCGCCAGGTGGAGGCCGCCGGCTACGACGGCCCGATCGAGGTGGAGATCTTCAACGAGGCGCTGTGGGCCCGCGGCGGGGCCGAGGCCCTGGCGGAAGTTGCGGAGCGCTATGTGCAACACGCCTGCTGAGAGCCGTGCGCCAAGCCTCGGGTAAAGAGATCGCAAAGGGCTGCAACCTTTGCGTACCCTCCCGTGTCACACATGGCGTCGGGACTTCCGGGGAGGGGTCCGGGGGGAACGGGAAGGCCCGACGGGAGGGGAAAGCGAGGGGGGTCCGGCCGCGAGGCCGGGCCCCATTTCGCTTATCCGGCTCCGCGTTACCGTTCTGCCATGCCGGAGAAGACAGCGGAAGTCATGGTGGAGAGCGGGGCGGAAGCCATGACGGAGAGCGCGGCGGAAGCCTGGCCCGAGCCGCCCCTCGCCGGCACCGAGGCGGCAGCCGTCCTCGGCGCCCTGGAGCGCCAGCGGGCCACGCTCGCCTGGAAGTGCTCCGGCCTGGACGCCGCCGGACTGAACACCACGCTCGGCGCGTCCGCCGTCACGCTGGGCGGCCTGCTCAAGCACCTGGCCCACGTGGAGGACAGCCACTTCGCCCGCCTGTGGCTCGGCGCTCCGGCCGGCGCCCCCTGGGACGCGGTGGACCGGGACAGCGACCCCGACTGGGCCTACCGCTCCGCCGCCCAGGACACCCCCGAGCAACTGCGCGCGCTCTGGCGGGAGTCGGCGGCCCGCTCCCGGGCCGTCGTCGACGCGGCGCTGAGCGCGGGCGGTGGCCTGGACCAGCTCGGCGCCCACGTCACGCGCGGCGGCGAACGCTCGAACCTCCGCCGCATCCTCCTGGACCTCATCGAGGAGTACGCCCGCCACGTCGGCCACGCCGACCTCATCCGCGAGTCGGTCGACGGCCTGACGGGCGAGGACCCGCCGAGGTAGGCCGGAGCGCGGCACGGGCGGCCCCGGCGTGCGGCGCGCCGCACGAACTGACGAGCTGCCCCCCCGCCCGGCCGGACCGGGGCGTCAGCTCCGCAGTTCGGCGAGCCTGGACAGGGCGTCGGCGGCGGCCTCCCGTTCCTCGGCCCCGAGGTGGATCCCCGCAGCCTCTTCGAGCACCCCCGCCGCCCGCTCCGCGTCCCCCGTGTCCTGCGCGATGTCCCCGCGCAGAACGAGAAGGCGCGCACGGGCTCTTCTGGAGGTACGTCGTCTCGAAGCCCAGGGCGGTGCAGAAGTCGACGGTGGTCTCGATCAGCGAGGTACGGCAGGGCAGCATCGGGATGGTCGTCTCGGTCATGCGAGCAGCGTAGTCAAATTTGAATACTGGCGGCAAGAGATGGTCGGCGTTCGGTCGCCGCACCTATGTGCCCTGATGTGCCTGCGGGGCGGGATCGGGCGTCGGGGACCTTCAGGAGTGAAAATTCTCGCCGCTCCGGCGACGTTTTCGCAGGTGGGCCGTGGCGACACAGGTCTAGACCGAACGGCCTCTTTACGCCCCTCTCCGCCCGTGCGTTACTCATGTCATGTCCATGGCGTCCGGTAATCGGATGGCAGTCGGATGCCATGGATCTCTCCCCGTCAACGTGCCCGGAGGTGGCTATGCCCGCGTACCGTTCTCCGTCCCGCCGACTCAAGAGATCCAGAGGGGCTCTGCTCGCAGGAGCTCTCGGCAGCGCCGCGGCGCTGATCCTGACCGCTACGGGCACGGCCACCGCCGCGCCGCCCGCACCCGATGAGCCGGTCCGGTCCGGACAGGCGTGGATGGGGGCGGGGACCCGCATCGAGCAGGGCCCGGCGTCCTCGTCGGCGGGCGGCGTGACGCCGATGGACACCAGCGGCGTCCAGGGCATCGACGTCTCCCACTGGCAGGGGGCGATCAACTGGGGCTCGGTGAAGGCCGCGGGCATCGACTTCGCCTACATGAAGGCCACCGAGGGCACGTCCTTCAAGGACAGCCGCTTCAGCGCGAACTACACCGGTTCCTACAACGCCGGCCTGATCCGGGGCGCCTACCACTTCGCCCGCCCCGACGTCTCCAACGGGGCGACACAGGCGGGTTACTTCGCGGGCAACGGCGGAGGGTGGTCCAAGGACGGCAAGACCCTCCCCGGGGTGCTGGACATCGAGCACAACCCGTACGGCGCCATGTGCTACGGCCTCTCCACGACCCAGATGCGCACGTGGATCAACGACTTCTACACCACGTACAAGGCGCGCACCACCCGTGACGTCGTCATCTACACGACGGCCAGCTGGTGGAACACCTGCACCGGCAACTGGACCGGCATGGCCGCCAAGTCGCCCCTCTGGGTGGCCCATTGGGGAACCACCAGCCCGAACATCCCCAGCGGCTTCCCCACCTGGACGATCTGGCAGTACACGGCCACCGGCCGGGTCGCCGGGATATCCGGCGACGTGGACCGCAACAAGTTCAACGGCTCCATGACCCGGCTCCAGGCCCTCGCCAACAACACGGCCTAGCGGCCCCGACCCTGCGACGGCCGGGTGAGCGCAGCGGCTCACCCGGCCGTACCGCCGCCACCCGCCGCAGTCACCGCCGTTGTCTCTCCTACTGCCCGCACATACCAGGAGGCCGCCGTGAACCTTCCGCAGCCGTCCCGCCGCCACGTCCTGCTCGCCGGTGCCGGAGGCCTGGCGGCAGCCGCCATCCCGGGCGCGGCCCACGCCCTCGACGCCGTCGAACCGGACATCGACGGCACGTCCCGGTGGAATGCCCGCCCGCCGCGCAGCCCGGTCGAGCTGGTGGGAAAGCGGCCGACCATGATCGTCGTCCACCACACGGTCAGCGCCAACACCTCCGACGTCTCCCGCGCCCAGGCCCACGAACACGCCCACTGGGTCCAGGACCTCCACATGGACAAGAACGGCTGGACCGACACCGGCTACCACTTCCTCGTCAGCCGGGGCGGCTGGATCACCGAGGGCCGCCACCAGAGCCTCAGCACGCTGCGAGGCGGCAGGGACTTCGTCCTGGGAGCGCACACCTCCGGCCAGAACGGAGCGGGCATCGGCATCGCCAACGAAGGCGCGTACCACGACGGCGCACAGCCGCCCCGGGCCCAGTGGGAGGTCCTGGTGGCGCTCTGCGCGTACACCTGCGACCAGTACGGCATCGCGCCGAGCCGCATCTACGGGCACAAGGACTTCGGCGACACCCTCTGCCCGGGCGTACTCCACGACAAGCTGCCGCAGCTTCGCAGCGAGGTCGCGGCGAGCATGGGCTGAGCGGCGGGGCGTGCCGCATCACTTCTCGTAGACTCGACGCCTGAGCGATCCGCGCGGCGGCGACGACGGGGTGGGAACAGCATGGACGAGTGGCTGCCGACGCGGAACCGGAACAGCCAGCCCCGTACCTCCCACACCGGACGGAACCGCCATCCATGTACGTCTCCCGCGTGCGCGTCGAGAACATCAAGTCGTTCCACGGTCCGCGCGTCGTCGACCTGACCCTGACCCGCCCGGACGGTTCGCACGCCGGCTGGACGGTCCTCGCGGGACGGAACGGCTCGGGAAAGACGACGCTGCTTCGGGCGCTGGCCCTGGCCCTGAGCGGGCCCGGTGCGGCTCGCAGCCTGATGCCCGACTTCGACAACTGGCTAGCACGGGGCACGTCCGTGGGACGAGCGCAGGTATCGATCACGAGAGATACGGACTACGACCGGTTCACCACCGGGCGGCCTCCGCGCGCGGGTTTCGTGGCCGGTCTGACCTGGCGGGCACAACGGGGCGATGCTTCGGGCCCCAGGGCCTTCTTCAGGCGAGGGAGCCAGCCGTCGCTGGAGGAGATCCGCTACACCGACGCACAGAGCAGCACGGCCCAACGAGGCCCCTGGGCCGATAATCCGGTGGGGTGGTTCTGCGCCGGCTACGGGCCGTTCCGTCGGATGGCAGGCGGTTCGGGAAACGTCCAGCGCCTCATGATGGCTTCCGGCCCGGTCGCCCGGCAGGCGAGCCTCTTTCACGAGGACGCCTCGCTTGCCGAGGGGGTGACCTGGTTGATCGACCAGCATTTGCGAGCGCTGGAGGGTCGGCCCGGCGCTGTTGCTCTGAAGGCCGCCGCGCTGGCTATCCTGAAGGACGGTCTGCTTCCGGACGGGTACGAGATCGGTGACGTCGACTCCGACGGGCTGTGGGTCAGACGGGACGGCCACTGGTTCCCCCTCAGCGAGATGAGCGACGGATTCCGCACGGTGGCCGCACTGGTGGTGGACATCCTCAAACAGATCCAGGACGCCTTCGGAGATCTCACCTCGGAGGACGTGGAGAACGAGACCGTCATCAACAACGCTCCGGGCGTCGTGATCATCGATGAGATAGACGCTCACCTGCACGTCTCCTGGCAGCGCCGCATCGGACCCTGGCTGACCACGCATTTCCCCAACATCCAGTTCATCGTGACGACCCACAGCCCGTACATCTGCCAGGCTGCCGACCCCGGCGGCCTGATCCGGCTGCCGGGTGTCGGGGAAGACGCCTTGCCCGAGGTCGTATCGGAAGACCTGTACGAGCGGGTCGTCTACGGCAGCGGTGACGACGCGGTTCTCTCGGAACTCTTCGGGCTCGACACTCCGTACTCGGAGCAGGCCGAGCACGTCCGTGCCGAATTCATGGCGCTTGAATCCAGGGTGTACGAGGGGGACACGTCGTACGAGACGTTTGAGCGCTACATGCGGCTCAAGGATCTGCTCACCAGTTCCCCGGCCGCAAGGGTCGAGGAAACCTCGGCCCAACTCCGGCGCATTGTTCAGGAGATCAGGGACGGAGAGGCCGGCGAGGCGGGGTGATCCGACTGGAGCGGGCCCAACTCCCCTCGGACACGGCGACTTATCTCAAGGTCTACACCGAACTGGTCGAGCAGGCGAGCGAAGCCGACCGCAAGGAGACAGCCGCCGACCTATGGACCCACACCACGGTCCGTCGACGGGTGCGTGACGGTCTCATGGTCACCCTCGCCGATATGGCTCCCGGCCACCAGCGCTGCATGTACTGCGGTGACAGCCAGGGCACGGACATCGACCACTTCGAGCCGAAGAGCCTTGCTCCGCTCCGCACCTTCGAGTGGCTCAACCACTTGTTGGCCTGCGCGTACTGCAACAGCAACCAGAAGCGGAACAGCTTCCCTCGATCCGAAGCTGACGGTAGCCCGCTACTTATTGACCCCACGCTCCAGGACCCACTGGAGCACCTGCGGCTGGTCCTGCCGGTGTGTACGTACAAAGGACTGACGCCCCAGGGCGACGCGTGCATAGCCGTGTTCGGACTCAACTCCCGAGGCGTCCTCGTCGACGGCCGCAGAACGGCGTACGGAACCGCCAAGCAGTCGGTCGAGCTGTGGCGGATCGCCACGGACCGGGGCCAGCATGACAAGGCGGCGGAGATCGTCCGGTTGGCGTGGAACCGTCCGCTCGCGGATGTCCTGGCAGGGATGTTCCATCAGGCCTACCACCACGCTGCCGCGTTACTGTTCGTTGGCGAGGAGGAGACCCTCGGGCTGCTCCGGGACCGGGACCTGCGCGCGGCGTTCCTTTCCCGCGCCTGACTCCGTTCGGCGGCCCCGGCCGCGTGTGCCGGCGGGGCCGCTCCAGGAGAGGGGCGATCAGGCGGAGAAGTCGGCGTTCTTGATCGCGGTGACGAACGACGACCAGCCGTCTGCGGAGAAGGCGATGGCCGGGCCTGCGGGGGCTTTGCTGTCGCGGACGGGGACGGTGGTGTGGCCGTCCGCGACCTCAAGGCACTCGCCGTTGGCCCCGCCGCTGTAGCTGGACTTGCGCCATCCGGTCAGGCTCGCGCTGTCAGCGATGCTGGGCTCGGTGATGTGCATGTTCGTGCTCCTCCGCGATGCTTCTGACCAGCGCCACCGACTCGTGCCGTGGAGCCGCGTCACTCAGGGCGAGAGTGTAGGAGGTGTGACAGGCGGCAACCAGCGCCGGATCATCCAACAGGCACCCGTTCTGAAGGCCCTCGATATAGGCCATTGGGGCCGCGTCCGCGAAGTACAACAGATAGACCATGCCCTCTAGGAGCGCGTGCGCTCCGGAAGAGAGAGGCAGCACATGCAGGCGTACGCGACCGGAGTCGCCCATGTCCGCCACCTTGTGGAGTTGCTCCGCCATCACCTGCGGTCCGCCGACACGACGCCGGAGCGCGCCCTCGTCGAGTAGGACCCACGCCTCCGGAGCTGACGGGCTGTCGAGCAGCAAGCCTCGCTTGGCACGGCTGACAACCAGTTCGTCAAGTTCCTCCGCGCAGTAGTTCGGGCGGTATGCCTCGAACACGGCCCGCGAGTACGCCTTCGTCTGAAGCAGCCCAGGGATGAGCGAACCGCCGTACTGGCGGATCGCGCTGGCCTCCCGCTCCAGCTCGGCGACCACACCGAAGTAGTGCGCGAACGCCGGGTCCAGATCCTCCAACCACCGAGCGAAGAACCCGTCCGTGTTCAGCGCCCGGTCGATCCGCCGCGCATCGTCCGGGTTCGGCAGCCGCCGCCCCGCCTCGAAGTGGCTGATGAGCGTGGGCGAGCAGACGACCTGTTCGGCCAGTGCCTCCTGCGTCAGCCCCGCCGCGATGCGCCGCAGCTTCAGCTCCTCGCCGTACTTCTCCCGTGCCGTACGCGGCCTGCCGTTTGCTTTCATCCGCACGCAACTCCTCGACCTGACCGGTGTGCTGTCATGCCCGGCCCCCTGGAAGCGTAGCGACCTTTGACCTCACTCTGTGATGGGTTCGCTACAGAAAGAAGCGGCCCCGCACTTCGACGCATCCTGAGAAAGCAGGCCCCATGAAGCCCTCCCTCGCCCGGCTCCTGGAGCCGGCGCTGAGCTTCCTGATCCCCGCACCACGCAAACCGCACTCCGTGGAGCCGTACCTCTACCCCTACTCGTGCGCCTACGTCGGCGGGCCCACCGTCTACCGCACCAGCGAGCGTCCTCCGCGCGGCGAGGACAGTCCGCTCGTGCGCCCCTACTTCGTGGCGCACGAGCGGCGTGCGGCCGAGGAGCGGGCGGCCGGGGCGAGGCGGCGGCGCAAGCGGAGCGGGGCGCTGCTGATCGCAGCCCGCGACGTTCATCTCGGCCGGGTGGGCGGGGTCGTGGCATGAGGCTGAGCAGCGAACACGCCGACCGTGCCGAAGCCCCCGCGATGCGGCTGCTGCCGTGGACGGGCACGGGCGGAAAGCCCTGTTACGTCGTCGGGGACGGCACCGGCCATGTCTCGCGGATGGCCGACGACGTCGAGAGCATCCAACTGGACATGGCGGACGAACTCCTCGGGCACGCCGCCGATCTACTGACCGGCGAGGAGACCGTTACCGGTCAGCAGGTCCGGTTCCTCGCCGACCGGCTGACGGAGTCCCTGCGACAGATCGTGCGCATCGCGGAGAGCCGCGGCTCACGGCTCGACGCGCTCCTGCCGGACCGGCTCGAAACGGCTGCGGAGGGAGGTGCGCGGACCGAAGACCCTCGGTGAGCGGCGACCCGCTCACCGGCGCGCGGCCAGCACCGCCGCAAGGCCCTCCCGCAGATCGGCGACGAAGAATGCGGGCATCTCCAGCGACGGGAAATGTCCTCCGGCCTCGGGTGACCGCCACCGCACGATGTTCCGGTACCGCTCCTGGGCCCACGGGCGCGGTGTCTTGTCGATGTCGCGGGGGTACATGGTGATCGCCGCCGGGACATCGACCCGGAGTTCGGGGTCCAGCGAGTTGTGGCTCTCGTAGTAGATGCGGGCCGCCGACGCACCCGTCCGCGTGAGCCAGTACAGGGTGACGTTGTCGAGGATGCGGTCCCGGGAGATGGTCTCGAACGGGCTGTCCTCGGTGTCCGACCACTCGGCGAACTTGTCCAGGATCCAGGCGAGCAGCCCGACCGGTGAGTCGACGAGCGCGTAGCCGGTGGTCTGCGGCCGGGTCGCCTGCTGCTTGGCGTAGGCCGCGCGGTGGCGCCAGAAATGGTGGGTCTCCTCGGTCCACCTGCGCTCGGTCTCCGTCAGGCCGTCCGTGGTCAGGCCTGGCGGGGCCTCCGCGAACGTGGAGTGGACGCCGAGCACGTGATCGGGGAACCTGCCGCCCAGAACCGTGGTGATGTTGCCGCCCCAGTCGCCGCCATGGGCCAGGAAGGTGTGGTAGTCGAGCCTCCCCATCAGCTCCACCCACGCGGCAGCGATCTCCTCCGTGCCCCACCCGGTGGTGGTCGGCTTGCCGCTGAAACCGAAGCCCGGCAGCGACGGGGCCACGACATGGAACGCCGGCGCTTCCACGTCCTCCGGATCTGCCAACTCGTCCATGACGTGCAGGAATTCGGCGACGCTGCCCGGCCAGCCGTGCGTCAGGAGCAGCGGGGTGGCGTCCGGGCGCGTGGACCGGCGGTGCAGGAAGTGGATACCCAGGCCGTCGATGACCGTACGGAACTGGCCCATGCGGTTGAGGCGCTCCTCGAACGACCGCCAGTCGTACCCGGTGCGCCAGTACGCCACGACGTCGATCAGGTCGGCGAGCGGAACGCCCTGGTCCCATCGGCGAGGGCCGGGCGGGGCGTCCTGCACGGTCTCGGCCTCCGGTAGTCGAGCCGCGGCCAGTCTTGCCCGCAGATCGTCGAGGTCGGCGTCGGTCGCGTGGGTCTCGTAGGCGTGGACGTCGCTGTGCGGGCGGGGCATGGGGGCCTCCTGGTCATCGTGGGAGGCCGGCGCCGATCCATCGCGAACTCGTGCTGATCCACCACCGAACCGGCGCCGACTCATCGTGAACCGGCTAAGACGGTTCTAACAGCTCCTCGCGAGATGTCGCAACCGGCTAAGGTGGTTCCATGTGTGCTGGCTTTCCTGACTTCCGCCTCGGCAACGTGCTCGCGACGAGCTTCACCGGGACCTTGTCGGAGCGTTTCGGCGACGCCGTGGAGCGCATCCCCGTTCCGCAACGGCTCGTCGACTGGCTGGCGGTGTACGGCCTCGTCGTGGACTCCTGCACCCCCGCCCAGCTCGACCTCGCCCGGGAGCTGAGGGAGTCGATCCACGCCGCCGCGACGGCCGCCGCGCTGCACGAGCCCCTTCCCGCCGCCGCGGTCCAGGTCATCGGCGACCGCAGCATCGCGGGGCGGGCTGCGGCGGTCCTGACACCTGGCGGAGAGCGGCGATGGCAGCTCGACTCCTCCTCCGTGGAGGACGCCCTCAGCGTGGTCGCCGCCGACGCGGTCGACATCATCTCGGGCGAACGGGACGGAAAGCTGGCCCTGTGCGCTTCCCCGACCTGCCGGGCCGCCTTCTTCGACACCAGCCAGAGCCGTACGCGTAAATGGTGCGACATGAACACCTGCGGGAATCGCCAGAAGAAGGCGCGCTTCAACGCCGGCCGGCGCGAGAACCCCAGTTGAGAGCCGACCTCCCTTGCGGATCGCGCCAGGCAACGGCCTGCATCCGGCGTACGGGATCGGCGTACCGCTTCTCGAAAGCGATCGTCTCCTCGGGGGTGCGGTCCTCCTCCAGGTACATCCAGCGTCCGGCTTCGGCGGCGTCGCCGTACAGGCGGTAGACGGCGGCCAGGCGACGACGGGGAGCCGGTGCGTGCGGGTAGGAGGAGACCAGTCCGCGCAGACGCTGCCTCGCCACCGGTATCCGGCCGGCGGCGAGGTCCGCGTCCACGCGGGCCAGGGTGACGTTCAGGGGCATGGGGTCATCCTGGGGCCGGGCGAGCGGCGCCGGCGACCGAGTTGTTCACACCGGTCGCCGCACCGGTTCGTGCGGTGCCTTCGGGTTCGAAGGGCCCTTCGCCTTCGGCGACATGAACAGCGTCGCCGCCAGCGCCAGGAGCAGCAGCCCCGCGCAGACGTACCCGCAGACCTGCACGCCGACCGCCATCGCCTCGCGGGCCGCCTGGGCCGCCGCTGCCGTACGAGGCTCCGAGGCGAGGGCGTCGATCACCGATCCGGCGCTGTCCGTCACCACGCTCCCGAGCCGGTCCGCCTCGTCCGCCGCGACCCCGTCCCGGGTGAGCCGGTCGGTCATACCGGAGGCCAGGGTGCTGAAGAACAGCGTGGTCAGGAGGGCGATGCCGAGCGCCGACCCCAGCTCGCGAGCCGCGCTCTGGATGCCCGACGCCTGGCCTCCGCTCCGTTCCGGTACGTCCACGAGGACGATGTTGGTGACCTGCGCCGTGGCGAAGCCGACGCCGATCCCGTACACGAACAGCGCGAGGGCGATGAGCCACCAGGAACTGTCCGTGGAGGCGATCAGGGCGAGCATCGTCAGCCCGGCGGCCTCCAGGACCAGGCCGATCCGGACCTGTGCGAGCGCGGACACGGTCGCCGCCATCGGGAAACTCGCCCCGGAGGCGGCGAAGCTGCCGACGGCCAGGGCGACGAGGGCGAGGCCCGCCTCGAACGCGCTGTAGCCGAGGGCGAACTGGAGCCAGAGCGGCAGCACCGCGATGATGCCGAACTCGCCGAGACCGACCATCAGGGTCACGAAGTTGCCGTTGCGGAACGAGCGGATGGAGAACAGCCCCACGTCCATCAGCGGCTCGTCGCCCGCCCGGCTCAGCGCGGTCTGTCTGCGCCAGAACACTCCCAGGGCCAGAACGGACAGGAGCAGGGCGACGAACACGGGCGAGAGCCCGCCGGACCAGGAGAAGCCCCCGATCTCCAGCGGCTCCGTCGTCAGCAGCCAGCCGTACGTGCGCCCCTCGATCAGGACGAACGCGAGAAGCCCCAGGCCCGCCGCCGACAGCACCGCGCCGACGCCGTCGATACGGCCCGGGGTGCGGGGCGAGGCGTCCAGGTACCGGAGCACCCCCGCCACGATGAGGGCGACCAGCGGGATGTTGATGCCGAAGGCCCACCGCCAGGAGATGTCGGCGAGCCAACCGCCCAGCAGCGGGCCCACGGCCGCCGCCGCTCCGATGGTCGAGCCCCACACGGCGAACGCCTGGGCGCGCGCCCGTCCGGTGAACGTGGCGTTCAGCAGGGCGAGCGAGGTGGGCAGCATCATCGCTCCGCCGACGCCCTGGACGAACCGGGCGAGGATCAGCAGACCGCCGCCGGGGGCCAGCGCGGCCAGCAGGCTCGTCACGCCGAAGACGGCGAGGCCCAGCAGGAAGATCCGGCGTGCGCCGTACAGGTCGCTCAGGCGTCCGGTGACCAGCAGGAGCGCCGCGAACGTGATCGCGTACGACTCCTGGATCCACTGGGCTTCCGACGATCCGATGGAGAGGTCCTTGATGATCGGCGCGAGGATCACGTTGACGATCGTCAGATCGACCACGATCAGGGCCACGCCGAGCGCCACCGCGACGAGGCCGAGCCACTGACGTGCTGTGGGCGGGGCTTCTGGGCCTTCTGGGGGTTCCGCTGATTCGGGCACAGTGCTTCGACTCCAAGGTTACTTTGCCGCAAAGGTAGGTAGCTTTGCGGCAAAGGTAAATGTGGCGGGGTAAGTTGTCAAAGCAGACGGTGGGAGACGCGGCCGGAGGGGCAGCGGCGGCACGGGCACCGGAACCGGAAGAGAGCGGGGCAGCGCCAATGCCGAACGGGCACGGAGCCGACGGGAACGTCACGGTGGACGGAAACGGCACGGCGGACGGGAACGGCACGGACGGCCGCGAAGCCGTGCGGGTCGACCGTGAAGCTCCGCCGGCCGACCGCGAGGCCGTGCGCGTCGACCGCGTCATGGACGGCCTGCGCGCCTTCGGGGCCAACTACACCGAGTTCACACGCCGCTTCGCGACGTGGCTCGGGCTGCACTCCACCGACGCCGCCGCCCTCGTGGAGATCCTCTACGCGGAGGACCAGGGCACACCCCTGTCGCCCGCCCGGCTCAGCGAGCGGGTCTCGCTCTCCTCCGGCGCGACCGCCATCCTCCTCAAACGGCTCGAACAGGCGGGGCACATCGTCCGCACCCGCGAGAGCGCCGACCGCCGCGTGGTGACCCTGCGCAGCAGTCCCGACATCCGGCCGAGGGCCATCGCGTTCTTCGGCCCGTACTCCGAGCGGATGGCCGAGGCGATGGCAGCCTACTCACCGCGGGAGATCCAGCACTTCGAGGAGTTCCTCGGCACGCTGCGCACCACCATGGACGCCCTGTTGGCGCACGAGTACGAGGGCGGCGGGCCGACACCCCCCACCCCCTGACGGAAGCCCCGTCCGCGCACCGCACTGTCAGTGCCACCCGGTAGCGTCGGGCCATGTCCAACATGGCCGTCCTCGAAGGTGTCCTGGAGCGGATCACCTACGCCAACGAGGAGAACGGGTACACGGTCGCCCGCGTCGACACCGGACGCGGAGCCGGCGACCTCCTCACCGTCGTCGGCGCGCTGCTCGGCGCGCAGGTCGGTGAATCGCTGCGGATGGAGGGCCGTTGGGGCTCGCACTCCCAGTACGGCAAGCAGTTCACCGTGGAGAACTACACCACCGTGCTGCCCGCCACCATCCAGGGCATCCGCCGCTATCTCGGCTCCGGACTGATCAAGGGGATCGGGCCGGTGATGGCCGACCGGATCACCACCCACTTCGGCGTCGACACCCTCGACATCATCGAGCAGGAGCCGAAGCGCCTCGTCGAGGTCCCCGGCCTCGGCCCCAAACGAACGAAGATGATCGCGACCGCCTGGGAGGAGCAGAAGGCGATCAAGGAGGTCATGGTCTTCCTCCAGAGCGTCGAGGTCTCCACCTCCATCGCCGTCCGCATCTACAAGAAGTACGAGGACGCCTCGATCTCCGTCGTGAAGAACCAGCCCTACCGGCTGGCCGCCGACGTCTGGGGCATCGGCTTCCTCACCGCCGACCGGATCGCCCAGGCCGTCGGTATTCCGCACGACAGCCCCGAGCGGGTCAAGGCCGGCCTCCAGTACGCCCTGTCCCAGTCCTCCGACCAGGGGCACTGCTACCTCCCCGAGGAGCGGCTCATCGCGGACGGCGTCAAGCTGCTCCAGGTCGACACCGGGCTGGTCATCGAGTGCCTGGCCGAGCTGGCCGCCGATCCGGAGGGCGTCGTCCGGGAGAAGGTGCCGTCCCCCGAGGGCGGCGAACCGGTCACCGCTGTCTACCTCGTCCCCTTCCACCGGGCCGAGCTGTCCCTCGCCGGGCAGGTCCGCCGCCTGCTGAAGACCGGCGAGGACCGCATGCCGGCCTTCAGGGACGTGGACTGGGACAAGGCCCTGGCCTGGCTCGCCACCCGTACGGGGGCCATCCTCGCGCCCGAGCAGGAACAGGCCGTACGGCTCGCGCTCAGCCGGAAGGTGGCCGTCCTGACCGGCGGCCCCGGCTGCGGGAAGTCGTTCACCGTACGGTCCATCGTCGAGCTGGCCCGGGCCAAGAAGGCCAAGGTGGTGCTCGCCGCCCCCACCGGGCGCGCCGCCAAGCGGCTCGCCGAGCTGACCGGGGCCGAGGCGTCCACCGTGCACCGGCTCCTGGAGCTGAAGCCGGGCGGGGACGCGGCCTACGACCGGGACCGCCCGCTGGACGCGGATCTGGTCGTCGTGGACGAGGCGTCGATGCTCGACCTGCTGCTCGCCAACAAGCTCGTGAAGGCGGTGGCACCCGGTGCCCACCTCCTCCTCGTGGGTGACGTCGACCAGCTGCCCTCGGTCGGCGCGGGGGAGGTGCTGGGCGATCTGCTCGCGGAGGGCGGCCCGGTCCCCGCCGTCCGGCTCACCCGGATCTTCCGCCAGGCCCAGCAGTCCGGCGTCGTGACCAACGCCCACCGGATCAACGCCGGGCAGCCGCCGCTCACGGAGGGGCTGAGCGACTTCTTCCTCTTCGTGGAGGACGAGACGGAGGACGCGGGCAAGCTCGCCGTCGATGTGGCGGCCCGCCGCATTCCGGCCAAATTCGGCCTCGATCCCCGCCGTGACGTGCAGGTTCTCGCCCCGATGCACCGGGGCCCGGCGGGTGCGGGGAATCTGAACGGGCTGCTCCAGCAGGCCATCACCCCGGCCCGCCCCGACCTTCCCGAGAAGCGCTTCGGCGGCCGGGTCTTCCGGGTCGGCGACAAGGTCACCCAGATCCGAAACAACTACGACAAGGGCGAGAACGGC
The DNA here is from genome assembly GCF_028747205.1 of Streptomyces sp. CA-278952. Classification (NCBI taxonomy): domain Bacteria; kingdom Bacillati; phylum Actinomycetota; class Actinomycetes; order Kitasatosporales; family Streptomycetaceae; genus Streptomyces; species Streptomyces sp. CA-278952. The sequence continues at coordinate 5,393,713 of NZ_CP112880.1, forward strand.
GTCTTCAACGGCACGGTCGGCGTCGTCACCGGCCTTGACCTGGACGAACAGAAGCTCACCGTCTACACCGACGAGGACGAGGAGATCGGGTACGACTTCGACGAGCTGGACGAGCTGGCCCACGCGTACGCCATGACCATCCACCGCTCCCAGGGCAGCGAGTATCCGGCCGTCGTCATCCCCGTCACCACCAGTGCCTGGATGATGCTCCAGCGCAACCTGCTCTACACGGCCGTGACGCGGGCCAAGAAGCTGGTGGTCCTGGTCGGGTCCCGTAAGGCGATCGGCCAGGCGGTCCGGACGGTTTCCGCAGGCAGACGCTGTACGGCACTGGATTTCCGGCTCCGGGGCGGCTCCGGAGAAGACTTCGCGTAAGCCGTGGCGAAAATGATCGATCAAATCGGTGGGAAACATCACGGAGGTCTTCCGGAACCGCAGTCAAGGGGGCAGGATGAGTAAGTTGGCGGCACTCAGTGCCGCCCATGAGTCCAATGGACGACCCCGAGTGCACTCTCCTGAGCCGAATGGGGGAGGGTGGAAGACAGTCAGGGCACCTCGAAGAAGAGGCACTACGTCGGTGAGGGATGACGTGAGCGAGCACACCAACAACGCTGTAGTACTGCGGTACGGCGATGACGAGTACACCTACCCGGTGATCAACAGCACCGTCGGCGACAAGGGCTTCGACATCGGGAAGCTCCGGGCCAATACCGGCCTGGTGACGCTGGACAGCGGATACGGCAACACCGCCGCCTATAAATCCGCCGTCACGTACCTCGACGGTGAGCAGGGCATTCTGCGCTACCGCGGATACCCGATCGAGCAGCTCGCCGAGCGCTCGTCGTTCCTCGAGGTCGCGTACACGCTGATCAACGGCGATCTGCCGAGGGTCGACGAGCTGGCGACCTTCAAGAACGAGATCACCCAGCACACGCTGCTGCACGAGGACGTCAAGCGGTTCTTCGACGGCTTCCCGCGCGACGCCCACCCGATGGCCATGCTGTCCTCGGTCGTCAGCGCGCTGTCCACGTTCTACCAGGACAGCCACAACCCGTTCGACGAGCAGCAGCGTCACCTCTCGACGATCCGCCTCCTGGCGAAGCTTCCGACGATCGCGGCGTACGCCTACAAGAAGTCGATCGGGCACCCCTTCGTCTACCCGCGCAACGATCTCGGGTACGTCGAGAACTTCCTGCGCATGACCTTCTCGGTCCCCGCCCAGGAGTACGAGCTGGACCCGGTCGTCGTCTCGGCGCTGGACAAGCTGCTCATCCTGCACGCGGACCACGAGCAGAACTGTTCGACCTCCACCGTGCGTCTGGTCGGCTCCTCGCAGGCGAACATGTTCGCCTCGATCTCCGCCGGCATCTCGGCGCTGTGGGGCCCCCTGCACGGTGGCGCCAACCAGTCGGTGCTGGAGATGCTGGAAGGCATCCAGGCCAACGGCGGCGACGTCGACTCCTTCATCCGCAAGGTGAAGAACAAGGAGGACGGCGTCCGCCTGATGGGCTTCGGCCACCGGGTGTACAAGTCCTTCGACCCGCGCGCCAAGATCATCAAGGCTGCCGCGCACGACGTGCTGTCCGCGCTCGGCAAGTCCGACGAGCTGCTCGACATCGCGCTCAAGCTGGAGGAGCACGCGCTCTCCGACGACTACTTCGTCTCGCGCAACCTCTACCCCAACGTGGACTTCTACACCGGTCTGATCTACCGGGCCATGGGCTTCCCGACCGAGATGTTCACCGTGCTCTTCGCGCTCGGCCGGCTTCCCGGCTGGATCGCCCAGTGGCACGAGATGATCAAGGAGCCGGGTTCCCGCATCGGCCGCCCGCGTCAGATCTACACCGGCGAGGTCCTGCGCGACTTCGTCCCGGTCGAGGGCCGCTGACCCGGACCGCATCACCCCTGTAGTGCCCGGCCTCTTCGGCCGACTGCCTTCGCCCCGCGTACCGCGCTTCGCACAGAGCGCGGTGTCCGGGGCGATTCGGCGTTGTGCGGGGCGTGTGCACGGGCCGCCTACGGGCGTGTGGCGTGTACAGGCGGCGAGCGGGCTCATGTGCGGGCCGTGTACGGGACTCGGGTCGGCTCATGCGGGGCGCATACGGGGCTTGGGCGGCTCATGCGGGGCGCGAGCGGGCTGGAAGGCGAGAAACGCCCCGCCGCCGATCCCCCCACGGGTCGACGGTCGGGGCGTTTCCCATATCCCGGAGCGGATTCCCCCCACGGGATCCGGCCGGGCGTCTGCAGGGAGCCGAAGCTCCCGTTGTTCTTTTGTGCCGCGGTCCGCCGGGGTCCGTACGCACGGGAGGGCCGCTCAAAGCTCCCCGGTGCACGTGCCCCGGCCACCGCTTGCCACAGGAGCGTCCCCCAAGACACTCCATCGGATGTCCCCCAAGACATCCTTGGCTCGCACTCTAAGACTCGCGAACCCACCGGATGGTTACCCTGAAACCGGTGTGATCTAAATCTCTTTGTGGAAGTTACGTGAAGGCGCGCAACCGTAGGCTGTGCGTGACGACGAACACGGACGAAAACGCCATGACGGCTCCCGCGATCACAGGGTTGAGCAGGCCAATTGCGGCCAGGGGCAAGGCCGTGACGTCGCACCCGGAGGCCCGGGGGAAGTCGCCCCTGGTAGTGGCCAGCGTACGCCTGGAGAGGCGGATCGCGTCAGCCGTCACCTTGAGATCTCCACGAACCGGCTGAGGTCGCTCGCCTCGATCGCCGCATCCGTCCCCGTGCCCGCCGCCGGCGGACCTCGTCGGTGACCAGCATCGTGATGTGCGGGAGGCCGAGCTTCTGGGGAACGCGGATCGGGCCGTACCCCACCAGTAGCGACTGGCGAGGTGCGGCCCGACGGCGGACGGGGTGGCGGCTGCTCCGGCCGGCCTTCAGGCGGCCGGGCCGAGGAGCTCGTACCCGGCCTCGTCGACGGCGGCGCGGACGGCGTCCTCGGTCAGCGGGGCCTTGGACGTGACGGTGACCAGGCCGGTGGCGGCGACGGCCGCGACCGAGGTCACGCCCGCGATCCCGGAGATCTCCTCCGCGATGGAGCCCTCGCAGTGGCCGCAGGTCATGCCCTTGACCTGGTACACGGTGGTGACCGCGTCGGTCTGCTCGATCTGGACGTCGGCCGCGCCGTCGTGGCAGGAACCGGTGGGCGTGCAGCAGGAACCGGTGGACTGGGGGGTCTCGGTCTCGGCGGTCATGACGTTCTCCTCTTCGCGAACACGTTACGGCGGCTTGGCGGGGCGCGGGGGCGTCGCGGAGGACTCCCGGCGTTCCGTCGTACCTAACACTATACCCCTAGGGGGTATGAAGGCGATCCGGCGCGGCGGCGCGCGTCGGGCCCGTGGCCGTGCAGGGTGCGCGCGGGGTGTCTACGGCGCGTGCTGGGCCCGGTCTCGCGCATCGTCGCCGACCAGGGGGTCCAGATAGCGGAACATGATCGTCTTCAGCTCCTGGGTGTAGGCCGCGCGCTCCTCGCCCTCGTGGGCCATGATCAGGTCCAGCCCGGCCTTGAAGAGCATGAGGGTCATGTCGGCGATGCGGTGGACCTCGCCGGCCGGTACGTACGGGAGGTAGCCGGCGAGCACCGATTCGACCCGCGTCAGCATCGTGGCGTGCAGCGTGTCGTGCTCCTCGGTGATCCGGCCGGGGATCTCCGAGCCGTGCATCAGGACGGAGAAGGCCGGGTTCTCGCAGTTGAAGGCGATCAGCGGGTCGAGGATGGCGTCCAGCATGCGGTCGAGCGGCAGCTCGATATGGCTCTGGGCGAAGGCGGCGCCGTAGGTGTCCCGCCAGCGGTTGAGCAGCTGGTCGCCCAGCTCGACGGCGATGGCCTCCTTGTTCGGGAAGAACTGGTAGAGCGTGCCCGGCGACACCCCTGCCTCGCGGGCGATGGCGTTGGTGCTCGACGCGGTGTAGCCGCTGGTGCAGAAGACGCTGGCGGCGGCCTGGAGCAGTTGGGCGATACGGGCCTCGCCGCGGGCCTGGCGGCGACGCGGGCGGGCGGATCCCGGCGCTCCGCCGTCCGCGCCGGCGGTGGATCCGCCGTCCGCTCCGTCCGCTGCGGCGCCCTTGGTGGCTTTGGCCTCCGACACGGTCAATCCCCGGCTCTCGTGATGCGGTTGACAAACGCGAGTACTCGCTCGCATTCTAGTGAAACGCGAGCGACTACTCGTGTTTGCCAGGGTAAGTGGCAACGACCGACCCATGCTGCCTTGTGCTGCCCGGGTCTCGGTGAAGGGGACACCGCACCATGTCCGAAGTCAACCGTTCCGCGCCGCCGTCGATCGGCGGCTGGACCCGGCTCGTCACCGCCCGGCCGCGGCTCGCGCTGCTGGCCGCGCTGGTGATCACCGCACTCGCCGTCTTCGCGGGGAGCGGGGTGGCGGACCGGATGGGCAGCGGCGGCTGGCAGGCCCCCGACGCCGAGTCGACCTACGCGACCGAGGTGCTGGCGAGGGAGTTCCCCGCTTCCCAGCCCAACCTGCTCCTGCTGGTGGACAGCGGCTCCGCGACCGTCGACGACCCGGCGGTGGCCGCCGAAGCCGCCCGTCTGGTCGAGCGGCTGAAGACCGAGCCGGGGATCTCGGGCGTCGGGTCCTACTGGGAGACCGCGTCCCCCGCCCTGCGCTCCGAGGACGGTCACGAGGCGGTCATCGCCGCCCGGATCGGGGGCGACGAGAAGACCGCCGGCGAGACCCTCGACCGGATAGCCCCCGCCTTCGCGGGGGAGCGGGGACCGGTGGAGGTCTCCTTCGGCGGGCCCGTCGCGGTGCAGCACGAGATGCAGACGATCATCCAGGAGGACCTGCTGCGGGCCGAGCTGATCGCCCTGCCGGTGACGCTCGTCCTGCTGGTGATGGTCTTCGGCAGCGCCGTCGCCGCGATGCTGCCGCTCGGTGTCGGCATCGTCGCCATCCTCGGCACCAACGCCGTGCTGCGAGGGCTGACGGAGTTCACCGACGTCTCGGTCTTCGCCATGAACCTCACTACGGCGCTCGGGCTCGGACTCGCCATCGACTACGCCCTGTTCATCGTCCGCCGCTTCCGCGAGGAGCTGGCCGGCGGGGCGGACCCCCGGACCGCGGTGGGCACGACGCTGCGGACCGCCGGGCGTACGGTGCTGTTCTCGGCGCTGACCGTGGCGGTGTCCCTGTCGGCCATGCTCGTCTTCCCGCAGTACTTCCTGCGGTCCTTCGCCTACGCCGGGATCGCCGTGGTCCTCCTGGCCGCTGCTGCCGCACTGATCCTGCTGCCCGCCGCGCTCGTGCTGCTCGGCCACCGGGTCAACTCGCTGGACCTGCGCCGCCTGTTCCGCCGCCGGAAGAAGGAGACCGCCGACGCCGGTGCGTCGCCCGGCCGGGGCTGGGCGCGGCTGGCCGTGCTGGTGATGCGCAGGGCGCCCGTCTTCGCCGTCGTCACCACCGTCGGGCTCCTGCTGCTCGGACTGCCCTTCCTGGGCGTCAAGTTCGGCACGGCGGACGACCGTCAGCTGCCGGCCTCGGCGGAGTCCCGGGTCGTCCAGGAACACATCCGCGAAGGGTTCCCCGGCAGCCCCGGCGGCGGCCTGGAGGTGCTGGCCGAGGGGCAGGGCTCCCCCGCCGCGTACGCGGAGCTGAAGGACCGGATCGAGCAGCTTCCCGGAGTCCTGCGGGTCGACGGCCCGGTCACCGGGGACTCCGTGGCCTACTACAGCGTGCTGCCCGAGGGAGAAGCCGTCGGCGAGAAGACCCAACAGCTCGTACGGGACCTGAGGGCCGTGCCCTCCGCCTCCTCCCTCGACACCTCGGTGACGGGCACAGCGGCGGTCCTCGTCGACTCCAAGGACGCCATAGCCGACCGGCTGCCCTGGGCGGTGGGGATCATCGTGGTGGTCACCCTGTTCCTGGTCTTCCTGCTCACCGGCAGTGTGCTCATCCCGCTCCAGGCGGTCGTGCTCAACGCCCTCAGCCTGACCGCGATGTTCGGAGCGGTGGTCTGGGTCTTCCAGGACGGGAATCTCTCCGGGCTGCTCGCCTTCACCAGCACGGGCGACATCGAGACGACGCTGCCCGTCCTGATGTTCTGCGTCGCCTTCGGACTCTCCATGGACTACGGGGTCTTCCTGATATCCCGGATCAAGGAGGAGTACGACCGCACCGGCGACCACGAGCACTCCGTCACCTTCGGACTCCGGCACACCGGCGGACTGATCACCGCGGCCGCAGTGATCCTCGCGGTCGTCATGGTGGCCATCGGCACCTCACGGGTCACCAACACCAAGATGCTGGGACTCGGCATCGCCCTCGCCGTCCTGATGGACGCCATGGTGGTGCGGGGCCTGCTGGTCCCCGCGGTGATGAAGCTGATGGGCAGCTCCACCTGGTGGGCCCCCGCGCCCCTGCGTGCCTTCCACCGCAGGTTCGGCCTCAGCGAAGGGGACGGGGAAGTCCTTCGGAAAGGGCCCTCGGAGAGGCCGGGAACACCCCCGGAGCGGGCCCCGGAGGGCCCGCGGGGCACCGAACGGGGGGAGGCAGGGGGGCCGGCCTCTCCGCCCGCCACAGAAGACGCCAGGGGCCTGCCAGCGGCATCGGCAAAGGGTCGCTGACCTGGGATTTCATGCTCCGACTGGCTAAAATTACCCCATCGGAAAAGGGGGCCCGGATGGACCGGAACGTGACCACGACGGACGATGTACTGGCGCTGATGGACGGGCTGTTCGCCCCTGCGGCGGACCGGTGGACAGCCAACGGGGAGCCCTGGTGGGACGACTTCTACGCGGACCGTTCCAAGGCGGTGCCGTTCTTCGTGGACAAGCCCGACGAGAGCCTGGACGGGTATGTCCGCCAGGGGCTGATCGCCCCGGGCCGTGCGCTCGACCTCGGCTGCGGGCCCGGCCGCAACGCGCTGCACCTGGCCTCGCTCGGCTTCGACGTCGACGCGGTCGACCTCTCCCCGGAAGCGATCGCCTGGGCCCGCGAGCGGGCGGAAGGCGCGGGGGCCCACGGCGTCCGGTTCCACCGCGGTGACGCGTTCGCGCTGACGGCGGCGGGGGCCGCCCTGGCCGGGCCCTACGACCTGATCCACGACTCCGGCTGCTTCCACCACCTGCCGCCCCATCGGCGTATCAGCTATCTCGCCCTCCTGGAGCGTTGCCTCGCGCCCGGCGGCCACTTCGCGCTCACCTGTTTCGCCGCCGGGGAGGGCGGGATGGGCTCGGAGCTGCCGGACGCCGAGCTCTACCGCACGGGCGGCCTCCAGGGCGGGCTCGCCTACTCACCCGAGGCGCTGCGCCACGTCTTCTCCGGCCTGAGCGAGATCGAGCTGCGCCGGATGAACGACGAGGCTCCCGCATCCCCGCTCTTCGGAGAGCCGTTCCTCTGGACGGCCCTCTTCCGGGCGCCCGCCCGGGGCTGACGGGCCCGGGTCGGGTAGGGGGCGGGCCCGGGGCGGGCGAGCGGGGTCGCTGCGCGGGCAGGGGGTGTCAGCGGCCCCGGTTTCGGGGGCGGGAGGCGACCCACGCGCGGACGGTGTCTCCGTACCAGTACGGCTTCCCGTTCTTCACCTGGTCGGGCGGGGGCAGGAGCCCGTGCTTGCGATAGGAGCGGACGGTGTCCGGCTGGACCTGGATGTGCGCGGCAATGTCCTTGTAGGACCAGAGCGTCTCGTCGGTCATCAGTGACACCTCTCAGCGCTTCTCTGCTCTGCTGCGCTCCGCAGCACAGGCTGACGATCACTCAGCCCGTGCTGGGTTGAACGACCCCGGGCGGCAGGCGGCGTGGGGCTGTCGACCGACTGTGACAGAAACCACGCGTAACCGAGATATGTGTGCCGAAACGGTTACTGCTGGAACAGAAGGGACGAACGGGGTCCGGTGGTGTCCGGTGGTGCGGGGCGCGGTCGTTGTCAGACCTGGCTGCCACGATGGAGGCCATGAGCACTTCCGAACGCCCGATGCCCCCGCTGG